>CAZWDN010000108.1:0-14278 GCA_964633125.1 uncultured Pirellula sp. | reverse complement strand
GGATGCGGACGCCCGATTCCTGAAATTCCGGCTTCGTCGTGTTGCGGCCGACAAGCGGCACGACGATCAGTTCGGCGCGGCCATCGCCGTCAATGTCGGCCCAGCGCATGCGATGTACCGTCGGTTCTTCGGCGATATGGCGAACGGCCCAGTGCGGTTCGCTCGCCGATTGCGGACGAGCGAGCCATTGAATGGTGCCGCCGGTTTGCGAATCGAACGGCCGCCAATCGGCCCCTAAGGCAAACTCGACTTGCCCGTCGCCGTCGATGTCGTACGGTGCGATGCAGACATTGTCTTTCTTCGTTTGATCTTGGATCAGCGTGTGGACTTTCCACGACGGATTCTCGTACCAGACGACGCGCGTTTGATCGACGGCGACGATGTCGAGTTTCTTGTCGCCGTTGACGTCGACCAGGTTCACCGCGTACCCGACGCCCAGGTCGGCGGCGATTTCCTGGGTTTCGAGCGTCACGTCGGCGGCAGTTGCCGCAGCGTGGGATGCGAGGGCGAAAACGCAAGCGATGAGAGCACGGAACATAAGAGTTTCATCCTGAGAAAACTGTCGACTGCCGCCTGCCTACCGCCGACTATTTTGTTCCGATCGCGATCAGCGAATCGTAGGTGCGCAAGTAGATGCGGCCGCCGGAAATCACGGGCGACGCGGAGATCGCTTCCCCGATGTCGTTTGAGGCGAGCACTTCGAACTTTCGTCCGGCTTTTACGACCGTGACCATGCCGTCGCGGGCCGTCAGATAGACCTTGCCGTCGGCGTAAACCGGCGATGCCCGATGCCGCTGCGAGTGCGTCCGTTCGTAGTAGAGTTGCTCGCCGGTTTTGGCGTCGAGGCAAATGAGGATGCCGTTTTCCCGGCAGAGATATACCAAGCCGTCGTGAACCAGCGGGCTCGGCACGTCGGGCGTGTTGTCGTCGCGACGCCAAACGTGCCCTGCGCTGCTCTTGGTGATGTCGCCTTTCGCGTTGACGCTCAGGCCCAGCACGGGGCCGTTCTTCGCGGAAGGGACGACGATCAGACCTTCGGCGGCGACGGGGGATGCTACGAATCGCAGCGTCATGTTGTATTTGCCTTCGGGATTTAACCCGCCGCAACGGAAGAGTTCGGAGCCGTCCCGTAGGCTGTGCGCCGTGACGTAGTCGCAACCGTGTGCGAGGAGAAACTCGTTCTTGCCGTCGCGATAGAGCACCGGTGAGGCGTACGAATGTTCGCACTCGGCCTTAGCGTCGCTTTGTCGTTCATGCTTCCAAAGGTCTTTCCCGGTCAGTTTGTCGATGGCCGCGAGCAGATAGTAGTTCGTGTGGAGCAACTGAATGTAAAGCTTGTCGCCGTCGAGCACCGGCGTCGACGTCATGCCGAACTGAATGCTGAACTTGCCGTAACGCTCTTGTAGATTGAATTGCCATATTTGGTTGCCGTCGAAGTCGTAGCAACCGAGTTCGCCGGTGCTGAGCATGGCCCACACGTGCTTGCCGTCGGTTGAAGGGGACGGACTTGCCGAATTACCTTCATCGCCGCGAACCGTTTCATCGCCGGTGCCGAGCTTACGTTCCCAAAGGAGCTTGCCCGAGGTGTCGGCACAAATCAGAACGAGGTCTTGCCCTTTGGCCGAGGTGAGAAAAATGCGATCGCCCCACACTACCGGCGTGGCGCCGGCGGGGCCGGGGAGCGGCAGTTTCCAAACGACTTTCTCCGTCGCGCTCCAGGTCGTCGGCAGGCCGGTTTCCGTGCTGGTGCCATCGTTGCGAGGACCGCGCCATTGCGGCCAGTTTTCCGCGTTCGCGGCTACTCCGAACGTGAAAAGAACAGTGAAAGCGGTTCCCAGGACCATCGTCGGACGAAAAAAACGGGCAATTTGCCGCATGGCTGGCTCGCACTAGGGTGGGAAAAGTTTGGCGGGGACGCCGCAGGTGCCGCAGCGTAAGTCACTAATTTGCTTGATCTTCGTACGAGCGTCAACCAATCGGATTCCGGTACGTATCAAAATGCGTTGATTTGTGTCCAGTTCGTCATTGGTCACAAATTTGGAAAAATGGGCGATCCGTGGCGACTGGGGCTTCTCCGGGTTGAATTCCGACCATGCTCTGTTAATTTAACGGGGATGCGAACTTAGGAAGATTCGAGGGGTTATGCCGTTCGTCTGGACGGCCGTTCGCGACTCGTACGTTGTATTGCCGCAAGCTGTTGTTGTGGCAGGGTTTGAGTTGTGAATCGTCGCACCGAACGGCGAGCGTAGCGTCGATTAGTCGCCGGAAGCCGAAGCGCAAGCGAACGATTATGGGGGGCGACGGTGCTCGACTCAAAGGATCGCGTAAAGACTGCCGATTAGGGAATCGCGGTCATTGCGCTGCGTCGCAGGGGTTCGCGCCAGGTAACATAGTGGTTCGTAGGTCGCTAACGCGAAGTCGTTGGGAACGATCGGCCGGAGTGTCGTGCCTCGGGCACGGCCCCCGGGCGGTCGAGCCCTTTAAGTTTCGAATACGTTGGGAGAAGGCTACCAGATGGCAAATCCGCCATTGGAATCGGCACCGGTAGATATTGAGACCTTTGTCGACTTGCTGCAGCGTCGCAATCTGGAACGATCGAGCCATGCTCCGTTCCGATTTCTCGCCGACGGCGAATCCGAAGAAATCAATCTGACATACGCCGAACTCGATCGCCAAGCGCGCGCCATCGCCGCTTGGTTGCAACGTTCGCAAAATGCCGGCGACCGCGCGATTTTGATTTATCCGCCGGGCCTGGAATACATCACCGCCTTCTTCGGCTGCTTGTATGCGGGCGTCATCGCCGTGCCGGCCTATCTGCCGCGCATGAATCGCTTGACGTCGCGTCTGCTTTCGATCGTGGCGGATGCGAAGCCGTCGCTCGTGTTGACGACGCGACGCATTTTGTCCGACGTCACCAAGCGTTTGGCCGGCGTGCCGGAATTGCTTTCGCTGCAATGGATGGCCACCGACAATATTGAGCCCGGCATCGAGAACGCTTGGGTGAAGCCGGAGTTGACGGGCGATAGCCTTTCCTTCCTGCAGTACACCTCGGGGTCGACGCAAGCGCCCAAGGGGGTGATGGTCACCCACCGTAACTTGCTGCACAATTCCGAAGCGATCAAGCAGTTCTTCGGCAACGGCCCGCATTCCAGCGGCGTAATTTGGTTGCCGCCCTACCACGACATGGGCCTGATCGGCGGCATCATTCAGCCGATTTACGCCGACAGCACGGCCGTCGTCATGACGCCGGTTGCGTTTATTCAGCGGCCGATGCGCTGGCTGCAGGCCGTTTCCAAGTATCGCGCCACGGTGAGCGGCGGCCCGAATTTCGCGTACGATTTGTGCGTCGACCGCATCACGCCGGAGCAACGCGCGCAGTTGGATTTGAGCTGCTGGGAAGTGGCTTTTTGCGGCGCCGAACCGGTGCGACATGAAACGCTCGAGCGCTTCACGGAAGCGTTCGGGCCTTGCGGCTTCCGCCGCGAAGCGTTCTATCCTTGCTACGGCCTCGCCGAATCGACGTTGATGGTCACCGGCGGCCGCCCCGATCGCCCGCCCGTGCATGTGAGCTTTCAGGCGACGGCGCTCGAGCAGCATCGCGTCGTAAAGGTCGCTAACGATGCGCCCGACGCGCGGCCGCTGGTCGGCAACGGCGCGGTGGCCGGCGGCCAACGGGTCGTGATCGTCGATCCCGAATCGCAGCAGCACGCGGCGGCCGACGTCATCGGCGAAGTTTGGGTGCAAGGCCCGAGCGTGGCGGCCGGCTATTGGAAGATGGCCGAGCAAACGCGCGACACGTTCGGCGCGTATCTGCCCGACGGCGAGGGGCCGTTTCTGCGCACGGGCGACCTCGGGTTCTTTTACGACGGCGAGCTTTTCGTCACCGGTCGTATCAAAGACCTGATCATCATCCGCGGCAGCAACCATTACCCGCAGGACATCGAGCATTCGGTGCAAAAGGCCGATGCGACGCTTGCACTCGGCGCGGGTGCGGCGTTCTCGATCGAACAAGACGCGACGGAAAAGCTCGTCATCGTGCATGAACTGAACGTGCGCCACTGCGACGCTCCGGAAGCGACGTTTACCGCGATGCGCAACGCCGTGGCGAACGATCACGAACTGCAACTCGACTCGATCGTGCTGCTCAAGCCGGGGCAGATTCCGAAGACGTCGAGCGGCAAGATTCAGCGCCGTGCAACGAAGGCTCTGTATCTGGAAGGTAAGCTCACCGGCGTGATGGCGGCCTACAAATACGGCGCCGCGCTGAACGCCAAGGAAGACGAAGCGGACGAATTCACGCCGCCGCCGGCCGCCGCGCCCGCGACCAACGGCGACCATGCGCATGCCCACGGCGAGCACGGCATCAACGGCTCGGCCGCGAAAGCGGAAGCGGCGGCGAAGCCCGAGGCGCCCGCCTCTCCGCGGTTCGCCGCAAGCCATCGCAGCGCGGGTGCGGAACTCGAAGCGGAACTCGATGAAGGCTTCTTCCGTCTGATTCTCGACGGCGAGTTTCTGGCCGACAGCGCCGGCATGTGGGATCGCGCCGACAATTTGCAACAGGCGCAAGAGAATAAGCTCCGCCGCATGTCGCAATTGGCCCGCGTCGAGCGCGGCGACCGCATCGTCGACATCGGTTGCGGTTGGGGAGGCATGATCCGCTACGCCGCCGACAAACTCGGCGTGACGCAAGTGACCGGCCTCACCACGAGCCGCGCGCAGTTCGACTTCGCTAACCGTAAAGCTTCGGACAAGGCCGCGGTGCGCATGGCGTCGTGGCGCGAATTCCAGCCGGAGCAGAAGGTCGACGCCGTCGTGTGCATCGACGCGCTCGAGCACTTTGTACCGCTGGCCGTGCGCGCGCAAGGCAAACACAAAGAGGTCTACCGCCGTTTCCTGCAGAAGTGCTACGAAATCAGCACCGACTCGGCGTTTCTCGGCATTCAAACGGTCGTTGCCGTGAAGCGGGCCGATACGATTCAGACCCAAGCCGACATGGCGTTCATCGCCAAAATGTTCCCCGGCTCGTCGCTGCCTTTTCAGGACGAACTGCTCGAAGCCGCTAAGGGACTTTACGAAGTCGCCGAATGGCGCTCGACCGGCTCCGACTACCAGAAGACGCTCCAGGCCTGGCTCGCGAATCTTCGCGGCAATAAAGATCTGATCACGCGGAAGTACGGGCACGAAGTCTTTGAGAAGTATCAACGCTACTTCGACGCGACGTTGCGCAGCGTGCAAAACGGCTACGTCGACTTGCTGCAACTCTCGCTGCAAAAGGTGCTCAATCCGGATGCCGCGGCGATCGTGCAGGACGACGATCTCGACGCGGAGCAGGATGATGCGGAAGTTCGCACCAATCGCGACCCGCTGGCGCGCCCCGGCGTGCGCCCCGTCCGGCGCACCGCGGAAGAGATTGAGCGCTGGCTCGCCGAGGAGCTTTCCGCGAAGCTCAAGATTCTTCCTTCCGATTTCGACGTACGGCAGCCGTTTACGAGCTACGGGCTCGACTCCGTGCAAATGGTCAGCCTAATCGGCGACCTGGAAACGTATCTACAACGATCGCTGCAGCCGACGCTCGCTTGGGACTATCCGACGACGGAAGCGCTGGCCAAATACCTGTCGACTGATTCCGACGGAGCCCAGGAAGAAACCGGCTTTGAGCCGACGCTGGAAGCCGAGCCGATCGCCGTGGTGGGCATGGCCTGTCGATTCCCCGGCGCAAAAAACATCGAGGAATACTGGAGCCTGATTTCCGAAGGTCGCGAAGGGGTTCGCGAGATTCCCGCCGATCGCTGGAACGTCGAGGAATTCTACGACCCCAATGTCGATGCGCCGGGAAAAATCGTCACCCGTCGCGGCGGTTTCTTGGAAGACATCGATCGCTTCGATCCGCGCGCGTTCGGCATTACCCCGCGCGAAGCGTCGCGCATGGATCCGCAACAGCGGCTCCTCTTGGAATGCACGTGGGAGGCGTTTGAAAACGCCGGGCTGTCGTCTGAACGGGTCGCGGGCTCCAAGACCGGCGTCTTCGTCGGCATCGGCGGCACCGACTACATGCAGGTCTATCGCGGTCTCGACAACTATCTGGAGCACGTCGACGCCTACTGCGGCACCGGCAACGCGCTGAGCATCGCGGCGAATCGGCTTTCGTACATCTTCGATCTCCACGGGCCGAGCCTCGCCGTCGATACGGCCTGTTCGTCGGCGCTCGTGGCGCTGCACTACGCCGTGCAGAGCTTGCGCAATCGCGATTGCGACATGTCGCTCATGGGCGGCGTCAACGTAATTCTCTCGCCGGAAACGACGGTCGCCTTCTCGAAGGCGCGCATGCTCTCCCCTGACGGCCGCTGCAAACCGTTCGATGCGAGCGCCAACGGCTACGTGCGCGGCGAAGGTTGCGGCGTGGTGTTGCTGAAGCGGCTGAGCGATGCGATCAACGACGGCGACAATATTCTCGGCGTCATTCGTTCGACCGCCTGTAATCAGGACGGCAAGACGTCCGGCATGACGGCGCCGAACGGTCCGTCGCAGATGGAATGCGTGCGGAAGGCGCTTGCGCAAGCGCGCGTAAAACCGGAGCAGGTTTCCTACGTCGAGGCCCACGGCACGGGTACGCCGCTCGGCGACCCGATCGAAGTCTCGGCGCTCAACGGCGTGCTCGGCAATCGCGGCTCCGATGCTCCCGCCTGTTACATGGCGTCGGTAAAGGGCAACATCGGGCACTTGGAAACCGCATCCGGCGCGGCCAGCCTGATCAAAGTGTTGCTGATGATGCAACACGGCCAGATTCCGCCGCAGCGGAACTTCCAAGAGCTCAATCCGAATATTCAGGCCAACGGTCTGACGCTGAAAATCCCGACCGAACTCACGCCGTGGGAAATCGGCGACCGCCCGCGCATTGCGGGCATCAGCGGCTTCGGCTTCGGCGGCACAAATGCGCATGCGGTCGTCGAAGCCTGGCCGACCCGCGTGATCGACGCGAAGCCGGCGTTCGAGCGCCCGACGCAACTGGCGGTGCTTTCGGCCAACAGCGCCGACGCGCTGAAGACTCTGGCGGGCATGCATGCCGACCACCTCGTGCGTCATCCGGAACTGCCGATTGCCGACGTTTGTCATACGCTCACCACCGGACGCGCTCACCTGGGCGAACGATTTGCCGTCGTGTGCGAATCGACGGCCAAACTCGCCGAACAATTGAAACAGTTCGCCGACACCGGGAAGCTCGCCGGCGCCGCCGTCGGTACGGCACGCCGCGGCGTGCGACCGAAGATCGGTTACCTCTTCACGGGCCAAGGTTCGCAATACGTCGGCATGGGGCGCGGGCTCTACGAAACGCAGCCGGTGTTTCGCCGCGCGCTGGACGATTGCGATCAAATCCTGCGCCCGCTCTTGCAGCGTCCGCTGACTTCGGTGCTGTACGACGTCACGGTTGAGCCGTCGACGATCGACCAGACCGCCTATACGCAGCCCGCTTTGTTCTCCATCGAATACGCGACGGCCCGACTGTGGGAATCCTGGGGCTTGCGTCCCGACGTCGTGATGGGGCACAGCGTGGGCGAATTCCCGGCGGCGGTGATCGCCGGCGTAATGACGCTGGAAGACGGTTTGAAGCTCATCGCCGAGCGGGGAAAGCGCATCCAGGCGTTGCCCGCGCGCGGCACGATGGCCGCAATCATCACGACGGAAGATCGCGTATTGGAAGCGATCGACTCGTACGGCGAGCGGCTTTCGATCGCGGCGGTGAACGCGCCGGAGCAGATCGTCATTTCCGGCGACGAAGACGCCGTGCATGAAGTCATGACGCGTTTCCAGTCCGACGGCGTCATGTGCCAACAGCTCACGGTCTCGCACGCGTTCCACTCGGCGCACTTGAATCCGATGCTCGACGGGTTCGAGCAGTTTGCTCAAGGCATCGTTTATCACGTGCCGCAAGTGGGCATGGTGTCGAACGTCACCGGCAAGATGTTCGCCGACGGCGACAAGCCGAATGCGAAATACTGGCGCAACCACGTGCGCGGTTGCGTGCGCTTCGCTTCCGGCGTGAAGGCCATGGCCGACACCGGTTGCGAGATCTTTATCGAGGTCGGTCCGGCTCCGATTCTCACCGGGATGGGGCGGAAATGCCTGCCGGATAACAAAGGCCTCTGGCTCTCTTCGCTGCGCCGCGGTCAAGACGATTGGAAGACGATTCTCGCTGCGCTCGCTTCGCTCCACGTACGCGGCGTACAGATCGATTGGCGCGGATTCGATCGCGATTACCGCCGCTCGCGCGTCGCGCTGCCGACGTATCCGTTTGAACGGAGCCGGTTTTGGATCCACGGCGAAAAGGAAGGTGACGTTGCCGAGTCGAAGGAGTCGGCGACGACGTCGATCATTGCGCCCGCCGGCGGCGAGACGAAGCAGCCGCTGCTGGGCAACCGCGTGCCGTCGGCCTTGGCGATGGCGCAGTTCCTCGGCGAACTCAGCGTCAAACGCTTTCCGTATTTGCGCGACCACGTCGTGCAAGGCTCGCTCGTCGTGCCGGGCGCCGCCTACTTGGAACTCGGCCTCGAAGCCGCCGACGAATTGTTCGGCGCCGGCGCGCACGTCGTTGAAAAGGTCGGCTTCCAGCAGGCGTTGTTCCTGTCCGATGCGAAGACGCACGCCTTGCAAGTCGTCGTTTCGCCGGAAGTGGCGGGCCACGCGTCGTATCAGGTATTCCAGCTTCCGCCGGGCGCCGACCCGAAGTCGGGCTGGGCGTTGCACGCCGGCGGTACGCTGCGCCGCGCCTCTGCGAACGACGGCCCGTCGTTCGCGCCGCCGAAACCGGTGCTGGAGATCGCGCCGACGCTCGGTGAATATCTCGATCAAGCGGAATGCTATCGCCGCTACAAGGCGCGCAGCCTCGAGTACGGCCCGGCGTTTCAATCGTTGCGCCAGGTGTGGCGCAAGCTCGGCGAAGCGGTCGCCGAGTTGGCGATTCCCGAACCGGTTCGCGCAGGCTCGGCCGCATATCGCGTGCATCCCGCGCTCCTCGACGGCTGCTTTCACGTCGTCGGCGCTTCGGTGCCCGACGACTGGGCCCCGGCCGGCAGCGGCGAAAGCTATTTGCCCATGGGGGCCGAGAGCATTCGCGTCTTCCGTAAGGCGGAAGGGAAGCTCTACGGCTATTCGCGCCTGACCGGCGGCATCGACGATCCGAAGCACGAAAACGTGACCGGCGACGTCGTCTTGCTTACCGAGCAAGGGGAGCCGGTCCTCGAAGTAATCGGCCTCCAGTTGCGCAAGATCGGTCGTCGAGCGGAAGAAGCCGACGTGACGAGCGGCTGGCTCTACGACACCGCGTGGCGTACCGCCGATTTGCCGATGGCGCCGGCCGACGCCGTGAAGAACATTCAAGTGCGCGGCGGCGACTGGCTGATCTTGAGCGATGGCCGAGGGGTCGGCGCTCGTTTGGCCGAGCGGCTGACGATGCTAAGCCAGAAGCCGATCGTGATCACGCCCGACATGCTTCCGGCCGGCGACCCCGACGCTCTGCGCAAGGCCCTCGCCGCGCGTTTCCCGGGCGAGCGTCCGCAATGTCGCGGCATCGTCTATCTGTGGCCGGTCGACGCCGCATCCGGCGATGCGCTGACCGGCGAGACGCTGGCGCGCGAGCAGGCTCTTTGCAGCGAGCGGTTGCTTGAACTCGTGCAGGCGGCAGGCAAGTTCCGTTGGGCCGAACAACCGAAGCTCTACCTCGTAACGCGCGGCGCGCAAGATTTCCAAGCCGAAGGTGTCGATGCGGCGGCCGGCGTCAGCGTCGCCCAAGCGATGACCTGGGGCCTCGGACGCGTCATAGCGATGGAGTCGCCCGAATTCGGCGCGACGCTCATCGATCTCGATTCCTACGCCGCGGATGCCGCCGGCATCGACGCCAACGTAGGCCTGTTGTTGGCCGAAATCGGCGCCAAGCAACCCGAACAACAATTGGCGTTCCGCGGCGGTCGGCGTTTTGTGCCGCGGTTGCAGCATGCCAAGCTCGAACCGGTCGGCGGACGCGACGAAGGGAAGAAGGGGAGCAAACTCGCGGTGCCGCGCGGCGAACCGTTCCGCGTCGAGTTTACTTCCACCGGTAATCTCGATCGGTTGCAGTTGCGCACGTTCCAGCGCGCCGCGCCGGGGCCGGATGAAGTCGAAATCGAAGTCGGAGCGACCGGCCTCAACTTCAGCGACGTTCTCAAGGTGATGGGCTTATATCCCGGCCTCAGCGGGGGCGTCGTGCCGATGGGCATCGAGTGCGCGGGACGCGTGGCCGCCGTCGGCTCCAACGTCACGCAATTCAAGCCGGGCGACGAAGTGCTTGGTATCGCACCGTTCTGCTTCGCTTCCCATGCGATGACGAACGTCCGTGCCGTCGTGCCGAAGCCTGCTCATCTGAGCGACGAAGAAGGGGCGACGATTCCGATCGCCTTCCTCACGGCCTACTACGGACTCGTCGAATTGGCGCGCATTCAACCCGGCGAACGCGTATTGATTCACGCCGGCGCCGGCGGCGTCGGCCTGGCGGCCGTGCAGATTTGCCAACGCTACGGTGCGGAAATCTTCGCGACGGCCGGCAGTGAATCGAAACGCGAGTTCCTCCGCTCGCTCGGCGTGCAACACGTCTACGATTCGCGCAGCCTCGCGTTCGGCGAGCAGATCATGGCGGACACGAACGGCGAAGGGATCGACGTGGTCCTCAATTCGCTCCCCGGCGAAGCCATTCCGACGAGCTTCGGCGTGCTGCGGGCCTACGGTCGGTTCTTGGAAATCGGCAAGACCGATATCTACATGAACCGCCCGCTCGGTATGTATCCGTTCCACAACAATCTGTCGTTCTTCGCGATCGATCTCGACAGGATGCTGCGGCAGAAGCCCGTGGTCGTGCAACGGATGTTCTTGGCGCTCATCGACGATTTCGCCGCGAAACGCTACCAGCCGATTCCGAAGACCGTATTCCCGATCGACGAAGTCGTCGGGGCGTACCGCTATATGCAAGGTCGCAAGAATACCGGCAAGGTCATCGTCACGGTTCGCGGCGTCGAAAGTGCGGCCGGCGAAACACCGACCGCACGAGCGAAAGAACTGGTCCGTGCCGACGGTTCGTATCTCATTACCGGCGGCCTCGGCGCGTTGGGCTTGGAACTTGCGCAATGGCTGGCCCGTCGTGGCGCCAAACATCTGCTGCTCATGGGGCGTAGCGAGCCGAAAGGTCCGGCGATCGACGTGCTTGAACGCCTGCGCGCTCAAGGCGTGAGCGTCCAACTGCTCAAGGCCGACGTGGCCGACGAAGCGCAAGTGACGCAAGCATTGAACGCCGTACTGGTCTCGGCTCCGCCGCTGCGCGGAGTGTTTCATGCGGCCGGTTTGCTGGACGATGCGGCGTTGTTGCAACTCGACCAAGCCAAATTGCGTCGCGTGCTGGCGCCGAAGGTCGCGGGGACGTGGAATCTGCATCGGGCGACGTTGAACCAACCGCTTGACCACTTCGTTCTCTTCTCGTCGATCGCCTGCTTGTTCGGGTCGCCCGGCCAAGGCAACTACGCGGCCGGCAACGCCTTCCTCGACGGCACGGCGCAATATCGCGCCGGCCGCGGTCTACCTGTGCTGTCGATCAATTGGGGGCCCTGGGCCGAAAGCGGCATGGCCGCGCGCAATGCCGACGAATCGCGGCTCACGGCGATGGGCATGGGGCTTTTGCCGCCGCAGCCGGCGATGCAAACCCTGGAACGGCTCATGGAGTCGTCGCTCGCGAACGTCGGCGTCATGGACGTCGATTGGGCGAAGATGGGGGGAACGTTCGTCGGCACCGTGCCGTCGTTCCTGCTCGATCTCGTCGGCGAGCGCAAATCGGAGAGCAAGGCCGATAACAAGCTGCGTAACGAAGTGTTCGCCGCCGGCGCCGACAAACGGCACGGGGTCTTGGAGAATTACTTCCGTGCGCAGTTGGCGCGCGTAATGGAACTCGACGCCGAGAAGATCGACGTTCAGCAGCCGCTCAATTCGCTCGGCCTCGACTCGTTGATGGTCATCGAACTGAAGAACGTCATCGAATCGAGCCTGGAAATCACGATTCCGATGTCGCGGTTCCTCGAAGGCCCGAGCCTCTCGCAGTTGGCCGGCTACGCCTTGGAATCGATGGGCGAGATTTCCGAAGCTGCCGCGGCGCCGGCGACGGAACAAGCCCCGACGGTTGCGACGGCTCCGGCCGCGCAGGCGGATGTGCCCCCTGCCGTTGCGGCGGCTTCGCCGGCGACTGCGGTCGTCGCTTCAGTGCCCGCTCGCGGCGATCGGGTCGTTCGCGAATTCCCGTTGTCGCACGGTCAGCAGGCGATGTGGTTCGTCTACCAACTCGACCCGCTAAGCACGGCCTACAATATCGCCGACAGCGTGCGGTTCCGCGGCCCGCTCAATCTTGATGCGATGCGTCGCGCTCTGCAGCGGCTTTACGATCGCCATCCGCAACTCCGCGTCACCTTCCATATGTCGGAAGGTCGCACGGTGCAGCGCATTCACGAAGGGGGCGAAGTCGCCTTCGAAGTGCTCGATATCGCGGGCATGAGCGAACGAGAGTGGCGTGATCGGCAATATCAAGAGGTGCATCGCCCGTTCGATTTGGAACATGGCCCCGTGCTGCGCGTACTGTTGTTCCGCCTTTCGGACGAAGAGCACATCCTGACGTTCGTGCTGCATCACATCGTTTCCGATATGTGGTCGATGCTGATTTGCGTGGCGGAGTTTACGGCGTTCTACAAGAGCGAAGTGGAAGGGACGCCGTCGCCGCTGCCGGCTCTGCAGACGGACTACGCCGACTTCGTGAAGTGGCAATCGGAGCAAGTCTCCGGCAAGTCGGGCGATCGGCTGTGGGGCTACTGGAAGAACGAGTTGTCCGGATCGCTGCCGGCGCTCGACTTGCCCGCCGATCGACCGCGCCCGCCGGTGCAAACCTATCGCGGCGACTTGGAGTATGCGACCGTCTCGGAGAAGACGACGCAGGCCTTGCGTGAATTGAGCAAGCGCCAACGAACGACGATGTTCATGACGTTGATGGCCGCCTACCACGTGTGGCTCTATCGCCATTCGCGCCAGCAAGACTTGCTCGTCGGCACGGCCACGGCGGGGCGTAGCCGCCGCGAGTTCCAAACGCTCGTCGGCGACTTTATCAATCCGGTCGTCATTCGCGGCGACCTTTCCGGAAATCCGTCGTTTAACGCGTTTTTGGAGCAGATTCGCCGCAAGACTCTCGGTGCGTTCGATCACCAAGACTACCCGCTGCCGCTGCTGGTCGAGAAGCTGCAACCGGCGCGCGACCCGAGTCGGACTCCGCTCTATCAGACGATGTTCATTCTGCAGCGCGCTCAGTCGTCGGGCGATCGCGGCTTGCAATCGTTCATGACGGGGCAGGGCGAAGGAGCGATGTCGTTTAGCGGCATCGAAGTCGAGGCCCTGGAGATCGATCAGCACGACGCCCAGTTCGACATGCTGCTCACCGCCGTGGAGGCGGGCGACACGATCAACTGCCAGTTCCAATACAACACCGATCTCTTCGATCGCGAAACGGTGCGCCGCATGGCCGAGCGTTTCGTGACGTTGCTGGATTCGATCGTCGCCGATCCGGAAAGGGCCGTGGCGCGTCTGACGGTGCTGTCGCCGGAAGAACTGCATCGCGTGACCGTCGACTGGAACGCCACTTCCGCGGACTATCGCCGCGACGCCACCGTCGTGACGCTCTTCGAAGAGCAAGCCGCTCGGAATCCGCATTTTATCGCCGTCGAGGGAGACGCGGAGACGCTGACGTACGGCGATTTAGACCGTGCGGCTAATCGCATCGCGCATCATTTGCAAAGCCTGGGAGTCGGACCGGAGTCGCTCGTTGCCGTGAGTACGGAACGCACGCCGCGAATGCTGGCCGTGTTGCTCGGTATTTGGAAGGCCGGCGGCGCCTATGTGCCGCTCGATCCGAGTTTCCCGGCCGAGCGTTTGGCGTACATGTTGGAAAGCTCGCAGGCCAAGGTGCTCGTCACGCAACAAAGCGTACGCGGCGTGTTGCCCGCGTACGGCGGCCAAGTCGTGATGATCGACGATGATTGGGAGGCGATCCAACGCGGGAGTGATGTCGCTCCGCCGCGGTCGTCGGACCCGGAGAATCTCGCGTACGTACTCTACACGTCCGGTTCGACGGGCCTGCCGAAGGGAGTGGAGATTCCGCAGCGGGCTGTCGTCAACTTCTTGTCGTCGATGGCCAAGCAGCCGGGGTTGCATTACTCCGACGTCATGCTGG
>CAZWDN010000107.1:0-14365 GCA_964633125.1 uncultured Pirellula sp. | reverse complement strand
CGCGACAGCGTCGAACGAGCACCTTCCTCCGCAGACGAACGCTTCGACGTACTGCCAAGCAGCAGAGGTCGAATGCGATTTCAGGAGTCAGTATCCCGAATGTGCCGGCCCACTTTCCAGAGCAAATTTGGCCAGGCGGTTTTTGGCCGGCTGCGAATTTGGCCGACCGGGATTTTTGGCCGGCCGGTCGGTAGAATGGCAGGCAGGTCCACACGACTCATTGGGCCGCGAGTCGAGGGCAAGGGACCTCCTGCTGCGAGGTCGCTATGCGCTACGTCGTCGCTCTGTTGGGTACCGTGCTCTTTTTCGGCCTCATTTGGCTCGCACTGATGGCGGGAGTCATCGGCATCAGCTATCCGCGCTCCGTGGATAACGACCCGCTCTTGGCACCCTTGCAAGTCGTAAATGTCGAAGGCGACACGCTCGAACTCGCCGATGGCCGACGGTTCACGTTCTCGGACATAAAACCTTCGTTGAGCGAACTCATCGCGGAATCCGGCAACCGCGTCGACGTCGAACCGGCGCCTTATGGCGACTTCTCAATGATCTACGTGAAACAATATCGAGGGTACTGCGGCACACCCTGGGCGAACGCCATCATCATCCCACTTTTCCCGCTCGATATTCCGGTCAACCAGCGACAGCTCTTGGGATTCGCCCCCGAGAGTCGACGCGCTGCGTCGCGGTGAGTTGACGACGTTTTCGATCCCGTTGCGCGGTGATCAGTGAGCTTTCTCCGCCAGTGCCACGCCGGCATCCTTAAGTAACTTGTCGAAACTCGGCTGCGGAGACGATGAGATAAGGAACTTCTCGGCAGGCTCGTCATTGACGCAACAGCTTGCGCTCAGGCATTCAAAACAAATTACAAAGTCTGCGACTTGGCCGCCTTGTATTGCGCGTATGCCGTGCCTCGGGTTAAAACAGGCGGCAACCATTCCTTGGTTATCATCGGCTGCCTTCTCTAACAATGCCGCCAACTCGACACGAACGTTCTTATCGACTACCGCGACGCTTCCCAAAACGCGATAGCCGTGAAACGGCTCAAACTTCGAGCAGACGGGGGACGGATTGGGATCGACGGCGAAATGCATCGGCGGATCGATCGAAAACACTTCCAATCGTTCGGCGTTCTCAAGTATCGCCAGTGCTGACGACGGAATCGCGTTCGCAGCTTTTTTCGGACTGCATCCAAGCGGCACGGTGATGATAACGCAGAGTAGTGCGAAGCAGAATGGACTGATGCGACCGAGCATGGAGGGGGCCCTAGAAAGCGGATTGCACCGAAATCGGTTTTACAACGCACCGAATCTGTCGCAATCATTTTACTCCTGAACATTCGCAACATTGCTTGTTCAATCGTCGAGTTTACCTCTCGTCAGCGCAATCATTTCGTCGAATGCTCAGGCAACGGCGCACCGTTTGCGTTTCTTATCTGTTGAGAGCCTCGCCGAGTAGAATATTTGGCGGAACATCGCCTCTTGCCGCACGCTTCAGCGTCGGCATGTGCGGCCGAGTCCTCCGATTGTGAGGTCTCGACCGCCGGCTAATCGCTGCGAGGCTCCGCCGGTTGCACCGAAATAGATTTTGCGAAGCCCCCCATTCGTTGCGATAACGGTCGCCATGAACATTCGAAACATCGCGTGTCTTCTGCTCGGCAGCTTGTTTGTCTTTGGCTCGTCGAATCACGTCGCAGGTGCCTCCGATCCTGCCGTAGCAAAGCATTCCATCGGTATTGAAACGCTCGGAGGCGCGTTTGCGCCCATTATCAAGAAAGGGGCCACGCTTCCGACGCACACGAAACAAACGATCGCAACCGCCGACGACGATCAGGATCAGATTACGCTCCGTGTGTTCCAAGGCGATTCGGAGAAAGTTGCCGACAACAAAGCGCTCGGACGCTGGCAGATTCGAGAGATACCTCCCGCTCCGGGCGGCCGACGGTACGTCGTCGTGACCTTTCAGCTCGACCTCGCCGAATACTTTTTGCTTACGGCACGTGACAAAACTACGGATCGCGCGTTGCCGGTGGTTCGACTCCCCGCGAACGATGACGACTAATTGCGCCGATCATTCGATAGCCTCAACCGCCGGCAATGCCGGCTGCCGGCATCTTCGGGGTTGGACGGGGGGCGGGGTTTTGCTACAAACCCCGGCCTATCGACCGCCTGGCGCCGCCGATAGGCAGTTCGACACCCTCTCAGGATGAGAGCCACCGCACGCGGGAAGTCGTCACGGATGAACAGCTTCGTTCGATCGCTGAAGCTCGCGCTACGCTATCGTTGGACCTTGGTCGGGTCGGTGCTGTGCGCTTTGGCCGTCGCCGTGCTGTGGGGCGGCAATATCGGGGCCGTCTACCCGTTGGTCGAAGTGTCGCTGAAGGGGGAAACGCTTCGCGATTGGTCGGCCAAGCAGACGGCCCACTATCGCGAGAGGGCGGCCCACGACGAAGCCGAACTCGCCGCCCTGGGGCCCGACGCCGACCCTTCCGCCCGCCGCGCGCTGGCCGTACATCGCGACGCCCAACTCTCGCTGCTGCATACGTTTGAATGGCTCGACGCGAACGTCGTCGCGCCCTATCTGAACTTTTCGCCGTTCGGCACGCTCGTGCTCGTGATCGGGGCGTTGATCGTCGGCACGATGATCAAGAGCGTGTTTCTGGTGTTCAACCAGATTCTCGTCACGCGGCTTTCGCAGCTCGCGGTGATGGACCTGCGCAAAGAGTTCTTTCGCCGTTCGCTGCGCTGCGATCTCGGCCGCTTCACGGCCGACGGCACCGGCGAACTGATGAGCCGGTTTACCTACGACATGGAAAACCTGCTCTCGGCCCATAGCGAATTCTTCGGCAAGCTCGTCCGCGAGCCGCTCAAGATGTTCGCCTGTTTGGCGGGCGCCGCGCTCGTGAGCTGGCGGCTGCTGCTGTTTTCGCTGATTCTCGCGCCGCCGGCGGCGCTGATGATTCGCTGGCTCGCCAAGGCGCTGAAGCGCGCCAACCGCAAGCTGATGGAAGAGATGTCGGAGATGTACGAAATCCTCGACGAAACCTTCCAAGGCGTGAAGGTGGTGAAGGCGTTCACGATGGAGCGCCACGAACGCCGACGCTTTCACCAAAGCAACAAAGAGTACTACAAAAAGTCGATGCGCATCGGGCGCTACGACGCGCTGACGCGCCCGCTGACCGAAGTGCTGGGCATCGGCACGATCAGCGTGGCGATGCTGGCCGGAGCCTACTTGGTGCTCAACCAAACGACGCACATTTGGTTCATTCGCCTCTCGGCCGAACCGATCACTCTGAGCATGATGTTCGTATTCTACGGCATGCTCGCCGGCACGACCGATCCGGCGCGAAAGCTTTCGGAAGTGTTTAGCCGGCTGCAGCGCGGCGCGGCGGCGGCCGACCGCATCTATCAACTGCTCGATCGCAAGCCGACCGTCGTCAACCCGCGTAATCCGGTGGCGCTGCCGCGGCACGCGCGGGACCTGGTGTTTGAGAACGTCGCCTTCCGCTACACGCCCGAGCAGCCGGTGCTCGAAGGGGTTTCGCTCACCATCCATGCCGGCGAGACGATCGCGATCGTCGGCCCGAACGGCTGCGGCAAGAGCACGTTGGCCAACCTGATTCCGCGCTTCTCCGATCCCGTCGCGGGGCGCGTCTTGCTCGACGGCGTCGACCTGCGCGACGTCCGGCTGCGCGAGCTGCGCGCTCAGATCGGCATCGTCACCCAAGAGACGCTGCTCTTCGACGACACGGTCTTCAACAACATCAAGTACGGCTCGCCGCACGCCGTGCGCGAACAAGTGATCGCCGCGGCCCAGCAGGCGCACGCCCATCGCTTCATCGAAGACAAACTCGAACACGGTTACGAGACCGTGGTCGGGCAGCGCGGCAGCAAGCTCTCCGGCGGCCAGCGCCAACGCATCGCCCTGGCGCGGGCCATCCTGCGCGATCCGGCGATTCTGATTCTCGACGAGGCCACGAGCCAAGTCGATCTGGAAAGCGAACAAGTCATTCATCGCGTGCTCGAACAATTCGTGCGCAACCGCACGGCCGTCATCATCACGCACCGGCTCTCGACGCTCGCGTTGGCGGATCGGATCGTGGTGATGAACGCCGGTCGGGTGCTCGACGTCGGCACGCACGCGGAACTTTTGGGCCGCTGCGATTTCTATCGCCGGCTCCACGAGATTCAATTCAGCGAGGCCGCGGCGTAAGCGCCGCAGCCCGGGCGTTAGGCGAGTGCGGTGAGAGAGGTTGGAAGGATGCGGAGTTTGCGATTTGCGATCACGGCCCTCGGTCTGTTGGTGCTCAGCGGCGGCGTAGGGTGCTCAGGCGCTTGGCGTAGTCCGAATCCGAAGGGGAAGCACCTCGCCGAAGCGGCGCCCGCGGCGGCGGGCGCGGCGAACATGACGGCCGGGATTACGGACGAGGCCGCCATGCGAACGGCCGTCGCCCGCTTGGTTCCGTTGGGCAGTTCGCTTGCCCAAGCGGAAGCGATTATGGCAGCCGAAGGGTTCGATTGCTCTTTCGGCTATAACACGACCGCGAACCAGGATTATCTGCGCTGCACGCGCACCGACGCGGAAACATTGCTCGTCTCGCACCGCTGGATCGTGAACTTCACCTATAGCGACGGCCGCACGACGGGCATGGAAGTGCGAACCGGATTGCTGGGGCTGTGACGCCGACGTCGCGGGCACTTCACTCCTGATGGCATCCGCCGGGGCACATGCTTTGGCGAACAAATGGCCGGACACTTGGGACTACTCGACCGATTTCTCACTTTGGCACGGCGCTTGCCTATATGGAGTCGCCACCGCCCCCGGAACAGAGGGCGGTGGCAACCTCGATTTCACGATCGAGGCGTTTGCTCAGAGGCATCGGTCGCCCGTAGGTCGTCTTGCCAGAGACGGCTCAAAAGCGGCTGGTTTCCGGCAAAAAGGCTCGTTTCGGCGTAGCTCTCCGCAGTGAGCCGCCGAGTGGTTTTGTCGGAAGCAAGGGGCACCGGGGTGGGTCGGAAGCTTGTAAGAGGCACGAGCTTTCGACCCTCCCGTTGCAAAACGCAACGCTGCAAAACGATACACGTGTATCATTATGCAACACAGAGGGGTGGCCCGACCCGCCGAGGGCTGCCGATAAGAAGAGTCGGATTGCGTAGTTTTTGGTGGTGAATCGGGATTGTCAGAAGTGTGCGAAAGTCGTTGAAATCAAAGGATTTTGTTGACTTCAGCCCACCGATTTCTACCATGAACGATTGGCGAATTGCGGCTGGTTCGTTGGAGGGGATTTTTTAGCGATCGCTCAGGTGCTTTGCTTACGCGAGAAACCTGAAGTGAGTTCGCTTGGCGGATGAGATCTGAGATCGTCGGATGAACCACGCGAGTTGTCATCGGTAGTTGTCGCATCATCTGTGTTAGGTCGTCGTCGTTAGGTCCGTCTTCGGAAAGGCACGGTCGAGTATGACCAAGTGGTTTCAAGGAATTTGTTGCACGCTAGTGGGCACGGGCGCATGCGCCATCGCGCTCCTGCAACCTCACGCTTCGTCGACCGCCGCGGAGATCGCGGCCGCGAGCGATGCGACGTCGGCTACGCGTACGCTGCCGCGCAGCGCGTCGACCGAAGTCAATGATCAAGACATCGTCAAATTCATCAACGAACAAATTCGCAAAGGCTGGCAAGAAGGGGGCATCGGCGCTTCGCCGGCCGCCACCGACAACGAATGGTGCCGCCGCGTTTATCTCGACGTCATCGGCCGGTTGCCGACCGTCGAAGAACTCGACGCCTACCTCAAGTCGGGCGGTCCGGATAAGCGTCTGAAGCTCGTCTCGATGCTCATGGGCGAGACCCTCTCGAGCAACCCGAAGGACCAAGCCGCGGCCGACAAGTATCTAGAAGAATACGCCCGCCACTGGGCGAGCAAGTACTCGATTCTGTTCGTCGGTCGTCCGCCGGCCCAACGCGCCAATCGCGAACTCGTCAACCGCGACGGCATGCAGGCCTACCTCCGCGGCTCGTTCCTCCGCAACAAATCGTGGGACAAGATCGTCGAAGAAATCGTCGGCGCCACGGGCACCACCTCGCCCGGCTCCCCGCAATTCAACGGGGCGACGAACTTCCTCGTGAACAAGCTCGCCGAAAACGCCTCGGAAGCCACGGCCAAGACGGCCAAGTACTTCCTCGGCATCCAAGTGCAATGCACGCAATGCCACAACCATCCGTTTAACGATTGGAAGCAGGACCAATTCTGGGGCCTGAACGCCTTCTTCCGTCAAACGAAGTCGGTGGAAAATCGCAACGGCCAAAGCGTCGAATACGTGACGCTCGACAACGAAGACTTCGCCGGCGAAGGTTCGAATCCGAAGGAAGCCGAAATTTACTACGAACTTCGCAACGGCGAACTTCGCGTCGCCTACCCGACGTTCGTCGACGGCACCAAGATCAACTCCAGCGGCTACGTCAACGAAGTCGATCGTCGCGCCGAATTGGCGAAGATGATCGTGAAGCACGAAAACTTCGGCAAGGCGTTCGTCA
The DNA here is from genome assembly GCA_964633125.1 of uncultured Pirellula sp. Lineage (GTDB taxonomy): Bacteria > Planctomycetota > Planctomycetia > Pirellulales > PNKZ01 > PNKZ01. Next base: position 7,839 of record CAZWDN010000107.1, on the reverse strand, counting down.
ATCGGATGTGGGGCCACTTCCTCGGCTACGGCTTCACGAAGCCGGTCGACGACATGGGCCCGCACAATCCCGTGACGCACCCGGAACTGCTGGATCGCCTGGGTCAAGAGTTCTCGGCCCGCGGCCACAACGTGAAGGACGTCATCAAGTGGATCACGCTCAGCGAAGCCTATTCGCTGTCGAGCAAGAGCACGCCGCGCAATAAGAAGGACGATCCTTCGCTGGGCGAGAAGCCGCTGTTCTCGCACTTCTACATTCGCCAAATGCAGGCCGAAGAACTTTACGAATCGCTCCTCGCGGCCACGAAGGCGGCGGAAGGCGACCCGGACGAGCAAGCGGCCAAGAAGAGCATGTGGCTGCAGCAGTTCACCGTCACGTTCGGCAACGACGAAGGGGACGAGGCCACGACGTTTGACGGCACGATTCCGCAAGTGCTGATGCTCATGAACGGCGACCTCACGAAGACCGCGCTGGCGAGCAACTTCATGAGCCAGTTGGCCGCGAGCAACATGGCGATGCCGGAAAAGGTCAGTTACCTGTATCAAGCGACCCTCTCGCGCAAGCCGAGCAGTCGCGAACTGGCGCTGGCCATGGCGTCGCAAGGCAAGAGCGCGCAAGACGTCCTGCAAGACGTGTTCTGGGCGCTCTTGAATTCGAACGAGTTTATTTTCAATCACTAAGTCTGAGTTTGCGGGTCGCTCGTCGGAGGCTCCTGCTTCCGCCGTGCGACCGACTCGCCCGGTCTTGGGAAGGCTCGGCGAGCGTCGGAATCGGTTACGAATCACGGTTAGATCACGGTCGTTATTCAGTATTGGGAGATTTTTGAAATGTCCATGAATCGTCGTCACTTCATGTCGCACTTGGCCGCCTCGGCCGCGCTCACGGCGCCGGTCGCCGCGTCGTTCACCAGTGCCTTGCGCGCCAACGCCAAGGATATGCAGAAGCGGAAGAAAGCCTGCATCATGTTGTTCATGAACGCCGGGCCTCCGACGATCGACATCTGGGACCTCAAGCCGGGCGCCCCGACGGGCGGTCCCTTCAAGCCGATCGACACCTCGGCCCCGGGCGTGCAGATCAGCGAACACATGCCGATGATGGCCAAGCAAATGCATCACACGGCGATTCTTCGCTCGATGAGCACCCGCGAAGCCGATCACAATCGCGGCCGTTACTACATGCACACCGGCTACGTGCCGAACCCGAGCGTCGAGCATCCGAGCTACGGCGCCGTCATCGCCAAGGAATGCGGTAACCCGGAAGTCGACATCCCGCCGTTCGTCTCGGTCGGCGGCGCCAGCTACGGCCCGGGCTTCTTGGGCATGAGCTACGCTCCGTTCGTGGTCGACGCCAACGGCGACGTCCGCAACCTGAACATGAACATGGAAGCCCCGCGCTTGGCGCAGCGGCTCCGCTTGCTCGGCGAAATCGAAGGGGGCTTTGCCGCCTCGGCTCGCGGGGAAGCTCCGATCGAGCACAAGAAGGTGATCGATCGCACGGTCGCCCTCATGACCAGCGATCAAATGAAGGCCTTTAAGATCGACGACGAAGCCGCCGCCGTGAAGGAACGCTACGGCGTTGCCGTTCCGGGCGCCGCCGCCGCCGGTGCCGGCATGGCCCGCCGCAACACGACCTTCGGTCGTAGCTGCTTGATCGCTCGCCGTTTGGTCGAGCGGGGCGTGCCGTTCGTCGAAGTCGAAATGGGCGGCTGGGACTTGCACCAGAACACCCACACGACCTTGAAGGACACGCTCCTGCCGGTGCTCGATCAGGGCATGAGCGCTCTCATCGAAGACCTCAGCCAACGGGGCATGCTCGAAGACACCGCCGTGGTGTGGATGGGCGATTTCGGCCGTACGCCGCGTATTAACGCTCGCGCCGGTCGCGATCACTGGGCTCGTTGCTGGTCGACCGTCGTCGCAGGCGGCGGCATGAAGGGCGGACAAGCCGTGGGCGCCACGAATGAAGACGGCACGGCCGTCGCCGACGGCGTCGACCCGATCAAGTCGGAAGACTTGATGGCGTCGGTCCTGAAGGGCCTCGGCATCTCGCTGGAAACCACCTACACCAGCAAGAACAACCGCCCGATGAAGATTGCCAACAGCGGCAAGGTCATCAAGGAACTGTTCGCCTAGTCTTTGAAGGCAGTTGTCTGTCAGGTAGTTTGATACCGTGATTTAACGCCGGCCGCGGACCTCCCATCCGCGGCCGGCTTGTTTATTGGAGGAGGGAAGAGCGTAGGCAACGAAGTCCCAAAGCCGATCCGAGCGTGAATATGCTTACATCACTACTCGTCGCATCATTAGTGATCGCCGCAGCATCGCCGCCTGAGAGTGACGGCCCGCAAGATAGAGCCGAAAGAATTGCCGAAAGCCTCCATCGGCTCAAAGAATTTCGATTGGGGCGCGCCGTCATCGAAGTGCTTAGCCGACCCAATTCGGACAAGAAAGATGAGCTACTTAAGCCGTACGCCGGAATGACCGTTGCGGTGCTGGCTCGCTGGCCGAGCGGCAAAGATGAGAATGCACTCGGCGGCGAGAACGAAGTAACTCTTCACTTTGTCGATAAGCAAAGCCGACGCCGAATGCCGCGCTTAGTTGGAGCGGTTTGGATCGACTATCTTGTCATCGGCAACGTACTCAAGATCGACGCGAAGACGAAAACGATCTTGCTCGAGGTCGATGACCACGGCTTCGAGTTTCTGCAATCGGGCTAGACGTGAGTCGCTCTAAAACTCCACCGTCTTCCCGTCCTCGGCGAGTTCCGTGTTCGGAAAAATCTTGCGGGCCGTGGCCAGTCCGACCGGGTCGACGGCATTGACTGACGAATCCAGGTGCGTGAGTACCAGTCGGCCGACGCCTGCCGCGCGGGCCAAGTTGGCGACGGGAGTCGTTTGGCTGTGTCCGGTCTTGGCTGCGAAATCGCTCGCCACGGCGTCGCTGAAATTGCATTCGTGCAGCAGCAGGTCCACGCCGCGGATCCGCTCGATGTAGCCCGCGTCGGGTCCGGCCGTCGTGTCGGTGACGTAGGCCAGCGAACGACTCGGCCAATCGATGCGGTAGCCCACCGCGCCGCCCGGATGTTCGACGGGAAAGTACGTCACCTTGCCGCCGCCGGCGACGGTGACCGGCCCTGCGAGCGGACGCAATTCAAACTGAGGGGCCACCGGAAAGAGCGTCGGATGAAACAAGTGCTCGCGCACCGCGGCCAGTTTCTCCGCTTCACCATGCACCGTCACGCGGCGCATCGGTTGGTCGTACAGCGCGCCGAGCAGAAACGTCAGCCCGACGACGTGATCCAAATGCGTGTGGGAGAGAAAGATGTCGAGCTCGTCGGTCGCCAAGTTGCCGCGCAGTCGCTGCATCCCGGTTCCCGCATCGAGCACGACGCCGACTTCCGGCAGCATGTAACAGGCCGTGTCGCGCAGGTCGTTGGGGTGATAGCCGGTGGTGCCGAGCATGACGAGCTTCATGCCTGCCAGTGTACCGCGCCTGAGGAATAGTTTCACCACGGAGGCACGGAGGTCACGGAGAAGGAGAACACAGAAAAGGAAATGGAACCGCAGATGAACACGGAAAAAGAGCGGCGACTTCCTAATTCAGGCAACTGCCTTTCTGATCTTATCTCTCAATCTCTGATCTGCGTGCATCTGCGTCCATCTGCGGTTTCCAACTCTTCTCGGTGACCTCCGTGCCTCCGTGGTGAAATTCCAAGGCTCGAAGTTCAAGAACCTACCGATTCTCGGTCGCCGTCGGGGCCGCGGCGCCCGGGCCGAGCAGTTTGTTCAGCCCGCGATTCAGCGCGTCTTGTCCGCGGTTGAGCGCGTTTTGGGCCGCGTTGCTGCTTTTATCCAGTGCGCTTTGGGCGGCATTCTGTCCGCGCGAGAGCATGCTCTGCGCGGCGTTTTGTCCTTGCGATACGGCGTTGGGCACCGCATTCGGGCCGCCGCCGAGCGCTTGCTGCAGCGATTGTTGCAGCGCCCCTTGCGCCGCGGCTTGCAGAAACTGCGCGGTCGCCAAGCGGAAGGCCTCGCGGTCGAGCGTCGGCTTCTGCAACGTGCCGGTGATCGGCACGCGAATCACCTGCCCGGCCAAGGCCGATTGCGCGATCGGCGTCCCCGCCAAGATGCTGGAAGGAATCGGCACCTCGGCCATCAGCGCGAGCGATTGATCGGCGACGCCGACCGAACCCATCGTCTTCACGACGACGCTGGGAAACGCGAACTCCAAGTTCTGGTGATAGATCCTTCCTTCGATCATCTTGAAGTCGACGACCGACTCCCGCGTCAGGCTCACCGACGCGGGCAAGTTGACGAGCGAAGCGATTTCCTGCGTCAGGAAGCCCGGGCCCACGTCGACGTCGTGTACCGTCAGCTTGCCGCTGATCGCGCCGCCGGCCGGGTTGTCGATCGGCACGCGAAACTCTTCGAGCTGAATCGAGAACTTCCCGCCGACCTGCGCCACGCCCGCCATAATCGGCATCACGTACTGCAAACGCTGGTTCGCCATTTCGCGCGTGATCGTCACGTGATCGGCCAGCATACCCGGGTCGAGTCGTACTTCCATCGGCTCCGGCCCTACGCGCAACGTCGGGGCCGCACGCACGCGTCCGCCGCCGACGGGCACTTCCAGCGTTGATGTGCGGAGGTAGCCTTGGTTCAGCGAGGCGTCGAGCGTATTACGCGGCACGGGAAAGCCGTAGAGATTGAGCTGCTCCCAGCCGAGTTTGGCCGACCCTTGCAACTGATGCCAAGCGACGGCGTCGGGCCGTTTCACGTCGATCATCGGTCCGGCAAGTTGAAATTGCTGCGTCTCGCGCCCCGTGAAGGAAACGCCGTTGCCGAGATACGTTTGCGCCAGCGGGGTGAGCTTCGCCAAATCGTACGTCGCTTCGCCGCGGCAATCGAGCACGCGGGCCGTGCTGATCTGATCGAGCTTGCCCGTGAGCAGCAATCGCAACGCATCGGCGACCACTTCCAATCGATCGATCGCCAGGGCATCGCGCCGCGGCTCATACACGCCGCTGCCGACCAACCGTACTTGCGGCTCGTTCCAAAGCTGCGCGGTGCCTTGTTGTACGGTGAGGTTCTTGACGATTGCGTCGAGAGCTACGGCCGTGACGGCGCCGGTGCGTTCCAACTTGCTAGTGGCTTCGATGAGCCCGCCAAACCGCATCGGCTGCGCAGCGCCGGCCAAAGGCGTGGCCGGCACGAACAATTTCGCCAGGTCGCCGCGCAGACCGAACTCGCCGTGGAGTTCCGGCGTCGGTCCCGTGCCCGGCACGTACGCAAAGTTGCGCAGCGCGGCTTGCGTGCCGACGCTGTTGAGCGTCGCTTCTGCAATATCGATCCGCTGCGGATGGTAACGGCCCACGAGCGTCATTTCGGCCGAGGGTTCGTCGATCGCGAGGCCGGGCATCGCGACGCGGAACGGCTGTGCGTTCAGCTTCGATTGGGCGATCGTGATCTCTTCCGGCAAGCGAATCTCGCCGACGGCCGTGAGCTGCACTTGTCCTTCGGCCGACACGAGCGGCGGAATGCCGACGAACGGACGGAGCCGCGCGAGCCACGTCGCGAGTTGGCCGCGCCCTTCGACCGCCAGCGGCAACACGGCCTGCGGGTTTGCGAAGTCGGTCACCGGCGCGGTGAGCCGCGCCGTGAGTTGATCGCCGGCCGATTCGAGACCGAGAGTCGCCTCGTCCAAGGCGACGATGTTCAGGCCCGAGGCGCGGCCGAGGGCGCGCACGCCGACGACCAATTGCCGCTCAGTCCAATTCGGATAGCCGGGGGCAAGCAGTTGGAAGTCGTTGATCGACGCCGTCCCTTCGACACGGAAGCGATCGGCTTGTTCGCGGGTCCAAGAACCTTGCGCGGTTCCTTGTCCTCGACATTGCAGACCGACGAGATCGACGAATTGATCCAGCCGTTCGGTTAAGCGATCGAGCGAATACTGGGCATTGATTCGAAACTCGGCCGGCGAGTTGACCCCTTCGATCACGAGGAAATCGCTGCGGCAGTTGACCTGCTGCAAGACGGGGCCGGTCGGCGTGTCGACGGCCGTAATCACGGCCGCCAGCGGCTGCTCCCAAGTGACGGCCTGCCCGCGCGCCGCGGCGGTCAGGCTCGTGGCGTTGAGATCGGCTTGCCAACTACGTGCGCCGGCCTGATCGCGACGACTGTTCACGCCCAACGTCACTTCGCCGCCCGTCACCTGCACGTCGTCCCGCAAACGCATGACGTGCGGCATCGCTTGAGCGATTTTTGCCAAGCTCACGCGAGCCGTCGCTTGGCCGTCGCATTGCGTGAGCAGGTTGAGAAAACCGGTGACGTTGCCCGAGGCGAACAACTTGGCGTAGTCGTCGACCACGAGTCGGGCTTCGACCGCGGCCAGGTCGCATTCCACGCCCAAATGATCGATTTGCAAACGCCGACCGACGAGCGACGCCTTGAGCGGCAAATCGACCTGCGTCAGGCGGAGTTCGTCACCCTCGAGCAGCTTCCCGCCGACGGTCGGACGCGTGAGCAAAAGCCGGCCGTCGATCGCCATGGTCGGCAGCGTCGCCGTCCAATCAAACGTGGTATGCAGCTTGCCCGAGGCGAATCCGGCAATTTGAACGTCGGGCAATGCGCGGCGCGCGAGCGCGCCGATCATGTCCAGCGGCAGCGCCCCGAGTTCGAGCGCGGCGCTTCCCTGCGGAGCGGTCGCCGCGCCGGGAGGCGCGCCGTTACGATAATCGCACTTGATGCTGAATGGTCGCGGGCCGTCGGCGAAAGCGATCGCGCCGTTGACGTCGATCGACAGCGGCAAGGCGTTCGTGGCCGGCACGATCACGACCCCGCCGAGTTTCACGATTTGCCATTTCCGATTCGTCCGCTCCTCACGCACTTCGATCGTGCCGTCGACCAACTCGAACGCGACGTCGACGCCGGTCGCGCCGGTCGACGCTTGGGCCGTGTTCAAGAACTTCGCCAAGACTTCTTCGCAGTTGGTCGTGCCGTCGGCCCGAACCACGACGTTCAAAAACGGCCGATCGATGTGGAGCCGGCCGAGCTGCGTCGGCCGCGTCGCGAGATTCCAAAGCGTTCGTTCGGCATGCACGCAATCGGCGCGGGCCACGACGGCGCCGTCGGCTCCCGTGATTTCGATCTGCTCCGCGTGCGGCGCCGTAAACCAATTCAGCGACGCCTCGCCGACCTTTACGCTGCCTTGCACGTCGCCGGCGGCCCAAGAGACGATTTGGCCCAACAGCGGTGTGCGGCTCACGATCTGCGGGGCCGCCGCCACGACGATGACCAGCGCGAGCAGCGCGAAGAACAAGCGTTTGCCGAACTTGCCGCGCGGCGTCGCGGCGGCCGCGTCCAACTCGGCGGCGGAGATCGGATCGGCGGGGGTGGAGCGTGGTGTACGTGAAGCCATGACGCATACTCGGAAGAGAGATGCCGAAGCGGCAAAAAAGGGCCGGAATCATAGGCTTCTCCATCGTTTCCAGCTAGACGAACGTGCGTCGCCGAGCGGCATGGCAAGCTCCGCGCAAACGCTCTAAAATCAAAGTACGGATTCACCCGCCCCGGAGCCTGCACGTGTCGAGCTATCCCCGCATTTTTCGCGTTCGCCAACACTTCACCGGGCCGACCGTGGCCGACGTCGCCGCCGAAACGCGACTGCAACTCGGCAAGCTGCCGCTGAAGGACCGGATCAAGCCGGGCGCGAGCGTTGCCGTCACTGCCGGCAGCCGGGGCATCGCGAACATCGCGAAGATCATCCGGGCGACCGTCGAACATTTGAAATCGATCGGGGCGAAGCCGTTCATCGTGCCGGCCATGGGAAGCCACGGCGGCGGCAC
>CAZWDN010000106.1:0-14371 GCA_964633125.1 uncultured Pirellula sp. | reverse complement strand
GTCCAGCGGTCGAACGGGTGGTTGTGGCACTTGGCGCACTGCAAGCGGACGCCGAGGAACACTTGTGCCGTCGTTTCCGCGCGCAGCACCGGATCGCGCTGAGCGCGGTAGTAGCCTGCGGCGGGCGACGTGTAGGTGTCGCCGCGGCCGGAAACGATTTCCGCCGCAAACTCATTCAGCGGTCGATCGTGTTCGATCCAGCGACGAATCCAGTAGTAGAAGTTTTGCACGCCTTTACGGTCGAGCGTTTTTTCCTCCACGCGCAAGAGGTCGGCGTACTTCAAGGCCCAGTAGTCGGCATACTCGGAGCGATCGAGTAGTCGATCGATCAATTGGTTACGCTTGTCGGGATCGACGTCCTTTAGAAACGCCTCCGCTTCAGGGCCGGTCGGAACGAACCCGAGTAGGTCGAGATATGCGCGGCGGAGAAACGTGACGTCGTCGCAAACTTCCGACGGGGCGATGCGTAGGTCTTGGAGTTTCGAAAAGACGAGCTTATCGACGTAGTTCACCTCCGGCGGCTTCGGCCAGGTAAAGTCGGGGCGCTCGGGGACGAACGCCAGCCGTACCGGAAGTTGCCGATTGAGGTAGCGGACGAGCACCGTGGATTCGCCGAAATCGTTGCGGCGCACCACACCGGCGGGCGAGACGTCGACGAGCTTGTTCGAGGTCTCGTAGACGGCCGTGGTCGTCACGTCGCGTCGCGTGCCGTCGGCGAAGTGCGCCTCGGCGGTAATCTGCACGTCCGCCGTCGGTTCTAATACGAACTCCGTCGTCGGCTTTACGATCAGTTTTTCGAGCTTCGGCGCCTGGTCGACGTCGTTGGGAGCTCCGGCGGCGATCCAATTGCGGAGTGTGCGGTATTCATAGGAATCGCGCGCGAAACGCCGGCCTCCTTCGTGGGCCTGTTGCATCGTCGCCTTGAGCAGCAGCAAGCTTTTGTCCGGTTCCGCGACGTTGATGCGTCGCGCCATCTGATCGTGCGTCAGCACGAGGTAGTCGAGCTTGGCGTCTTGGCCGCGCAGAGAGATCTTGAAGCCTCCCTTGCCGTTGGCGTTGCCGTGGCAAGTGCCGAGATTGCAGCCTGCCTTGGAAAGGGCCTGCATGACGTCGATCGCGAAGCTCGGTTTGGCGGGCGGTTCGGCGGCGGCGACAATCGCCCCGGCGCAATCGACGGAGATCGCAATCACGCACATTCGCACGAGGCGGCGCAGCGACAAACCGAGAGTGTGGCGAGGAGCCGGCATGATGGCGCTGGGCAGGTAGGGCGGGGGGCGAACCGAGGAAAAGGCGGGAGCCCCTATTGTAGCGTCGGTCGCGGCCCACCGACAACCGAAAGTAGGTCGCAACGGCCGGGGGGACGACTACTTTAGATCGATTCCGCGGCCAGCCAGCCGGTGCTGAAGGCGGCCTGAAAGTTGTAGCCGCCGATGTAGCCGTCGAGGTCGAGGATTTCACCGGCCAGATACAAGCCGGGAACCAGTTTGCTTTCCATCGTGCGCGAATCGACCTCGTCGAGCGCGACGCCGCCGGCCGTTACTTCCGCCTTATCGAAACCGCGGCTGCCGCTGACGCCGATACGCATGCGCTTGATCGTCGCCGCGACGCGCGCGCGTTCGAGCTTGCCGAATTCGGCGGCGCGGCGATCGAGCGGCACTTCGGCTTGCGTGAAGATCGCTTCGGCCAGACGGCGCGGCAACACCTCCGGCAATAGCCCGATCACTTGCTTCTTGCCGTCGCGCTCGGCCGCTTGGCGCAAGGCGTCGTCGAGTTCGCGCTCGGGAACGTCGGGCAGGAAATCGGCCAAGAGCACGACGCCGTGCGGGTCGGCGGCCTTCGTGACTTCGCGGCTGACGTCGAGCGGGCAGGGGCCCGAGAGGCCGAGGTGCGTGAAGAGCACGGCTCCGCGGCGCTCGATGAGAATGCCCGGCGGCAGCGCGAGGCCGCGTCGGTTGCCGCGCGGTTTCAATGTCGCCGGTTGCGCGGCGGCGGCAGCGAGCGTCGTCGCGTCGGCGACGCGCAGCACGGTGTCGGGCATGGCGATGCCGGAGAGTTCGCGGACCCATGGTTCGTCGCTGGTGAGCGGCACCAGCGCCGGTCGCGGTTTGCGAATCGTGTGGCCGAGCGCGGCGAGCCAGGCGTAACCGTCGCCCGTGGTGCCGCAACCGGAGTAGCTTTTGCCGCCGACGGCGATGAGCAGTTTGTCGCAAGTCAACGTGCGGTGCGACGTGACGACGCGAAAGCCGCCGCCGTCGCCGGGAAGGCGCTCGACGCCGGCGACCGGTTCTCCGAGCGCCATCACGGCGCCGCTCCGTTGCACGCGGCGAGCGAGTGCGTTGGCTACGTCGAGCGCGCGGTCGCTCCGCGGAAATACTTTGCCGGTGCCCGACTCGACGTACGTCGGCACCCCTTCGGCGTGAAACAGGTCGACGACCTCGGCCGGGCTCAATGCCGCCAGCGCCGAATGGAGAAACGGTGCGGCCGAGCCGAAGGCGTCAAGAATGCCGCGGGCGTCGCAATCGTGCGTGAGGTTGCAACGCGTGCCGCCGGAAATCAGGATCTTCACCCCCGACTTGCGGTTCTTCTCCAGCAGCAACGTTCGCTTACCCCGTTCCGCGGCGCGCGCCGCGGCCAGCATGCCCGCCGCACCGGCGCCGACGACGATCAGTTCGTAAGGTTCAGACGGATTCAATGCGGCCGGGCTTGCGAAGGAAAAGGAGATGCCGAAGATGAAGGAGTCTCTATTGTGTCTCGCCGCATAGAATTCCACCAGCACGGCCCGCAAGCGGGCTTAGCCCGGCAAGAAACGATCACCGTTCGCAAAAGCCGCCGCATGTTCTACGTTTGGTGTACCGTCGCCGCAGCCGTCGGGTTCTTCGGCAGTTTGGCCGCGTGCGGCTACATTCTGCTTCGGTTGCCGACGAACTACTTCGTCGAACACTCCCGTCCGAAGCTGATTCCGCCGAAGGATGCGAAAGGCTGGACGCTGCGGATCGGCAAGAACGTGGTCGGCGCGGCGATTCTAACGGCCGGAGTCGTGATGCTGTTCACTCCGGGGCAAGGGGTGCTCGCCTTTCTGCTGGGGCTCATGTTGATCGACTTTCCGGGCAAGCATGCGCTGGTGCGTCGACTCTTGCGGAGCGGCAAGGTGTTGGCCGCGGCCAATCGTTGGCGGGCGAAGTTCGACAAGTCGCCGCTTGAAGCGCCGCCTCGCGAAGGAACTTGATCGCGCGAGAATGCAAGTTCACTTTCGGGCCGGCCAAAAGTTGCCTGGAGTTGCGCGGCACGCGGCGGTAAGGTGCGGGGTGGTCGGCAAGGTTGCAGGCACACGGAGCACGACTGCAACTTTGGGTACTTACGTCGATTCTTGAATCGGGCCGTGCGTACATAACTCGGGGTTAAGTACGCACAACCCCAAAACCCACAAGGGGTGCGTACATAACCGGAGTTATGTACGCAGAAGCGAGTCGGAAGAATCGTCGTAAGTGTTCGTAGTGAATTCCGAAACACGGGCGAAGGAAACGCCGGCAAGCGGCGCGGATTGTGAGGCGAATATGTCGGGAAATACGGCGAAATATTGCGGTTCGGCCGACGAAATCCCCGTCGTTTTTCGCGGCCGGCCCATAGGCAATCTGCCGGTGTTGCGGCACAATAGTCGGTTCGCACTTACCCGCCGGCCGTTGTGTGGACGCAGCGTTGCCGGTCGGTCCGCAGGGAGTGCCTTCGGACGTCGGACATTTCAGTATTAGTTTTAGGAAGAAGAGATCGCCATGAGTTCCGCCATCGTTGATATCCATGCTCGTCAGATTCTCGATAGCCGCGGCAATCCGACCGTCGAATGCGACGTCACGTTGGCCGACGGTTCGTTCGGTCGCGCGGCCGTGCCGAGCGGGGCCAGCACCGGCAAACACGAAGCTTGGGAACTTCGCGACGGCGACAAGAAGAACTACTGCGGCAAGGGCGTGCTCACCGCGGTGAAGAACGTCAACGAGAAGATCGCCGAAGAGATCGCCGGACTCGACGCCGTGGATCAAGGGGCGGTCGACGCGGCGATGCTCGAACTCGACGGCACGCCGAACAAAGAGAAGCTCGGCGCGAACGCCATCCTCGGCGTGTCGATGGCCGTGGCGAAGGCGGCGGCCAACTACAGCGGCTTGCCGCTGTACCGCTACTTGGGCGGTACCGGCGCCAATCTCCTGCCGGCGCCGATGATGAACATCATCAACGGCGGCGCGCATGCCGACAACGGCGTCGACGTCCAAGAATTCATGGTCATGCCGCTCGGTTTCGATACCTTCAGCGAGGCTCTGCGTTGCGGCGTGGAAATCTTCCACAGCCTGAAGAGCGTCTTGAAGAAGGCCGGCTACAAGACGGCCGTCGGCGACGAAGGAGGCTTCGCGCCGGACCTGAAGACCGACATCGAAGCGCTTGAAATGATCTCCAAGGCGGTCGAAGGGGCCGGTTACAAGCTCGGTTCGCAAGTCGGCATCGCGCTCGACGTCGCCTCGACCGAGTTCTTCAACGAAGAAACCAAGAAATACACGCTCGGCAAGAAGACGCCAAAGACCTCGGAGCTATCGATCTCCGGCATGGTCGACATGCTCACCGATTGGGTACGCCAGTACCCGGCGATTTGCTCGATTGAAGACGGCTGCTCGGAAGACGACATGGAAGGTTGGAAGTTGCTCACCGACAAGCTCGGCGCGACGACGCAACTCGTCGGCGACGACCTGTTCGTGACGAACACGACCCGTTTGCAGGACGGCATCAACGCCGGCCGCGCGAACAGCATTCTGATCAAGGTCAACCAAATCGGCACGCTGACGGAAACGGTCAACGCGATCCAATTGGCTCATCGCAACGGCTATACGAGCATTTCGAGTCATCGCAGCGGTGAAACGGAAGACAGCACGATCGCCGATTTGGCCGTCGCGCTCGGCACCGGCCAAATCAAGACCGGTTCCTTGTCGCGCACCGATCGGACCTGCAAGTACAACCAATTGTTGCGCATCGAAGAAATGCTCGGCAGTTCGGCCGTGTACGCCGGGAAGCTGTTCCGCAAGTTCCCGCGGAAGTAACGCCGAGTCGCGCGTCGAGGCGCGAGCCTGACGCGCTTGAGCATTGTGTATCGCGCCCGTCGACCGACGGGCGCGATTTTGTTCCTAGTCGAGGCGGATTGTGAACGCAGCGCCGGAAGAACTTCGACGTCCGCCGATTACGGAGAGCCCCTGGTTTTGGCTGGCGCTATTCGGCGGCGTCGGTTTGTTGGGCGTGATGGTGATCGGTCCCAAATGGGTGCTGCGCACGGCGCGGATCGAGCGCATGCAGGGAACGCGCGAGCGCGTAGCCCTGGAGCGTGTGCAGGGGGGCGGGGCCGCGGCGCCGGCGGAAGCGTTGGCGCGAGAAAGCTCGCAAGTCGAAACGTCGCGCACGTTTGAGCACGAGCCCTACCTACCGTCGGATCAAGGGCCGCCGTTGAAACTCGTCGGACTGGCCGTCATCATGATCGCTTTGATGTTCACGGGAGTCGGCGGGCTGTTGGTAACGCGCCACCGGGGCACCGCGTCTTCGGCCGTTCCGCCGCGCTCCCCGACGTCCGTCTCTTTGTCGGCCGACTCTCAAGGTGCCGCATCGCCATGAGCTGGTTTACGGAGAATCCGCTGCCGCCGGTGCTGATCGGCGTGATCATCGAGGCGTTGCTCGTCGTCGTGCTGATGCGCACCGGCAAGCGGAGCGTGTTGTGGGGAATGGTCGCCTTGGCGGCGCTCGTGGTCGGCATCGTCGTCCTGGAGCGATCGATCGTCACGCCGCGCGAAGAAGTGAAGCAGGCCATTGAAGAGATTCGCGCTCTCGTCGAAGCGAACGACCGTCCGGCGCTGCTTCAGCGCATCGATTCCAATCCCGGCGTTGCAGAATTGCGAAACCGCGTCCAAAGCGACCTGGCGCAGATTCACGTGGATCAAGCCAAGGTCACGGACTTGCGCGACGAAGATATTAAGATCGACGCCGGCGCGACGCGCGCGAAGGTGGGGTTGATCGGCAGCGTCGACGTGAGCGGCGCGGCGAAGGCCCACATCGTTCTCCGGTTCGACATCGATCTTCGCAAACGCGACGACCAATGGATTCTCACGGCGGCCGAATGGCGCTCCCCGCTGGAGCATTAGCCGACGGCGGTCTAGGTCCGGCAATTCTCGGCGTCGTGGTGAAACCGGCGGCCGATTCCGGCATCTAGTTTGGTAATGCTTCGTAACGCCGCGCGGCCGGCCAAAAACGGCCGTGTACCGCGACGAGCGGGCTGCGTAAAATACGAACATCAGCGACCCTTACAGGAGTGTTCGATGCCCTGGCTTCGCGGATCGACCATGATTGCCGCCGCCCTGGCGATGTTCGTCATCGCCGGAGGGTGGTACGTCGGCGCCAAGTTGCGAACAGCCGGCGACGTCAACCCGTCGCAGACGGCTGTGAACTCCGAACCAAAGGAACAAGTCATGAGTACCGACGGCGCCAAGTCGCCCCCTCCCGTCATGCCGAAGACCGATGAGGAATGGCGAAAGTTTCTGACGGAAGAGCAGTTTTACGTCACGCGCAAAAAAGGGACCGAACGGGCCTTTTCCGGGGAGTACTGGGATACGAAGACGCCCGGCGTTTACAAGTGCATCTGCTGCGGAGAGCCGTTGTTCACGTCCGAGGCTAAGTTCGATTCGCATTGCGGCTGGCCGAGCTTTTACCAGCCGATCGACGGTTTGAAGGACAAACGGGTCGAAGAGCACGTCGACAAGAGCCATTTCATGGTTCGCACCGAGGTGACCTGCCGCAAGTGTGGCGCACATCTCGGCCATGTGTTCGACGACAGTCCGCAAACGCCGACGGGCATGCGCTACTGCATCAATTCCGCATCGCTCAAGTTGGAGCCGAAGACCGAGGGGGGCGCAACGAAGCCGGCCGCCGAGGCAAATCCGAACGCCTCGAAGTAGCGCTTCGTGTGATCGTTGCGACTGTGACGAAATCACGGTCCGAGCGGACGACGTCGCCAAAAAATAACCCCGCCCCGCGACGGTTCGCGGAGCGGGGTGAAGTGTTGTGGTGAATTTGAATTCCCGGTTTCCCAAGTCGCTCGCAACGCGACATGTCGGCGCAAGCGCCAACGACGTCACGGGACGCCGATCATCACTCGAATGGCGTTGCTGCTCGACTCCGGCGTGAAATGATGCCGGTGTCAGCGAGAAGCGAACGACGGGAAACCGAAGAACGAGGAGCGAACACCAAGTCCGCTCCTCACAGATACTCGCCCGGTGGATCCAGCATGACGGCCCCTCCTGGGATTCAGGGTTGGGAAGCAACGACACACGAAATCACGACGGCCAGATTCGGAAAACCAATCTGGCCATGCATCGGGTGCGGTGGAACGAGTCCGAGTCGCGAATGCGTTTTAGCAGCGAAAAGGTCGTGTTTTTCCGGTCCGCGTGATGCACGACGCTCAAGGAGCGTCACTGCATTTACAGATAACAAAAGCCGCTCGACGGCGTCAATCTTTTTCTTGGGGGGAGGTCAAAGATTGTTCGGCGTTTTCTTATTCCCGACGTCGGTACGGCGGAAAAACCGTCATCGTCCGCTAGGTCGCGGCATACACCAGCGGCTCACGGGACACGACTTCCGACAACGCCTTCTCGACGCGGGCCGTCAGCGCCGCTCCCTTGGCGATATAGACGGCTTGAAGGTCGTGGCAGTCGTGCTTGATCGCGTCTTCGGCGGTTTGCGTCAGGAGAATCGCCGGGATAAACGAGAAACGGCGTTCGTCGGAAAGCAGTTCGCAGACGCAGATGCCGTTATGGCATTGCAGATTGATGTCGAGCACGAACGCATCCGGCGTATCGAGATGGACGAGTTTGAGAATCGTCAACGCGTCGTAGGCGGTCTTCACTTCGAATCCGCGGCTACGAAAATGCGCCGCCAAAGTTTCGACGAGTTTGGAGTCGGAGTCGGCGATCAACAGCTTTTGAGGATTCATGGCGTTGGGCTTTCTTCAATGGTGCCGGGGTGCGAAATCCTACTTGCGTTCGACGGCCCGTGCGGGCGCAAAGGCGACTTACGTGGGAACCGCGACGGGCTTCTCTCGCGATTCGGGACGGCTATCGGCGACTATCGCGCAATTTGCTTCGATCAATCGCTGCTCGCGCTGCAAAATGGCAAGCAGGTTGGCGAGGCGATTCGTCGCGAGCGCGGCGTGGGTACACGCAGTCTCGCTCGGTTTTTCTACGCATTCGGCGGGAACCGTGTTCATGGCTCGGGGCTTGCTCCGCGCGATTCAGGAACGAAAAACTCGGCAATCCGCTGAACCATAGCTCAACGGCAGGCCGTTTAAGTCCGTGCGTCACACTCGTCTATCGACAGAGTTTGCGCAAGATCTTATGGAAGTGAGTGCAGTGCTGTTTCGGACGTTTATTCGGGCTCGCTTGAGTTATTATGGAGGGGCTGTAGCGGTCGTACCGCTTGCCGCGGTGTCGGCGTCGGAAGGCCGCATGGCGTCGGGATGCCGGCATCCGGGGAGGTTGATTGCGGAAATTCCCGGCGGTTAACATGTTGCGGTGCATGCAGTCGGCTTGCCGGCAAGCCGGAGGCGTGGTTCGGCTCGATGGGGCCGCGAGTCATTGGAAGCAACGATTTTTTCTCCCTCCCAAACGCTTATGAACCTGCGATCTCTTCATTCTTGCCGTCTCGCGTTCCATGGTCGTATCGCCTCGGCCGCGCTTGCTCTGACGCTGGGCTTGGCCCGTGCGAGCGACGGCGCAGAACTTCCCTGGCCGCAGTTTCGCGGCCCGGGAGGGCAGGGGCATTCCACGGCGACGAATCTGCCGACGCGCTGGAACGAGACGGAAAACGTCACCTGGAAAACTTCGCTCCCCGGCGAAGGTTGGTCGTCGCCCGTGCTCGGGCTCGGCGGCATTTGGCTGACCGCGGCCTCGACCGACGGATTATCGCTGCGTGCTCAGTGCGTCGATCCGAACACCGGCAAGCTGCTACATAACGTCGAAGTGATTCATCGCAGCGAGCCGCTTCCGAAGAATACGAAGAACAGCTTCGCGTCCCCGACTCCGGTCGTGGACGAACGGTGCGTTTATGTCCACTTCGGCACGCAAGGCACGGCCTGCCTCGATCAAGCGTCGGGCAAGATCCTTTGGACGAATCAAGAATTGCAACTCGACCACAAGGAAGGGCCCGGCAGTTCGCCGATCTTGTGGAACGACCTCGTGATCATCACGTGCGACGGCATGGACGTGCAGTATGTCGCCGCCCTGGATAAGAGCACCGGCAAGCTCCGCTGGAAGACTGATCGCTCCGGCCCGCCCGCCGACAATCCCGACCATCGCAAGGCGTACACCACGCCGCTGGTCATCACCGTCGACGGGAAGGAACAGTTGATCAGCCCGGGCGCAGATCGTGTGATCGCTTATGAGCCGGCGACCGGTCGTGAACTTTGGAAAGTCGAATACAAAGGCTTCTCGATCGTGCCGCGGCCCGTGCTCGCGCACGACATGCTGTATATCACGACGGCCTTCGCGCGGCCGGAACTTTGGGCCATTCGCACCGGCGGCGCGGGAGACGTCACGGAGTCGCACGTCGCTTGGAAGCTCAAGAAGCAAGTGCCGTCGAGCCCTTCGTCGTTGGTCGTCGGCAAGGAGCTTTACCTCATTAGCGACAAAGGTATTCTCACGGTGCTCGACGCCGTGAGCGGCGAAGAACTTTATACGGAGCGGATCGGCGGCAATTTTTCCGCCTCACCGCTCTACGCCGACGGCAAGGTATTCTTGTTTCGCGAAGACGGCCTCTGCTACGTCCTGAAGCCGGGACGGAGCTACGAACTGTTGCAAGAGAATCAAATGGAAGGGCGCATCCTCGCCACGCCCGCCGCCGTTGGACACGCAATGTTGCTCCGGACCGACGGGGCTCTGTACCGCATCGAGAAGCCGGCGACGCAGGCCTCGCGATAGCCGTCGCCACCTGGCCGGGCGGCGAACTTAAGGAAAGTGAATGTGCAGTTCCGGCCGCGCGCGGAGCAGTTCGCGTTCCCCCGCCTCGGTCACTTGCGTTCTTTCCAGGTAGAGCGATTCGAGCCGCGTCATGCCCGCGAGCGGCTTCAAGCCGGCGTCGGTGATCGGCGCGAAGCGAATAATCAAATGCCGAAGGTTCGGCAACCGGGCGATTTCCGCGAGGCCGATGTCCGTCACGCGGCTGCTGCCTATGCGCAACAGTTCGAGTTCGGCGAGCGACGAAATGCCTCGCAAAGCCGCATCGTCGATCTCACACTTCGCGACGTTCAGTCGCTTGAGTTTCTTCAGCGACGTAAGCCGATGCCAACCGTCGTCGCCGATCGTCGTTTCGCCGAGCACCAGCACTTCCAGTTGTGGCAGCGCGGCGATCTGCCGTGCGAACGCATCGTCGACGGCGGCGTGCGGGAGTTCCAGTTGAGTGAGCGCGATAAGCGTCCCGAGCGTTTGTAGCTGAGCGGCCTGGAGCGTCGATTCTTCGGCCCGAATCGTCGTGACTTGACCGGCTCGTACCGCGGCGGCTTGCTGATCGAAGGAAGAGGTCGGAGCGGCCGCCGTCGGCGACGTACCGCCGAGCGAGCGGCTTTCCCGGCCGTCGGGCGCATCGCAGCCGAGCAGCGCGAGCGTTGACCAGAAAAATAGACCCTGGGCCAAACCGTACGACCGCGAAATCAGATCAATCGTCATCATTGGTACCGGTCGGCCTGCTTTATTCGGACGGCGTAAAATAGCGGGTAGCTTTAACAGAATAGCGATTCTACCGACCGAGCGGTCGAGGCGTCTTCCGTAATTTTCGTCGTCGCAGCTCGTGTATGGCCACGTTCACCGATACCGCCGCCGTCGCCGTGCCCCAAGCGCGACCCGAGCGCGCGGGCCTGCGCGTGCGGCTAAGTCGTTCGAGTCTGCGGCTTGCGGCGGCGTCGTCCGTCAGCGCGGCGGTGCATGTCGGGTTGGTGCTGGTGTTGGGCGGTTGGGGCATCGCGACGAAGCCGACGCCGTCGCGCACGGCGCTCCAAGCCTCGGTGGCGAAGGTCGAGACGCCGCCGGAAGTAATCGAAAAGCTCCTCGAGCCGACGGTCGTAGAGCGAAGCATCGAGCGAATGCAGCCGACGCTTGCCTTCGCCGGCAGCGCGGCCGTGGCGCCGGTGGCCGTTCCCGAACCGAAACCGACTTCGGCACGCCCGCAAAAGCTGAGCACCGAACAGGTCGATGTCGACGTCTTCGCGCAAACGCCGCTGCTCGCGGCCGTCGAGGCGGGGAAATACAAAGCAAAGCTCGGCCAGATCCGTAGCCCCGGCCAAAGGATGCAGGCCGTGATTTATCGGGGCGGCAGCGCGGAGAGCGAACAGGCCGTCGAACGCGCGCTCGTGTGGCTTGCCAAGCACCAACTGCCCGACGGCGGTTGGACCTTCGATCATCGCACGGCCGGCGATTGTCGCGGGCAATGTCGCCACGCCGGCACGATGTCTGGCGCGCGCATCGCCGCCACGTCGCTGGCCATGTTGCCGTTTTTGGCCGCCGGAGAAACGCACAAACAAGGCCGCTACAAGAAGCATCTCGACGCCGGTGTGAAGTTTCTCTTGCGCAATATGCAGCCCAACGGCGCGCTCACGCAGGGAGGCGGCACCATGTATTCGCAGGCCTTGGCGACGGTCGTCCTTTGCGAACTCTCGGCGCTCACGCGCGATCGGGACTTGCTGAAGCCTTCGCGCACGGCGATGAGCTATATCGTCGCGGCGCAAGATCCGCGCGGCGGCGGCTGGCGCTACTTTCCCGGCATGCCGGGCGACACGTCCGTGACCGGTTGGCAACTCATGGCGCTCAAAAGCGCCGACAACGCCTACCATCCCGTGCCGCAAGCCTCGCTCGACGGCGTTCGAGCGTTTCTCGATTACGTGCAACAAGACGGCGGCGCGGCTTATGGTTACGCGACTCCCGAGCTGGCTTCGACCGCCTCGACGCCGGTCGGGCTCTTATGCCGCATGCAAATGGGTTGGACGCGCGATGAGCCGGCCCTGATTCAAGGCGTGGAAGCGTTGATGGTTCGCGGGCCGTTGCCGAACAACATCTATTACAACTTCTACGCGACGCAGGTGTTGCACCATTTCGGCGGGCCGCACTGGACGGAGTGGAACAAACGGATGCGCGACCACCTCGTGCGCACGCAGGCGACCGCCGGGCA
Organism: uncultured Pirellula sp.; assembly: GCA_964633125.1. Lineage (GTDB taxonomy): Bacteria > Planctomycetota > Planctomycetia > Pirellulales > PNKZ01 > PNKZ01. Next base: position 2,143 of record CAZWDN010000106.1, on the reverse strand, counting down.
CGAAACGGGAAGCTGGCATTTCGAAGAGGTCACGCCCGAAGATGCGCTCGCCCCGACCGTCGGCGGCCGACTCTACACGACGGCGCTCGCCGCGCTGACGCTCGAGGTTTACTACCGCTACTTGCCGCTCTACGGCAATCGGATTTTTCCGGATGAAGCGAAGAAGCCGTAAGTAACGGGCCGTTCCGCGATTAACGATCGTGCCGCGGCCGGCGCGAAGCGCGACCTATAGTTGCAAGTTAACGTCGCTCCGTTCGCACACGGTTGTTTCGTACATGCCTGCCGACGCCCAGCCGCCGCTTGGTCACTCGCTTCCCGGTACTCCGGGAATGAGCGGCGCTGCGCCCGGTGTCGGCGGTGCGCTGCCGCCTGTGGTGCCTTTGCCGCCGCCTGCGACGCCGAGCCATCCGAAGCCGAGCCCCGCGGCCAAGCCGGCCGTGAAGCCAAAGGCGTCGACGACGAACCGCAGCGCGGCGCGCCCCGCGCCGCTGATCGCGCAACCCGTCGTGGACGAACCGGCCGCGAAGCTGACGGCAAGCGTCGCCGCTGGGAGCGATTTGTTTAGGGGCCCGCGCAAGTTCGTGGTCTCGGGACTCCTCAGCGCCGTCGTCCATTGCTTGCTCGTCATCCTGTTGGCGTTGATGAGCACGGCGCGGCCGGAAGTGCATCGCGTCTATCTCGAAGCGACGGGGGAACGCGCGCCGCCCGCTCCGCCGGAAACGCTCGACATCTCTCCCTCGGCCGTTGCAAAGACCACCGGCGTTCTGGCCGGCGGCGAGTCGCCGCAAGCGTTGGCCTTGGCCTCGATCCAAGCGCCGACGCTCGGCAAACGCAGCGACGATCGGCCGACGCTCAACTCGCCGACGTTGACTTCTCCCGGCAATCTCGGCGCCGGCGAATTGCTGACGCCGGTCGGCGGCAGTCCGTTCGGAATGCTCGACGGTCGCGACGGCGAACTGAAACGCTCGTTGCTGCAGGACGGCGGCAGCGACGCCAGCGAGATCGCCGTGGCCCGCGGCTTGCGATGGCTCGCGGCCCATCAACGGGAAGACGGCAGTTGGCACTTCAATCATTTGCAAGACGGCGTTTGTAAGTATTGCCGTAATCCCGGCACCCACGGCTCGACCACGGCCTCGACCGGCTTGGCGTTGTTGCCGTTTCTCGGCGCGGGGCAGACGCACCTGCGCGGCGAGTATCAAGAAACCGTTCGCAAAGGTCTGGAGTTTCTCAAGAAGCGGACCATCGCCACGCCGCTCGGGGGCGATTTGCAAGACGGCGTGAATCTCTATTCCCAAGGCATCGCGACGCTCGCGCTCTGTGAAGCCTACGCGATGACGCGCGACCCGGAACTGGCCTCGACCTGCCGCGAAGCGATTCGCTTCATCGTTAACGCACAAGACAAGAACGGCGGCGGCTGGCGCTACTTCCCCGGCCAAGTCGGCGATACGACGGTCACCGGCTGGATGCTCATGGCGCTGAAGAGCGGGCAGTTGACGTACGTGCCGGTGTCGCCCGAGGTGTGGACCGGCGCGAAGCGGTATCTCGACTTCGTGCAGGACGACGGCGGCGCGGCCTACGGCTATCAGGCCCCCAGCAAGCAAGACGCCACGATGACGGCGATCGGACTGTTGTGCCGGATGTACGCCGGGTGGCCGCGCTCGCAGGCGGCGCTGGCCCGCGGCGTGCGCATGCTCAGCAAGCGCGGACCTTCGGAACACGACCTCTACTACGACTACTACGCCACCCAGGTGCTGCGGCACTACGGCGGCCCGGAGTGGACCGATTGGAATCTGAAAATGCGTGAGTTCCTGATCAACACGCAAGCCAAGGAAGGACATCCGTCGGGCAGTTGGTATTTCGCCGACAAGCACGGCGACCAAGGCGGACGCGTCTACAACACGGCGATGGCCCTCCTTATCCTCGAGGTCTATTACCGGCACCTGCCGATCTACGGCCAGCGCGTCTTGGGCGAAGGGTATTAAGCGGCTTTGCGGAGCGAGGCATTGGCTCGCGGTAATGGAAAAACCGCGCTTACGCCGCATTCCGATAGCTCTGGCAATTGCGTCCGACGTGAGTTAAAAAGGGAGTACCAATCGCGGGCGTATCTCAGTTGGTAGAGAGCTAGCTTCCCAAGCTGGATGTC
>CAZWDN010000105.1:0-14371 GCA_964633125.1 uncultured Pirellula sp. | reverse complement strand
CGCGTCGTCGGGCTTGGCGGCCGCGGCCGGCTTCAATTGTTCGGCGGCCGCCGCGGCCGCCGTTTGTGCTTCACTGAGCGGCGCGGCGGCTTCCGGAGCTTCCTTCGCCACGGCCTCGCGAACGTTCTCGGTCACGTCGGCGACCAAGGCTTGTTCCTCGGCCAGCTTTTGCGCCGCGGTCATGTCGGCGGCGGGCTTCTTAGCTTCGGCCGCGGCTTGCTTGGCGATTTCTCGTTCGGCGGCGGCGGCCCGATCGAGCGCCTCGGCCGCGCGGGAAAGTTCGGCGGCGGCGACGGCGGGCTGCATGCGGCGCACGTCGGCCAGCGCGGCTTCCACTTCCGCTTGGGCCTGTTCGAGCGCTTGGTCCGCCCGGACGACCTCTTCTTTCCTCGCCGCGTCGTCGCGCAGCGAGTCGTCAGTCGCCTTGGCGGCTTCGCGCGTCGCCTTGACGACGTCGCGGAGTCGGGCGTCGACCATCTTCGGCAAATCGCGATTCTGTCCGGCGCGCGAAACATCCTTGGCCGCTTGCTCGAGGGCCGGCTTGGCGGCCGCCGTCGGCGCGGCGGGCGCTTCGGCGAGCGGCTGGACCTGTGCGCGGGCCTGTGCCAACGCGTCGCGCGTGGCTTCCAAATCGGCGGCGCGTTCGGCGAGTTGCGCGGCGTCGCGCTCTTGCGGCAGGTCGTCGGCCGCTTCGTCTTCCAGTTGTTTTTCAATCGCCGCGAGATTGGCCCGCACCGTGTTCTGTGCCTGCGCCGCTGCGGGGGCCTGTTGGTTGAAGAGTTCGACCGCCGCGGTTTCCGAAGCTTTGCGAGCGCGCTCGACCAGCGGCGCCGCCGTCGGTTTATCGAGCAGCATTTCCGTCAGCCGGTCGAGGTCCTTTCCGAGGGCCGTTTGCCTCTTGAGTAAGTTGTCGACGACGGTCTCTTCCGCCGGCGCGGTTTTCGTTTCGGCGAGCAGTTCGTCTTGGCGACGCATCATCTCGCGCACGACTTCCAGCGCGGCCCGATGGTCGGCCTGGATCAGGCCTTGGGTTTCTTTGACTTTCTTGAGCAGCACCTGTAAGCCGCGAATGGCGGCCGTTTCATGTTCGGCGGCCTCGGCGAAGCGCCCCATTTCTAGCGATGCCGCGGCTTCATCGAAGTGCAACGCGGTGTCGGACGCCTTGAGCAGGGCTAGGCCTTCGACGGCCGTTTGCCCCACTTCGCCTCCCCAACCGCGGGCTTCGATCAGCGTTTCCGTGAGCTTGTCGTAAAGCTTGCGGGCGTCGCTTTGATCGGCAAGCGTCGAGAGTTGTTGCAGTTCTTGTTGCCGGCGAGCTTGCGTCGGCAGGGCGAGCGTGACTTCGCGGATCACCGTTTCCATGTCGATCAGGCGACGGACCTGCGCGGCGACTTCGGCCGTGCGCAAACGGCGCGAGAGGTTCTGCCGCTCGGCCAGCAGCCGGGCCAAGACTTCGCCGATCTTGCGGCGGGCTTCGAGAAATGTTTCGTCCCGTTTCTCCGTCTGGTCGGCCTGGGCTTGGAGCAAGAGCGTCACCACTTCGCTCATTTCGGCCTCGATCAGGCCGTCGATGTTTTGCCGCATCGTCTTCACGTCTTGGAAGAGCGGCCGGTCGGTCAGACCGTTTTCTTCCAACTGCTGAAGCTGCACGTCGAGCAGGTTCAGCACAAGCTCTCGGGCCAGTTCCGCGGCGCGGAGTTGCGTTTCTTGTTTGCGGCGAAGCTCGTCGACCGGGACGGCTTGCGCGCGGCAAAGGGGCGGGTGGAGGGGGGAGTGGGGAAAGCAGGCGACCGTCGCCAGTGCGATGAGCAAGGCGCTAATCGGGTGACGACGAATATTGTGAGAGGCGCTCGTCATTGATTGGTTCCCTGGTTGGGAGACGACGGAGCTTTGGCGGAAGGAGTGGGTGCGGTGGGCGTGGGCAGGGCGACGGGCGGGGGCGTCGAACTCGGGGCGGCCGAAGGAGTGCCGCTCGCGCTCGGTTTCGGGGCGGGTGCCGGCAGACCGACGGCCGGACCGACCTTGCCCGTCATCAGAAGCTGCTTCTGGATGATCTCGTCCATCTTACGGGCCGAACGTTGGTCTGTCTCCGCCATTGCCTCGTACAACCCTTGCTCGTCGGTTACCTCCAGCGTGAACGGCTCGCTTTGGGCCGTCGCACGGTTGGGGTCGCCGTTCCGGTCGCGGGCTTCGAGACGGATTGTAACCCGATCGCCCTTATGAAGTTCCAGCGGACTAAGATCCAAGGGAAACTTGCCGGAAATTTGCGTACGCGAGGCGGCGGCGTCGAGCGGAATTTCGACGCGATCGGATTCCGTGCCGCCGTCGCCGCGCAGCACCTGCCGGAGTACGACCAGATTGCGCACGCCGAGATCGTCGCCGGCTTGATAAGCGATCGAAGGTTTGCCGGCCGGCAAGACGTACTTCGTCACGACTTCGGCCGCGACCGTCGGCGGCTGGTCCGCTCGCAAAAGAATGGACCCACGCAGAGGATCCGGCAGCGCGAAGCCGTCGTCGTCGATCGCTTCGACGGCGAACTCCGCCGGCTCCGCGACTTCGGCCAGCGGCGAATCGGTGGGATCGAAGCGCCAGGCGCGGCGTTCCGCGTCGATCGGCTGAAGGGGCCAGGTCTTGCCTGCGAGCGTGAGCCGTACTTCGCGCAGCGATTTATTGGCGCAGTCGACGCGCAGAGCGACGCTGCTCCCTTCGAGCACCGCGGCGCTTAAGCGGCCCGGCGCCGGTGCGGGCAACATCGCGCCGGCCGCATATTCGGGCAACCGAACGTCCAGCGCGATCGTGACCAACGGCAACGGCCGCACGACCAACTCGAACGGCTCGGCGTATGCATCGCCTGCTTGCGCCTCGACGATGAGCGACGCGATCGGCGCGGCTCCCTGAGCTCGATAGACGCGCTGGTCGCCGTGCTTGCCGTCTTCGGCGTCGGCGGGCGCGGTGAGTTCTACCGTCGCTGCCCCTTCTTGGTCGTCGACCAGGGCGAGCGTCGCGCTTTCCGGGAGGTCTCCGCTTGCCGTGAGTTCCCAAGCGATCGGGCGGCTTTCGGCGACGACGATGCGGGGGGCCGCGTCGCCGGCGAAGTCGATGGCCGCGCCGTTGACGCGGAGCGAGACGATTTGCGTGCGCGACGGATAATGAGCGTCGCCCAAGAACGCGCGGTCGAGCCAAGCGGCGAAGTGTCGAGGATAGACGAGTGCGGCGACCGCCACGGCGAGAATCACGGCGATGCAGGCCCAACGCTTGCCGCGCGTCGGCCGCACGATCGGCTCGGCCTCGGCGTCGAATTCTTCCGCTTCCACGGCCGTTTGCTCGACGACCGCTTCCAGCAGGCCGACGCTGCCGTATTCCGGGCCGCGGCCTTTGCGGAGCCAATCGTCGAATTGCAGCGCCGCGACGAGGTCGCCATGGCCGCCGCGCCGGCGCTCGACGCCGAGCGCGACGTCGACGACGTCCTCATGATCGCGGAGGGCCGGCCAGACCCAACGGCGCAGCGCCGCGGCGAAGATGCCGAGCGATACGAAATCGAGAAACAGCCGCGCCGCGGGAACGAGATTCCAGGCGCGGTCGACGTAGTAGCCGCAATAGAGCGCCGCGAGCGTCGCGCCGGCGGTGAGCAGCAGGGCGTCGACCAAGTGTACGCGCCGGCGTCGGCGCGCCGCGGCTTGCAGACCCTGCCGAAGCTGCGCGAATCTACCGGCGTCGCTCATCTGTCGCTCGCTCATGGCAGGTGCACCCATTTGCGGAGGAACCATTCTCCAAGCATGAGCAGAACGACCAATAAGAACGCGGCCCAAGTGTTCCAGAGGGGAATTCGCTCAGGATAGCTCTCGACCTCGTCGGGGACGAAGATTTCGTCGTTCAAGCGCCCGACGGAGGCGAGATCGTAACTTCGTCCGGCAACGCCGAATCGCGGGCTGCGCAGCTCGGCCAGTTGTCGTTCGAGCGCCACGTCGCGCACGGCGCTACGTCGTTCGGCGGATACGTTCGTCACGCGGAAGCCCGCATCGACGTGCTCGTTCGACAACGGATCGAGCACGCGGATGACGTACTCGCCCGGCTCTTGCACTTCGAACTCGGTTTCGAACTCCCCTTCGCGCAGCGGCGAGAGCCGAAGCGGTATCCGTGCGCCGTCGGAAATTTCCGCCGCCCCGGGGAGCAGCAATTCGCCGGAGAGTTGCGCGAGCGGCGGTTGCAGCTTGGCGGGATTGAGCGGCTCGTAGTTCTGATCGTACGCTTCGACCTTGGCGACGACGCGCTCGCCGGCCTGATACTGGCGGCGTTCCGTGGCGACCACGAACCGCTTTTGGTTCCCCAGCGCGTGGCTCAGGCCGAGGCGATGGATCATTTGGCCCCAGAACTTGCGATAGTAATACTCGCCGTAGTCGCGGCGGAGACGCCAAGTTTCGTTGAGGGCCAAATAAACCACCTCTCCCTTGCCGTAGCGTCGGACGGCCAAGAGCGGCTGCGGCGTGCGGCCGTCGGAGCATTTGGCGGTCGGATGTTCGAGCAAAACGCGGGCTTGGTCGTGCAGGCCTGCGACCGGCTGATACCACTCAAGTGGACCGAACCGGCTCCAAAGGTTGCGGTTCTCGGTCGGATTGTCGCCGAGTTGCATGAAGTCGAATTCGGCGGCCGCCTGGGTGAGGCGCGGCGTGAACGGCTGCTGACCGGCGTCGGCCAATTTGCCGCCGGGAATCACTCGCACGGGCAATAAATCGGCCAGCGGCGTCGAAGCCAACTCGCCCGGGCCGAAATGCGGACCCGCGACAATGACCAACCCGCCGCCGAACTTATCGACGAACTCTTTCACCATCTCGCAATAGCGCGTGCTGAGGCTCGTGGCGGGCATGTCGCCGAGGAAAAGGACGTCGTTGATGAAGAATTCGCCGCGCGGCGGAGTGAGGCTCGAGAGAAACAATTCGTTCGTTTGGCGCACTTTCGGATCGGCCGAACGGAGAAACGTGCGGAAGCCGCGCATGCCCACGAGCTTGTCGCGGTGAAACACTTCCTTGATGAACCGCCATTCCCAGTTGGGTTCGTAGTCGACGAAGGTCAGATGGAGGAAGTCGTCGCGGACGTTTACTTCGCGACGGGCCGTATTGTTTTCGACGATTGTTTCGCCCGGCTGCGGATCGACTTCGGCGACGAATTCAAATCGGCCGACGTCGTCCGGAGCGTAAGGAAACGGAAGTTCGGCGACGTCGCTGCCGGCCGGCACGATTTGTTCGCCGATTGCTCGCCCCGCTTGCGATGTGCCGAGCTTGTGAGCCGACAGACGTACGGCCACGTCGCGCGCGAGGTCTCCTTGACGACGGACCGTGACCCGCACTTCGGACTGCTCCCCTTTCTTCATCAGCAGCGGCGCCTGGAGATCGACCGAAACGTCGAGCGCCGACTCGGGCCCGACGCCGACGCAATAGAGCGGCACGCCGAGGCGCGCGGCCGTTTCCGTCGGCGAGAGGCCGGCGTTCTTATTGAAGTCGCTGAAGATTACGACGCCGGCCGGGCGCTGCGCTCCGTAACGCTCGCGCAGATCGTCGAGCGCGTCGCCGAGCGCCGTGACTTGGCCGTCGGCCGTGAGCTGGTCGGCGAGCTTGCGGGGATCGAGCGGGTCGTCGGCTTTTGCGACGCCTCCGTGGGCGGAGCCGGCGTCGAGCGGGCGCACTTCGCCGGGGCGGTCGAACGTGAAAGCCCGCAGTTGAAACTTCGTGCTCAAGCGCGCGAGCAGGTTCTCGTCGTCCGGCTTTCGCAGCAGGTCCTGCACTTGCGCGAGGCGGGTCTTCTTGGCGGCGGCGGTTTGCGGATTGCCCGGGCTTTCGGCTCGTGCGGCCTCGGGCGGAACGTCTTCGATGGCCATGCTCGAGGAGCCGTCGACCAGCAGCCAAAGCGCAGGCTTGGGGTGCGTCGTGACGCGGAGGTTAAGCGTCGGCTCGGCGAGGTAAAGTAGGACCAAGCAGAGAAGTAGCCCGCGCATAAACGCGAAGACGTAGCCGAGCCGATAGTTCTTGAGCGGCTGCTGTTTCAGATAGAACCAGCCGCCGAGCATCGCCAACAGCAGGCAACCAAGCCAGAGCGCGCCGGGGAGCGACTCGGCCCAAGGAGCCGCCGAGCTCACTTCCAAGTCGCGAATGGATTCGTCGGCCCGATAGCCGAGCAGGCGCGCTAAGAGGTTCATGCGGCGCTGCTCCCGACCGGCGGCATTGCCGAGCTTGCGGCAGGAGCACTCAAGACCACGCTCGGCCGCATCCAACGGATGATCGCGAGTTCCAGGAGCAGCCCGACAAGCACGGCCGCCATGAGCCACTTCCAAAGATACTGGCCGCGCACGGTGGCGCCGGCCGTGCCGATCTCCTCATGATGCCCCAGCCAGCGAACGCGGGCCGTGTCGACGCCGGCCATCGCGTCGTCGCGCGGCAACGCGGCGAGCCGCGATTCCGCTTCCGGTCCGGCGACGGCGATCGGCAGCGTCCATAATGTTTTCTCGGTCACGGCGCCTTCGGCCGCCGCATCGGCTTCGCGCGCCGTAATGCGGTAGGTGCCGCGCTCCGGCAAGTCGCGCAGGACGAGCGCATATTGATCTTCGCCGAGGGCGTCGATCATCACCGGCTCGTGACGTCCGTCGGGATGCACAAGCTGCAAATACGAACCGCCCGCCGGCGGACGGAGCGGCAGCATCACCGGCTCGGTGGTTGCGAAGTTGCGCCGTGGGAGCGTTTGTTCGAGCATCGAGCGGACGGCGCGATCGAGCAGTACGACGGCCCGCGACATAGCAAGCGTGTTCCAGGGAGACTGAATCCCGGTGGTGCAAAAAAGGACGTTGCCGCGCCCGATGCGCCGCTCGACGAACAGCGGCAGTCCGTTGTCGTAGCGCCCGATCACCGTCGGTCGACCGAGCGCCGCTTCTTCCTCCGGTTTGAGCGTATGACGAAGATCGGCCTCGGGCTCCATCCAACCGAGCCGCAGCAGCGGCGGCTGCGCAACGGGCTGTGGCTCCGGCGCGGTTCCGTGAGGTTTCGCCGTTCCGGCCGCGTGCTGGCTTGCGGCAGCTGTGCGGCGCGCCACGATCCGCGCCGTTTCGGCGGCGAGGACCTTTTGGATCGCGTCTTCCGTCGGCTCGGCCGCGACCGTTTCAAAGAAGAGCGGGCCGGAGTAAAGGTCGGTCAACTCGTCGGCCGCCACCCCCTCGATCTGAAAGTACGGATGGCCGAGCGTCTTCAAATCGAGCCGCAGCGGGCGCACCGGTTGGCTGTTGCGCACGTCGACCGTGCGCGCGGCGGGCGGCGCGGGGAGAATACCGGCTCCCTCGAGCCAGGCGGCATCGTGCCACTCGGAAGGATCGAACTCGCCTCCGGCCGCGATGAGGAGTTGACCCCCTTGCGCCACATATTCGCGCAGGAGCGATACGTAATTCTCCGGCGAGCGCATGCCGGCGAGCACCGTGAGGCGAGCTTCTTGCAGCAGCCGCGCATCGAGCCCGGCCGCGGCAATGTGCGTGATGCGGACCAAGCGAGGCTGTACGTCGCCGCGCTCGACGACCGGCGCCAAGAGCCGCTGAATCCAGAGCCCTCGCCCCGCGGCGGCTTCCGGCGTGCTTTCCGCGGGGCCTGTTTCGGAAACGTAGAGCACGTTCAAGCTCGGCACGATCGGCACCACGGTCTCGCGGCGATTATCTTCCGGCAAACGATCGTCGGAAAGTTCGACGCCGACTACCGCATAGCGCGGGCCGTTCGACTCGGCGGCCGTCTCGAAGCGATGGGTGAACGACACTTCACGGCGCTGGTTCGGTTCGAGATCGACGACGCGGCTTTGCACGAGTGCGCCGTCGACATGAAAGCCGATCTGCACGTTGGTGCGACGCACCGGACCTTCGTAACGGACGACGGCGACGAACTCCGCATCCGCGCCGGGCGCGGCGGCGCCGTCGACCGCGCGCCATTCGGCGATCCACGCGTTCTCCGGCGCAGGTGGGGCGAGGCTGACGATCTGCACGTCGCTCGGTGCGCCCTCGCCCGAGAGGCTTGGCGCCAAGCCGCCGGCGGGAAACGAGGTGCGTTGGCCGTCGCCCAGGAACACGAGTCGCTTGTTCGGCATGTCGGGCAATCGCTTGAGCGCCGTCTTGCCGAGCTCCAGTGCCGCGTTGAAGCCGGCCGGGCGATCGACGAGCGTTACGGCGTCGAGCGCTTCCAGAGCGTCTTGCTTCGTGACGGCCGGATCGAGCGCGTAGTGTCGCGGGTCGCTGCAAACGGGGATTACGGCCACGCGGCTGCCCGCCGGCAGGGCGTCGATAAAGCGCTTGCCGACCGCGCGGGCCTCATCGAGCACCGTGCCCGACGTGGAGCGATAGCCCATACTCAGGCTGTTGTCGACCAGGAGCACGGCATGCACCGGTTCGCCCGCGCCGAACGCCCCGCCGGTCGAAGCGAAGAACGGTCGCGCCATCGCCAAACCGAAGAGCAGCACGACGGCGGTCCGCAGCAGCAAGAGCAGCAGATCGCGCAGATGCAGCACACGACGACTTTGGCGGACCGCTTCGCGCAAGAATTGCATGGCGGCCCAATCGACGGTGCGAAACCGGCGCCGATTCATCAGGTGCACGAGGATCGGCCCCGCTGCGGCGGCAAGGCCCGCGAGCGCGAATATGCCGGCGGAGAAGCTCACTGCGTAGCGCCTCCCGTATCAAACTGCCGGCGAATCTCTTCGATGCGTCCTTCTTGCAGGATCGGCAGGTAGCGATTGGGGATGGCGAGGATGAAGCAGGCGACGCCCGTGGCGTAGAGCGGCGAACCGGGGCCGGAGACGCGTACGTCGTCGACCCATTGGCCGTGGCGTTTCGGCTCGGTCGGGTGCCGCGCTTGGCCGACGACGAGCGCATCGCGCAATTTCGGGTAGAAGCCGCGCCAATCGTCGCCGCCGACCTGATACAAGGCCTGACCGACGTAGTAGAGCGTGTAGGAATCGAAGCCGCTGGGGAGCCGGCCGCTGCCGCGCGTCGGCGGAGTGAGCTTGCCGATTTCCGTTTTGATCACGTCCATGTTCTTCGGAATGCGCCAATCGTCGTACTGGCCGAATTCCTGCATGCAAACGACCCCGGCCGCGGCCATCGCGGTCGTGGCGTTGCCGCCATGGCCGGCGTACGTGAAGCGGCCGGGATAGCGCTTGAGCAGTTCTTCGTCGATCGGCGGTTTGCGGCCGCGGACTTCCGGAGCCGAGCAGTAGTAGTAGCCGCGCACGCGCTTGATGGCGAGCGTGATGACGTCGGGCGAAACCTCCAGGCCGCTGTCGACGGCGCTGCGCAAGGCCTTGGCTTGCATGACGACCAAGCTGAGGTCGTTCCCCGCCGGGCGTCGCTGCGCTTCATATTGCCAGCCGCCGTCTTGGCACTGCATTTCGGCGATGAGCTTCAGCGCGCGGTCCAGAGCCGTGCCGATGCGCGGGTCGTTCGTCATGCCGTGCGCTTGGCCGAGCACGAACGTCGACAGGCCATGGTTGTACATATCGCGTTTACTGCCGGCGATGTTGATGAGGCCCGACGGCTTGGCGTTCTTGAGTATGAAGTTGAGCGCCTTTTCGACGGTCGCCCCGTACTTGCCGCGGCCCGGCATGTGGCCGTCGGCCAGGAAGGCTAGTGCGCCGATCGCAACGAGGCCGAGATCGTTGGAGCCCCAGTTGCCTTCCGGACCTTGATTGGCGGCGAGCCATTCAAGGCCGAGATCGAGGGCCGCGCGGCTTTCCGGGGTGATTTCATGGGCGGCTGCCGGAACCGGACCCTGCGCGTGCGAGGCAAGGGGCAAGAGCAATATCGCGACGACGGCCGCCGCGACGACGCCGACTCGCCCGTTTACGATTTGCAAAGAGCCTCGATGTTGGCAGTTGTTCATGGGAATTTCGTCGCACATGGCGAGGCCTATTTCTCGACGATCGTCATGCTTTGCCAAGCGGCCGGGGAAGGCTTGGCGCCCTTTGCCGGAGGACCGGCCTCGTGGAGCAGCGTGATCTGAATCGTGCGACCGGCGTATCTCGCCAAGTCGACGACGTCGTCGCGCCATGGTGAATCGCCGCCGGCCGCCGGTTCGATCTTGCGCTCCGACACGGTTTCGCCGTTGATCCGCACTTTCAAATTCCAGGGTTCCGTGCCGGCCGCGGCCGTGCGCAGCTTGAGCACCTTCGGCGATGCGGTCGGCAGCGCAACCGTCCGGTTCCAGATCGCCGGCGCATCCGTGCCGGCCAGCGTCAATCGACAATCATCCTCTAGAAAGAGCCGATTCTCCAGCCAAACCTTCTCGTCGTACCGGCTTTGTACGAGTTGCCAAGTTTCACCCACCGGGTCGAGCGTGCGAATCGGTTCCGGCGTCAAGCCGAGCCATTGCGGCGGAATTCGCGAGCCGAGCAGGTCCGGCGCTTCGCTTTCCAGCGGCTTTTGCGAGATGAGTTCGACGATGTCGCGCGCCGGTGATTTCAGATCTCCCGTCGTCACCGCGAAATACCGACCTTCGTGCGAAGCGAGCGGGCCGACCGAGCCGCGCGTCTTCTGCCACGGCGTCGGCCACGCGGCGCGCGCTTCTCCGTCGGTCTCGCTGCTCCAAATGATCTCCGGTCGGAAGAGCTTGCGATTCAGGCGTTGTTCGTACACGCCGAACATATCGTTGCCGTGCGCCAAACGTCGAAACGGCGCGTACCGGTCGCGCGGCTCGCCCGCGTCCGGATCGCGGCCGACTCCGTACCACGAGCGATTGTGAAGCTGAATGGCGCCCGTGCGAATATCGATCTTAAACTGATCGTGCAGCGCGCCTTCGACGGTGAGATTCCCCTCGGTGAGTTCTTCCCACGTTTGCGAATTGATCGACTTCGACCACTTCGCGAGCGACGCAGGCAGCCACGGCAAGCGCCGCAGCCAACGCAAATCGCCTTCCGGGCTGCAACCGATGATGCAACCGGCCAATTGCATGAGGAGCACGTCGCCGGCGGGCGTGAGCTTGCAATTCAGCTCGCGCTTCCAATAATCGCGCAGCATCACCATCGGTCGCCGCGAAAGCACTTTTCCGGTGCGCAATTCAAACGTCGTCAACACCGCTTCGAGCGTGTCTTGCTGCGGCACCGCCAACACCACGGCCTGCACGCGATCGCCCGCCACGAGCGGGTCCGACGCCACGATTTCACCGCGCGGCGAACGCCAGAGCACCCGGCCCGACGGTTCGTCGAGGCACGCCAGTTCCGGGCCCGCGGCGGTCAGCCGGCGCACGAAGATGCGACCGTCGACGACCACCGGCGGCATCGCCACCTTCGGCCATTGATAGGTGCGCCCTTGTTCGCCGCCCAGGCTCGTGCGCCAGGCGAGCTTGCCGTCGGCCAGCTCGAAGGCGAGCGTTTGGAAGCGATTGGTTACGATCATGCGCTTGCCGGAAAAGGTCGTCGCCAGTTGAGGGCCGATCAGGTCGGACTCGCGCTCGGGGTTTTGTTCCGGATTGCGGCCCAGATCGCCGTCGACCTTGGCGAACGGCTTGAGCGTCATGCGGCTCGGCGGCGGAATCGGGGAGGTGATTTGGTTCACTGCCGCGCCCGACGCGGAACGCGGCCCGGTTTCCATTTCGGGTGCGTGCGAGCGCAGCTCTTGCACGGTCCGTTCAAATTCGGCGGGGGAAAGGTTCCACTCTCCGAGCCGTACGGCGGTCTGCGGCGCTTGACCGGAATCGCGCCCTTGCATGGCGGCGGCCAGTCGCAAGCGAGCCAAGACGCCGCCGGGATCGGCGCCTTCGGGCAACTCGGTGCGCGCGGCTTGGTAGTGTCCTTCGGCGCGCGGAGCATCGCCTTGCGCCAGTGCGCGATCACCGAGCCACATCTGCGCTTCGGCGGCGGCCGTGGTGCCGTAGAATTGAGTGGTCAGCGCTTCCACTGCGTCGACGTCGCCTTCGGCCGAGGCTTGACGAAAGCGGAGCTGCGCGAGATCGCCGTAGTCGCGCTGCATCGCGGCGCGCAATTCCGGGTGCGTGCGCATGGCCAACGCCACGGCGCCGGGCAGAGATACAAGCAAATCGGCGTCCGCCGCGTTGGGCAACAGCCCGACGGCCTGCGCCGCCGTGACGCCGGTAATGATGCGGCAGGCATCGGGATAGGCTTTCTCTTGCAGGGCCGTTTCGAGCTCGGCCAGCACGTTGTAACCTTCCTTGCCGAACTGCTCGATCAACGGGTGCCGCCATTCCGGCTTAAAAACGAATTGCGGCGCGGCGGGAAGCTGACCTTCGGGCGTAGTGCGACGTCGCTCCGCTTGCGCGGCCGCCCAATCGACCAGCTCCATGACGTCTTCCCGGCGCGGCTGCCGGCGCGCGTTCGGGTCGAGCTTGCCGCCGAAGAAGTGCCACACGCGACAGAGCCGGTCGAGCTCGTCCCACTTGCCGACGTGGATTAGCCCGAAGATTGCGTCGCGGATGAGCTCCGGCGGCATGAACGGCAAGCGCGCCGCCGTCGAGAGCGGCATTTCCATCCACCGCAGGCGGGCGAGTTCCGCTTGTTGAGCGAGTTTCACATGTGCCCATTCGCCGGAGTGTTGCGCGCCGTATTGGAGAAAGTGGTCGTACCATTCGAGCGCCGCGCCGCCGTCGAATGCGTCGGCGATTAAGCAAAGCGTGGAGAAGTCGTAGAGCGGGCGCTCACGGTCGGCGTCGTCGGCCGCATACGGTGAGATCGTCAGCCCGGCGACGAGCGAGCGTGCCGTGTCGTAACGCACGCCCCGGACCAACAGCGCGGCGGCCTGCTCTTGTAACCGACGCAAATCGCCTGCCGTGTCGAATTCGGCGTCGTCGTTCGCATCCGGATCGATCGGACGCACTGCGTCGACGAGCCATTGCCCGTAACCGCCGTATTCCGGCAGCGGCTGTGTCGCGGCGAGCCGCTCTTGGTCGACGGCAAACCGTACTTCATGCCGCACGCGGGTCACGTCGATCGAACGCTTCCCTTTGCCCGGCGCGCAGAATACGCCGAGCGTCGCCGGAGCGCCGTCGGTGCCGCGAATCGGGTCCATGATTCGGCCCCAGGAGCGGCCGTCGGTCGAGACGAACACTTTGATGTTTCCCGCCCCGCAGAGCAGCCGCACGCGCACCGGAAACACCACGGCCGGCAACGGTCCTTGCTTCGGCTCGTACCGATAACGGGGCTTCGTTTCGGTCGGTCGGCCGGTCGCCAAATGGAGCGGCGCGCCGGGATGGTATTCGTGGAAGCCGACGGCGTAGCGCGGCCGGCCGGCTTCATCGCCCAGGTAAATGCCCGTGCCGACGTCGGCCCGTTCTACTTCGCAGACCAAGTCGTAGAAGCCGTCCCGCGGCAACGCCATCGCCGACCAAGCGGGCTTCGTCGTGTCGACTGCGGCGAGCGCGAGTCCTTCGTCGTCGGCCGGGATCACGGTCGCCCCCGGCGGAAGTTCATTCAAGCGTTCGGTCGCGGCGAGCGCCGGCCAAGCGACCGGGGTCGGATAGTCGAAATAGTTCGGCCGCTCGAGGTCTTCGCCCGTCCAACACTGCGGCATTCCTTCGACATGCGCGAGCCCGATGCCTTTCAGCACCGCGTTTCCTTCGAAATAGACGCCGTCGGGCGGTCCGGCCAGCGGCGCCGTCAGCAGCAAGATATCGCCGCGCGAAACGTACACGCGTCCGTCGGCGTAGCGCAGGTCGAACGGCCCTTCGCCGGTCCGCCGGGCCCGATCGTTGTCGCTCGCCGCCAGGGCGAAGGTCGCGGGGCGCGGCTCCGTGGGGCGCTTCGTCGTCGCGAAGGCGGTCCATTGCGCGATCGGTCGCTCGCGCAGTTCGAGCGTGAGCCCTTGCGCGCCGTGCCAGAGGTGCAGTTGCAGTTGATCGTTCTGCTGCTGATCGGCGATCCAGAGCGTCAGTGTGGCGCCGGCCTGCCACGGAGCGCGCAGTTCGAACAGGCCGCCGAGATGCATTCCGAAGCGCTCGTCGCTGTTTACCGGTCGCTGCTGGCCGGTGATCGTGGTCCACCACCGTTGTAAGGTTTCCACATCGCGCGAAAGTCGGCGCGGGGCGAGCCAGAAATCGTCGAACTTCACCGCCGGTGCGGCGAGCATCGCCGTCCAAGGTTCCTCGACCGGCGGCGGACCCGCCGTGCCGGTCGCCGAGGGCAGGGCGACCGGCACGACCGTGCTCGATGCCGTGACGCTCGGCATTGCCGGCGCGCCGGTGCCGGTTGCCGTCGGCGTACGTTTCGGCGAAGCCGCCGGCTTCGGACCCGGCAGGTCTCGAGCCGGTCGGCCATTGTCGACCTGACGTTCGTCGGGAGGCGCTTCGCGCAGCTTGTACCACACGCCGGCGAGCCCGCCGACCAAAAGCAAGAGCGCCGCGACGCGGAGCCA
>CAZWDN010000104.1:0-14494 GCA_964633125.1 uncultured Pirellula sp. | reverse complement strand
GGCCGACGCACGAACTTTGTTGCCTGCGACTTTTAATTGGCGGAACTTTTATGTTCACGCTGTCTCGCGGTCCGCGCACGATCCGCCCGTCAGCGTCGGCGGATCGCTTGGGAAAAATCCGGCGCCTCGCGGGCCTGGTAGGCCGTTTCCGTGATGCGGGCCGCGGCGCGGGTTTCGTCGAACGTGAGGTCGGTTTTCAACAGCCCGAGGTCGTAGGCCAAGCGATCGGAGTAGCCCGGCAGCAGCACACGGTAGTCGTACGGCACGCGTCCCGGCGTGATTTGATTCACGTGGGCCACGATGTTCGTCGTGCAGTTGTTGGTGAGCGTGTTGTAGAACTCCGGTTGCTTTTTCAACTTGTTGACGCGGGCCATCACATGGTCGAACATCTGCCGCACTTGGGTCGAGCGCGCGCGCGTCGGATAGAGGTAGACGTCGTTCAGGCGGTAGTTGGTCCGCAGGCCGATGAGGTCGCGTTCGTCGCCCAGCACGTACATGATTTCATACTGATTGGCGGCGGCGAGCGCGGGATTGTACGTCTCCCCCTTTTCCTTGCGAATCTCGACGCTCACGCCGAGATACTCCTCGCCGTCGAAGCCGAAGCTCAGCATCGTGTGCGCCAGCTCCGGCATTTCCGGAAACGGCACGCGCAAAAAGTCGACGGTCTTCAACTTCGTGAGGTCGTACTTCCGATCGTTGTAGTGCACCGTGTAGTCGTCGGCCGTGCGGTAGTCGCACGAGCGAACGTTGTGCACCGTGACGTGGTAGCCGTCCTTGTCGTATTCCGCGTACGCCGGCTCCGCCTGATCGGGCGACCAATCTCGATTGTTCGACGGGCGCAGTTTTGCGCAGCCGGCGAAGAGCACAAGGGAGGCGAGCGTGCATAACAGCGCAATCTCGGCGAGCGGTCGACGTAAGTCGGCAGGCGCTGCATCGCGGAGAGGTGCGTTACGCATAAATGTAGGCGACACTCGGCAACTCTTTGGTCCTATCCACCTGAAACGACGGCGTTAGACTGAGGTAAGTACCCCGACCGGCCGCTTGCGGCAAGATCGATCCTCCTTGGGCGTGCCGGCGTCAACCTGCCGGCAGATTCCAAAATGGCACTCGCGACCGAACATTCGACGACTTCCGCGACCGCGGCCCGCTGCGAGCTTTTGGCTCCGGCCGGCGATTGGGACGCGCTGCGCGCGGCGGCCGCCAACGGAGCCGACGCCGTCTATTTCGGCCTCGCCGACTTCAATGCCCGGCACCGAGCGCATAATTTTACGACCGAAGAACTCCCCGAGGTGATCGACTACCTGCACCGGCACAACGTCCGGGGCTACGTCACGCTCAACACGCTGATCTTTAGCGACGAGCTGCCGGAGATCGCGCGGCTCGTCGCGGCGATCGCCGAGGCGGGAACCGATGCGGTGATCGTGCAGGACCTCGGCCTCACGCGGTTGATCCGCCGGCTGGCGCCGGGGCTGCCGATTCACGGCTCGACGCAAATGACTCTCACCGAGCCGCGCGGCATCGAATACGTGCGCGGCCTCGGCGTGGAGCGCGTGATCGCCGCGCGCGAGTTGTCGATTGCGGAACTCAAGAAGATTCGGGCGGCGACCGATATGCCGGTCGAGGTGTTCGTGCACGGCGCGCTTTGCGTCGCCTACAGCGGTCAGTGCTTGACGAGCGAAGCGCTCGGCGGACGCAGCGCCAATCGCGGCCAATGCGCGCAGGCCTGCCGTTTGCCGTATGAACTGGTCGTCGACGGCGAGACGCGCGATCTCGGCGAGGTGGCGTACTTGCTGAGCCCTCAAGACTTGGCGGCGTACGACTTGGTCGGCGACCTCGTCACGGCGGGCATCTGCAGCTTGAAGATTGAAGGACGTCTGAAGAGCGCGCACTACGTGGCCGCGACGACGCAGACTTATCGCGCGGCTTTGGACGCGGCGCTGGCGGGCCGGCGGTTTGGGCTGGAGCGTCAACAGGCGCTCGATCTGCAACAAAGCTTCTCGCGCGGCTTCACCCCCGGCTTTCTGGCGGGGAACAATCACCAAGTGCTCGTGCCGGGCCGGTTTCCCAAGGCGCGCGGCGTGCGCATCGGTACGGTGGTGCAGACGACCGGGCGGGGCGTGGTCGTGCGACTCGACGCGGAGCACGAACCGTCGATCGTGAAGCCGGGCGACGGCATCGTGTTCGACGAAGGGCATCCTGATCAAGACGAGCAAGGGGGCCGCATTTACGAAGTGCGCGAAGCTCCAGAACGAGGCAGCTTCGAACTTGTATTCGGCGAAGGGGCGTTGAACCTGGCCGCACTTTCGCCGGGGGCGATCGTTTGGCGAACCGACGATCCGGCGATGCGCCGCCGCATGGAGCAATCGTTCAATCGCGAAGGGGTCGCTCGCCGCGTGCCGCTGGCTTTTCACGCCGCGGGACGCGTGGGCGGGGCGCTCAGGGTCGAAGTACGCGACGATGCCGGCCGAACCGCCTCCGCCGTATGGGACGGTCCGCTCCAGCGAGCCCAAAAGCATCCGTTGAGCGTCGAGAGCTTGCGCGAGCAATGCGGCCGGCTCGGCGATACGCCCTATGCGCTCGGCGACGTTTCGCTCGACGCGCCGGAGCCGATTATGGTTCCCAAGAGCGTTATGAACGATCTGCGTCGCCGCGCGGTCGAATCGATTTCCGAACGGACGCTCGCCGACGGTCGCCGACGAACGGTGAACCCGGCGGCGCTGGAAGCGATGCGAGCCGAAATCGCCGTCGGTAAGTCGACCGAGCAGGCCGCACCGTCGCTTTATGTGCTGGCTCGCAGCTTGGAACAACTCGACGCCGTGCTCGCTTGGCGGCCCGAAGCGCCGCTCGCGCGGCCCGCGATGGTGTACTGCGATTTTGAAGACGTCCGTCGGTATCGCGAAGCGGTGGAGAAGGCGAAGGCCGCCGGCATGCCGATCGGCTTGGCGACGCTCAGGATCATCAAGCCGGGCGAGGAAGGGCTGCTGCGGCAGATCGCCAAGTGCGACGCCGACGCGGTGCTGGTGCGCAATTTGGCGGCGCTGACGTTCTTCCGCGAGCATGCTCCGCAGATGCGCCGCATCGGCGACTTCTCGCTCAACATCACCAACGAGCTTTCCGCCGCACTCTATCTCGGCGAAGGCTTGGATCGCGTGGTGCCGGGCTACGACATGAACTGGGAGCAACTGCGCGCGATGCTCGGCCGGTGCGACGCGGGGCGATTAGAAACCGTCGTCCACCAGCACATGCCGATGTTTCACATGGAGCATTGCGTCTTCTGCCACACGCTTTCGACCGGCACCGACGCCACGAACTGCGGGCGACCGTGCGACACGCATCGCGTGTTGCTGCGCGATCGGGTCGGTGCGGAGTTTCCGTTGCTGGCCGATACCGGTTGCCGCAACACCGTGTTTAACAGCGTGCCCCAATCGGCGGCCGAGTACCTGCCGCGCATGCGCGAGGCGGGCTTGCGGCACTTCCGCGTCGAACTGCTGACGGAAAAGTCGGATCAAGTCGCGCCGGTGCTCGAGCACTACGCGCGCGTGCTTGCCGGCTTGGAGCCGGGGCGCGCGGCGTGGCGCGGCTTACAGATACTCAATCAGCTCGGCGTCACGCGGGGGACATTGGAGTAATGCGCGACTACGGCTTCGGCAACGCGTCGCACATCGCCAGCGCCAACAACGGGAACGCCGTGCTGCTGTAGGTGATGAAGTGCGATTTGTCGGTGTTGAGGGAGCGGGTCCACCAAACGCCCGACTCGCGTTGGTTTGATTTGAGCCAAGCGACGGCCTTCGCGAGGCGCGGGTCGTCTTTGGCGAGGCCCGCTTCGCGGAGCACGATCACGGCCAGCCCGGTCATGTGTCCGTCGCTGGGCGTGGTTGTGAATTCCGGTTCGGCGCGGAGCTTCTCGGCGCGGTTCCCTTTGCCCCACGCCTCGGGCGCGGCGAAGTTGCGGATCGACCAGCCGCCGTCGGGTCGTTGATGTTTGACAAGTTGGTCGATGAGTTCGGCTCGGCGCGCGTCGTCGAGAAGTTCCGGCATGCGCGTGCCGGCCCAAAGTAAGACGACGCGAGCATAGTCGTGCGGCGGCGGCGTTTCGCGGAGGTAGCGTTTGAGCTTGGCGAGACCGGCGAGCGTCGCTTCATCCTTCACGCCGGCGAGCCAGCCGGGCGCGGTGGCGGCGGCCATCGCGGCCACGGTGGCCGGATGGTACGAATCGCTTTCGTACGGCGGCCAGCAATCGAGCGCGGCCCAAGAGCCGTCGTCGCGCTGGATCGTGAAGAGCAGCTTGAGGGCTTCGTCGGTCTCGGGCGAGAGCTTGCCGGCGACGTGCTTGTCCCACTCGGCCAAGCCGGCGGCGAGGTAGATGAGTTGCTCCGGCGTAGTGCCGCGCTTCAAGTTGCTCGCGGCTTCCTTCTGCTTCTTGCGGAGCGTTTCGATCAAGAAGGAGCGTTGCGCGGCGTCGGGCGTGCCGAGGTGTGCGGCCAGCGCGGGGCGCACGGTCATGTAGAGACCGTTGGTATGGCAGGCGACGCACTTGCGTTGGCCGGTCCAAGCGGTGGCGCCTTGCTCGAGATAGGTCTGGGCTTTCGCGACCGAGAGAGACTTAGCGAGCGGCTCGTCGCCGCGCGGCACTTCGATGCGAATTTGCTCGAACTGATACTGCGGTTCCGGCTTCGCCGGTTCGGCGGCCTGCGTTACGGTGCAAAGCAAAGCGAAGGCGCAAGCGTAGGCGGGACGGAGCATGACGCGATTCTCCGGAGGCGGGAAGGGCGGGCGAGAGCGCCTATCGTCGCCGAGCGCCGGGCCGGAGTCAAACATTGCTCGCTTCGAGCGACGTTTATATGGCGTCGCCGCCGGTTTCGCCGGTGCGGATGCGGATCACTTCGTCGAGCGAGCTGACGAAGATTTTGCCGTCGCCGATCTGGCCGGTCTGCGCGGTGCGGAGAATCGTGTCGATGACGTTGCGCAGCCGGTCTTCATCCACGACGACTTCGATCTTGATCTTCGGCACGAAATCGACGGCGTACTCCGTGCCGCGGTACATTTCCGTGTGGCCCTTTTGGCGCCCGAAGCCGCGCACTTCGGTGATCGTCATTCCTTGCAGGCCTTGCTCGGTGAGCGCGTTCTTCACGTCTTCTAAACGGAAGTGGCGGATCACGGCTTCGATCTTCTTCATGGCTGCGGCTCCGTGCGGGACGACGACTGAGAACAGAGGTAATAACGAGATGAGAGTGCGATGGGCGCCGACAAACTTGAATGTAACGGTTGCCGGCGGCGTTTGCCAAGTTTGAGTCCCCCTCACCCCCGGCCCCTCTCCCGCAAGGGGAGAGGGGAGATCGGTGGAGAGAGCGCTTGCTGATTCCGCAGACGACTAAAGGAACAGGTATCCCTCTTCGCCGTGTTGCGTGTAGTCGAGGCCTTGCACTTCGACGTCGCGGCTGACGCGCAGGCCCATCGTGACGTCGAGAATCTTGAGGATGACGAACGTCAGCGCGGCGGCATACGCGATGCTGATGGCCGTGGCGATGGCTTGGGCCGTCAGCAAATTGCCCCCTTCGAGAAGCCCGATCGGGTGCGGCGCGCCGAGGACGACCCGCGTGGCGAAGACGCCCGTGAGGAGCGCCCCGAGCGTTCCACCGACGCCGTGGACGCCGAAGGCGTCGAGCGAGTCGTCGTACTTGAACGCGTGTTTGAGCTTGCTGCAGGAGAAGTAGCAGATGATGCCGGAGACGATTCCCATGAGAATGGCGGACATCGGCTGCACGAAGCCCGCGGCGGGAGTGATGCAAACAAGTCCGGCGACGGCGCCCGACGCGCAGCCGAGCACGGTGGGCTTGCCGTTGCGTACCCATTCGAGCAGCGGCCACGCGATGGCGCCGCCTGCCGCGGCGAAGTGCGTCGCCGCGAAAGCCCCGGCGGCTCCTGCGCCGGCCGAAAGCGCGCTACCGGCGTTGAAGCCGAACCAACCGACCCACAGCATGGCGGCGCCGAGCGTCGTGTACGTGAGGTTGTGCGGCGGCATCGGCTCCTGGCCGTAACCCAAGCGTTTGCCGATGACCAACGAGCAAATCAAAGCGGAGACGCCGGAGCTAATGTGCACGACCGTGCCGCCGGCGAAGTCGAGAGCGCCGACGACGGCGTTGGGGGTCTTTTCGAACGTGAGGAAGTCGTAGGCCAGGAGTCCGCCGTCCCACACCCAATGGCAGAGCGGGCAATAAACGACCGTTCCCCAAATGACGGAGAACACGACCATGGTGCTGAACTTCATGCGTTCCGCGAACGCTCCGCAAATGAGCGCCGGCGTGATGATGAAGAACATTCCTTGGAAGAGCATGTGCGTGAGCCGCGGCATGGCGAACAGGCCCGGCACGGTTTCGATCGGATAAACCACGGCGCCGTTTTCGAGGTAGGGCTGCACGTTCCGCATGAAGAGGTATTCGCCGTCGCCGATCCACGCGCCTCCCCCGCCGAACGCGAGCGAGTAGCCGTAGACGCCCCAGATCACGGTCATCATTCCCATGAGAAACATGCACTGCATGATCACGCTGAGTACGTTCTTCTTGCGGACCAAGCCGCCGTAGAACATCGCAAGGCCGGGCGCCGTCATGAAGAGCACCAGTGCGCAAGAGACCAACATCCAAGCGTTGTCCCCCTTGTCGAACGTCGGCGTCGCCGGCGCCGTTGCGGCAGGTTCCGAAGCGGCGGGCGCTTGAGCCATGGCGAATGTGGCGCCCGTGACCGTACAAGCCACGACCGCGGCCAGCATGAGACGAACAAGGCGAATCATCGAACGGTTCCTAAGGGTTGGGTCGATCAAGAAGACGCAAGTTGATATGAACGGTGCCGGACCTGTTCACGTTTCGAGAGGCAGATGGGGCTCAAAGTTACTGTGAGTAAGGACGCTGGTAAATATGCTTCACCGTCGGTATTTCGTCGACCTGACATCGGCGGCCTGGGTAGCGTTCAAAAGTGCGAGCGGGTGCGGGCCGTCCGAATACCCGGCACGCCTTGCGCGTCGTATAAGCGGGGAGTTCTGCGGGATCGTCCGCTCCATGCCGAGTTTGGCCGACTTTTGGTTGTACGCCGTCGGCAATGCTCCTATTTTGGAGTTGCCGATGTCGGCAAAGGCGAGTTTTTACGGCATGATCAACGATCGGGCGGTAGCTGCATGAAGAATCCATTAAGAGTTGCCAAGCGATATCGCCTCGGACGCCTGATTGCTCTCGGCATTGCGATGCTGATCGGCCTCGTGAACGCGGCGACTAGCCGTGCGGCGGCCCCCGACTTTGAGCGCGAGGTCCGGCCGATCTTTACCGCTCACTGCGTGAAGTGCCACGGCGCGGATAAGAGCCAAGGGGGACTGCGGCTCGATAGCGCCGCCGGCGCGTTCCTGCCGACCGATTCCGGCGTGCCGGCCATCGTGCCGCACAAGGCCGCGGAAAGCGAACTGTTGAGCCGAGTGTCGGCGGAAGATGCCGACTTGCGCATGCCGCCGGAAGGCGATCCGCTGTCGGTCGCCGAGGTCGATGTCTTGCGACGCTGGATCGCCGCCGGAGCCGCTTGGCCTGCGGAAAAAGCCGCGCCGAAACATTGGGCGTGGGTCGCTCCGCAATCGCCGCAGCTACCGGAAGTCAAAGACGGCGCCTGGGTACGCAACGCGATCGACCGCTTCGTCTTAGCGCGGTTGGAGAAGGAGAGGCTTGCTCCATCGCCCGAAGCCGACGCAGCCGCGCTTTGTCGACGGTTGCACTTCGATCTCGTCGGGCTGCCGCCGTCGCCGGACGAGGTAACGGAGTTCGTCGCCGCGTACGAATCGGCCGATCGCGCGAAGCAGGAGCAAGCATATGCGTCGCTGGTCGACAGGTTGCTCTCCTCGCCGCAATTTGGCGAGCGTTGGGCGAGACACTGGCTCGACTTGGCTCGTTACGCCGATTCCAACGGTTTCCAACGCGACGGCTTCCGCACGATGTGGGCCTATCGCGATTGGGTCGTCGAGGCGTTCAATCGGAATCTGCCGTTCGATCAGTTCGTCGTCGAGCAAATGGCCGGCGACTTGTTGCCGAATGCGGACGACGCCTCGCGCATCGCTACCGGCTTTCATCGCTGTACGACCGTCAACGTCGAAGCCGGCACCGATCCGGAAGAGAATCGCATCCTAGCGGTCGTCGATCGGGTGAACACCACCGGCACCGTGTTTCTCGGCGCGACGATCGCATGCGCCCAGTGCCACAACCATAAGTACGATCCGTTTACGCAAGTCGATTACTACCGCCTATTGGCGTATTTCAACAACACGGAAGCGGAAATCACGCCGAGCGGTTCCTCGCGGCAATTCACGGGCCCGAAAATGGCGCTGCCGATGTCGGCCGAACAGGCGGCGCGGCGCCAAGCGCTTGCCGATCAACTCAAGTCGCTGGAACAGCAACAGGCGGCCCGCCAGGTCGAGGCGCTGGCTTTGGAGAAGTCGCTGGTTCGGCAAATCGCCGACAACAGTTCAAGTCCGGTCGAGCGTCACGTCTTGCCGATCGCGTCGTTCGATTCCGCCGGCGGCGCGACGCCGGTTACGCTTCCCGACAATTCGGTGCTGCTCACGGAAGACAATCCGGAGAAAGACGTCTATACCGTCACGGTCTACACCGACTTGAAGAACATCACGGGCTTCCGGTTGGAGACGCTTACCGACGACGCGCTTCCCGGCAAAGGCCCCGGTCGCGGCGATGCCGAGCGGCCGAATTTCGTGCTCAACGAACTGATCGTGCGGGCCGCGCCGAAGAACGATGATTCCGTCGCCCAGCCGGTTGTGCTCATCGGCGCCGAAGCCGACTTTACGCAGGGCAATTTCGCGCCGGCGGAAGCGATCGACGGCGACACGAAGCAGGGGGGCTGGGCGATCAATCCGCAGTTTCACAAGCCGCACCATTTGGACGTGCGGTGCCGCGAACCGCTCGGCTTCGACGGCGGGACCGTGCTGACTTTTGAACTGCATCAGAACTACGGCGGCTCGCGCACGATCGGGCGGTTGCGATTGTCGGCCGTCACGGGCAATGCCGGCGCGCCCAAGTTGCCGGAAGCGGTCGTCGCCGCGCTCAAGAAGCCGGCGGGAAAGCGAAACAAAGCGGAACGCAAGGCGGTGGAAGAATACTGCCTGTCGGTCGATCCGAAGATGCAAGAGCTTCGTTCGGCGATGGCCAAGACGCGCGAGCAACTCGACGGCGTGCAGCCGCCGTCGACGCTGGTGATGGTCGAAATGCCCGTCGCGCGCACCACGGCCGTGATGAAACGGGGCAACTTTCTCGACCTCGGACCCACGGTGCAGCCCGGCACGCCCGCCTCGCTCCATCCGTCGGCGACCGACGCACCGCCCAACCGACTCGGCCTCGCGCGCTGGCTCGTTGATGAGAAGAATCCGCTGTTGGCACGGGTCACCGTCAATCGCTTCTGGGCGGAGTTGTTCGGCCGCGGCATCGTGGCGACGCAAGAAGACTTCGGCGCTCAAAGTGAGCCGCCGACGCATCCGGAACTGCTCGACTGGCTGGCGGTGGAGTTTCAGCAAGGGTCGGACGCCGGCCGTGCTTGGGATACGAAACATCTGCTCAAGCTGCTCGTCACCTCCGCCGCGTACCGACAATCATCACGCGTGACGCCGGAATTACTGCGGCGCGACCCGTATAACTTGCTGGTAGCGCGCGGGCCGCGGTTCCGCTTGCCCGCGGAAACGATTCGCGACAATGCGCTGGCGGTAGCGGGATTGTTGAATCTGAAGCAAGGCGGTCCTCCGGTGTACCCGCCGCAGCCGGAAGGCATTTGGCGCGTGACGGGCGAGGTCGACAACAAGTACTACACGTCGAGCGGCGACGATCGCTATCGCCGCGGGCTCTATACGATATGGCGCCGCAGCGCGCCGTATCCGAGCTTCGTGAACTTCGACGCTCCGGAGCGTTCGAGTTGCGTCGTGCAGCGCCCGCGCACGAACACGCCGCTACAGGCGCTGACGCTCTTGAACGACCCGGTATACGTCGAAGCGGCGGGCGCGTTGGCCCGGCGGATCACGCAAGAGTCTCCCTCGGCAGACGAGCTTGGTCGCGTCGATTACGGCTTTCGCTTGGCGGTCGGCCGCGCGCCGAGCAAGGAAGAACAAGCCGTGTTGTTAGAAGTGCTACACCAAGAAACGCCTCGCTATCGAGCGGATGCGGCAACCGCGAAGAAGTTGCTGGCGGCTGCGCACCTCGATCAAGCGAAGCCGGCCCTGAACGAAGCGGCGGCGGCCGAATGGGCGGCGTGGTACCACGTCGCCGAGATCCTGTTGAATTTGGATGAGACGATCACGAAGCAATAGTCGGCAGCTAAAACTATGAACGCTCACGAACAATTCACCGCAATTACCCGACGCGAACTGTTTCAACGGGCCGGATCCGGCATCGGCGGCCTGGCGCTGGCGAGCCTGTTGGCGCGCGACGGCTTTTCGGCCGCGCCGGTTGTAAAGCCCGGCGATGCGCTCACGGCCCGCGCGCCGCATTTCGCGCCGCGCGCAAAGAACGTGATCTCGCTCCACATGGTCGGCGCGCCGTCGCAATTGGAGCTCTTCGACTACAAGCCGGAGTTGATCGCCCGCGACGGCGAGCCGATTCCGCAAAGTTTTATCGAAGGGAAGCGGTTCGCGTTCATTCAGGGAACGCCTTCGTTGATGGGAACCAAGGCCGAGTTTCGGAAGTGCGGCGAGTCGGGCCTGATGATTTCCGACTTCCTGCCCCACCTACAGAAGCAGGCCGACGAACTCTGCATCGTGAAGTCGATGCATACGGAAGAATTCAATCACGGGCCGGCCCAGCTCTTTATGCAGACCGGTTCGGGACGTTTCGGCCGGCCGAGTTTCGGCGCGTGGACCACTTACGGCCTCGGCAGCGAGAACGAGAATTTGCCGGGATTCGTCGTGATGCTCACCGGCAAAATGGCCGGGGCCGGCAGCAGCCTCTGGGGCTCCGGATTCCTGCCGACCGTGTATCAAGGCATCGAGTTTCGCACCAGCGGCGATCCGGTGCTCTTCCTCTCGAACCCTCAAGGCATTACGAACGACGACCGAGGCCGCACGATCGACGCTTTGGCAAAACTCAATCGCGCGCAGCTCGCGGAAATGGGCGATCCGGAAATTGCGACGCGGATCGCGCAATACGAATTGGCTTACCGGATGCAATCATCGGTGCCGGAGTTGATGGACATCTCGCAAGAGCCGGCGCATATCCACGAGCTCTACGGTACGACGCCGGGCAAGCCGTCGTTCGCGAACAATTGCCTGCTCGCGCGGCGCTTGATCGAGCGGGGCGTGCGCTTCGTGCAGCTTTACGACGCCGATTGGGATCATCACGGCAGCGTGTTTTCGGCGCTGCCGCGCAAATGCAAGGAGGTCGACCAAGCGATGGCCGCGCTCGTCGTCGACCTGCGGCAACGAGGATTGCTGGACGAAACGCTCGTCACGTGGGGCGGTGAGTTCGGCCGAACGCCGATGTCGCAGCAGAAGTCGAACGACGACAAACCGAACGCTCAGCCGGGCCGCGACCATCACAAGGACGCGTTTTGCGTTTGGATGGCCGGCGGCGGCGTGAAGCGAGGTGCGACCTACGGCGAAACCGACGACTTCGGCTTTAACATCGTGCGTGATCCGATGCATGTGAACGACTATCACGCGACGCTCTTGCATCTGTTGGGGCTCGACCATGAGAAGCTCACATTCAAGTTCCAAGGGCGCAATTTCCGGTTGACCGACGTGGCCGGAAAAGTGGCGAAACCGATCCTGGCGTAGGGCCTTGCACATGCCGGCGAATTACACACGACGCGAGTGTTTGCAGATCGTCGCGGCAAGCGCTGCATCCGCCCTACTGCCGGCAACGTCGTTTGCGCAGGCGACGCCGCAGCGCAGGCCGCGCGTGGCGGCGCTCTTTACGGAGCTGCGGTTTCGCTCGCACGCCTTCAATATCTTGGAGAACTTCTTCGAACCCTATTTGTTCCGCGGCAGGCTCGTCGAGCCGGGCGTCGAGGTTGTGTCGTCGTACGCCGATCAGTTTCCCAAGGACGATCTGGCTCGCGAGGTATCGAAGCGCTTCGGCGTGCCTCTGTTCGACTCGATCGACGGGGCGATGTGCGTCGGCGGCGGCGGGCTCGATGTGGACGCGGTGCTCCTGATCGGCGAGCACGGCGACTACTCGGTCAACGCGTTGGGCCAACGCGAGTATCCGCGCAAGCGCTTCTTCGACGAGGCCGTGGCGACGATGAAACGGAGCGATCGCTTCGTGCCGCTCTTCAACGACAAGCACCTCTCGTATCGTTGGGATTGGGCGAAAGAGATGTACGACGCGGCGCGAAAGCTTCGGTTCCCGCTCATGGCCGGCAGCAGCGTGCCGTTGGCGGAACGCCGGCCGGCTCTGGACTTGCCGCCGGAAGCAGTGTTTGAAGAGGCGCTGGCCGTGC
The DNA here is from genome assembly GCA_964633125.1 of uncultured Pirellula sp. Lineage (GTDB taxonomy): Bacteria > Planctomycetota > Planctomycetia > Pirellulales > PNKZ01 > PNKZ01. The sequence goes on along the minus strand of CAZWDN010000104.1, from coordinate 2,032 downwards.
ACGGCGGCGGGCTCGAATCGTACGATTTTCACGGGCTGGAGGTGCTGCAGTCGGTCGTCGAGGCGCGTCGGGGCGGCGAGACGGGCGTGTCGCAAGTCGAACTACTTACGGAGTCGGAAGCCTTGCGCGCGGCCGAGGAGGGGCGCTGGTCGATGGCGCTCTTTGAGGCGGCCATGGAGGCCGAAGAAGAGTTGCAGGAGGAGCGTGCGGAGCGGCCGGCGCTCGGCGTTCGCCCGGAGCAAATTCGCGTTCAGCGCAAGGACGCCCGACGGATTCACCATGTGATCTTGGTCGCGTACGCCGACGGCACGCGCGGCACCGTCGTCGCCTCGGGCAGCGATTCCAACCGTTGGAACTTCGCCTGCCGCTTGAAGGGAGAAGCCCGGACGCGAGCGACTGCGTTTTATAACGGACCGTGGGGCAACCGTTGCCTCTTCAAAGCGCTGTCGCACGCGATCCAGCAACTCTTCACGACCGGCCGAGAACCATATCCGGCGGAGCGCACGTTGTTGACCACCGGCATCCTCGACGCCGCCATGCATTCGCACCAAGCGCAAGGGAAGCCGATCGCGACGCCTGAACTGGCGATCGCGTATCAAGCGCCCGATTGGAGCTCGCTCGGTGAAGACGGCGCGAGTTGGCGGAAGATCACCGTCGCCACGCCGCAGCCGACGACGTTTGAGCCCGGCGACGCGAAGTTGCTGCGGTGATCGCTAGGACTTGATTCCCTGCCAGGTCCAATGACGGTCGCTCGTCGCGCGCACGCCGGCGGGATCGAAGCCGAGTTCGGCGATCATCGAGCGCACTTCGGCGACGGTGAGGGCCGCGTGCAATGATTGCCGGAATAGTTGGCGCTGCGTATCGGAAGAGCCGACGGTGTGCAATGTCACGAGTCGTTCGAGTTCCGCCATGTCGGCCGGCCGAAGCAGGTCGCGAAAGAAGAGTAGGCCGCCAGGCTGCGTCACGCGCACTGCCTCGGCCAAGACTTCCGCCGGTTCGGGAATATGATGCACGATGCTGTTCGACAATACCGCCTGAAAGCGATCGTCCGGGTAGGGGAGCGTCTTCGCATCGAGCCGTTCCAGGCGAATGACGTCGCTCATCGCAGCGGCGGCGACGTTCTGCTTCGCCACGACGAGCATCTCCGCCGCTAGATCGACGGCCGTAATTACGAGGCCCCGGGCCGTGCCGTCGGCGCGGGCTTGTCGCACGAGTTCGATCGGAATCTGCGCCGTGCCGGTGCCCAGATCAATCGCATGGCACTGCCTGTCGTCGCCGAGCAACTGCGCCGAGGTGAGCGCCGTCAAGACGTCTGCGGCGAAGAGGCGATTCACTTCGCGATGGTCGATCCGATCGTAGTCGATCGCTTCGTTGACGGTGTCCATCGCCTCGGGCTCGAGAACTCGGGGAAGCATATTGTGCGGGGACGTTCGTAAGGGTGTCGGAGCGGGACTCGCTCGGATCGGAAAACGACGCGAGGTCCGAGAGTGCGAGCATTTTCGGGCGGTCGCCGGGAAGTGCAATGGCGGCCGTGAACTGTCGGTCGGACAACCGCCAAACCGGCAGCCGAGCCGACTGCCGCACTGCCGTTTTTGTCCCATTATGCGATGTTGTGTGGTCGAAAAGATGGCGCAGCTCACAATGGGACACGTGATTGGCCTTGCCTCCTGGGTCGAGTCTCTGTCGGCATTTAACCGCTTAACTCAACGCATTTTACCTATGTAATCACCAGTAAGATTTTCATTGGCAAATCGGGATGATCGTAGCGGCATCTGATGCCTGCTCAAAGTGTGTTGAATTGCCGTATGTCTTTGCTGCTTATGTTCTTGCGTGCGAATGCCTACGTGCTAGTGAACATAATTCCACATGCGAATCCCACTTTGGGCACGGCAGTTGCAAATGTAGGGGTCGAACTGCTTAGTCGGTTGGCGTGGTATTCGGTCTTCTCGACGACTTGAGGGGACGGATGACAGCCGGCTGCAGCGACTACGAACAAGGAATGGGAGGCGGAGGCGGTTCGAACGACGCGACT
>CAZWDN010000103.1:0-14548 GCA_964633125.1 uncultured Pirellula sp. | reverse complement strand
GACCTGTGCATCCCTGGCACGCTCCCAATCGCTGGCAAGAGCAGCTTCTCGCTGCATCGTTTCGTAGTCGGCTTTCTGCCGGCCGCGGCGCCCTGGGACTTTCCCGTGTAACTGACTCGGCTGGTTTAGCGTGGTTTCAAACCGATGGTCTTTCGGCCAGCCAAACACGCGCTCCGTAACCTCTGGAGTTTCGCGGTGGAGTTTTGCCGCGAGCCGGGCGGTCGTGCCGTCCGCGTCGCACCGTTTGAGCGCGTCGACGATATCGACGGCATCAGTGAATCCTCGATCCGCCGCATCGATCAAGCTTTGGCGATTTAGGCCAGTGGCTCTGACGACGTCCGAAACGAAGCCACGTAGTGGATGACGGTCGTCGGCCTCTTGTTCGCTCGCCCACGGACAGGCTTTGGAGTCATTTCCTTTCCACCCTCTGTTCTGACTTTGCTTGAGCGTCAGTTCGTCACGACATATCCGCCTATCGCGAACCAACTTCTCCAGCATCGACGTCAGCGGCAATAAACCTGAATCGCCACTTTGCATGGCTTGATTCCCCCGAGAATTGATCCCCGAGGAGATTAAAGGGGAAGGCGGTCGGGGAACCGCTTTTCGGGAGCGACCCTATCCCCAAGGCAGATTATCCGAATTGCCAAAGTTCTGTCGAGCAATCGGGAATGCGGATCCGGCGCCAGATGGTTTGTGTGCTTACTCACGGCAAGTACGTCGCATCCGTCGATGATCGCCATCGACCGGCTCGTACTGCGCGTTTGGTAGCCTCATCCGCGAAAGTTCTTGATCGGTGAAGTCGACGATTTGGCCGTCTTCCACCTTGAGCAGTTTCTTGGAGAGCTCGAAGTCGCCGCGAGCCAGCGCCGCCGCAAGGATCGGATTGAGGGAGATAATCGCGATGAGCCGCATGTCGGCCATTGTGAGTTTGGAGTCACCGAGCTTGCCCATGTACAAGTTTCCGATTTGGCCGCGGGACGAGAGCCGCATCTCGTAGGATTTACCCATTAAGGTTTCGGAGGCTTTCCCCTTCGCGCGTGCGCGCACGCGAGGGCCGGGGACGGCTATAGGTCATCGGCTCTTAGAACTTCTCGAATTTGGTAGCGCCGGACGGGGGTTGTAAGCGCCTGTTCCGGCGTCCATCCTCCTTCAAACCTGCGCATGAGGGTTTGACGCGGAATATGCAGGATTCGGCTCCATTCTGCCAGTGTTTTTGTCTCGCCGCCGTACGAAACCAGTACGCTATTCACGTAGTGTAAACCTGCTGGTCGAATGCTCATGTTTGCATCCTTGGCCAAACGCTCAGTGTAAAGTCTTGATCGAACCCAGCGAATTGTAACAATCGACGAATGGCAACTTTCAGAAATGCCGTATTCGGACGAGCGGGCTAGCCCATAAGTAATCGCCCGGCGACCCGGGTGGGGGTCTGGTAAAGATTCGATGCGGACGATGTTCTTTGCGGTAGTGCCGCGACGATGGTGATTGCCTCTATGAAAGAGCAAGCTGTTCGGTCGATTGGCCTCGTTGTCTCTGCCGCGATTCTTGGCGGCTGTATCTTATGGGCGTGCTTGCCGAAGTCGGGCGTCGGCGACCACGGCGAATGGAAGCCGACCGGCGACGGAAAAACGATCGTCAATTCCAAGACCGGAGAACTGCGGCTCACTCGCAACGGCGAGTCTGTTGAATTCGCAGAGGAAATGCGGCTGCGCCAAATCGAGTTAAACAAGATTATCGCCGAGAAGGAAGCCCGCAAGCGAAAGGAAGAATCCGAGCGTGAAGAGGCTGCCGAGGATGCACGGAAAGCCAGGGAAGTGCAGTACGTTCACCAGCAAGAAGCCGCACGACAGTCTTCGAACAGCGAAAAGTATCGGCAGATCAAACAGTTTGTTGAACTGCGATGGGACCAGGGGTTCAGGCCAGCCCCAGCCGGATCAAGAGCGTTCACGGAATGGTATCTAGCGACGTCACCAATTCGCGACGGAAAGCCGCTTACGGCAGCTAACGCAAAGGCTCTTGGTGAACTACTAGGAAGGTTGCGCGATGCAGAACTAGCTCGAACGTCACGGGAGCTTGTATCGGCCGTTCAGGCTGGAAAGGCGGACGAAGCGGATGCAATTAGTTCTAACAGCGACCCCAACATCAGCATGCGCACTACCGAATGGGATCACATCGTTTCAGTGCTTAACTCGATCAAGTTCTCTGCTTCCGACGAGTCCGTCCCGTTACCAGCCAGGTAGTGATGCGCATGGCACGCTCAGTTAACTTGATATGAAACTCACCAAACCTGCGAGAAAAAAGCTTGAGCGGATTCTCGAAGCGCTGAAGCAAGCAGAGGCGAAGGGCGATGCAGTAGGACTACGCGCAGCCATTCGAGATTTGGAGATTGCGCTGCAGCCCGATGACCTTTTCCCCCGAATGTAGGTGCCCTAGAGTTCTTGCGCTGATGAGTTGCCACACTCTCAGGCCCCGCGCTGTTTGTTAGTGTCGAGCACGTCGCACTGAGCTTGATTCAGCAAGTCGCAGATCTCCCGCCGCGTCCGGTCGGTGAGCGTCGGCCACACATCGATCAGGCGCGCCAAGTCGGCGTCGATCGTCGTCGGAATAACAAAATCCGGTTTCGGCGCGCCTGTTTGCGCGCCACTCGCCGATGCGCAATTCTCGATTCCGGTTACGCCGTCAGCACTTAGCGTCGGCGCGTTCGATTCCTGTCGGGGGTATTTTCGATTCTTCGGTTGGGGCGATTCGGATGAGCCGAAATCAAATCGCTTCTCATCGCCCGGCCCCGGCCGCACCGATTGCGGCATCGTGCAACTGTGCGCCGCCGAGTACGAGGATTGCCGGATTCCTTGCGAAAGGCCGCGGCATTTGCGCATTCTTTATGCGGCCGTGCTCGCTTCTTACCCCGACTTTGCGCGGTTGCTGATACGATTAGGTCGAAGATCAACGTGTGATCCGCGGCGTGATGTGGTGCAAACATTTGGTGACGATGTCATGGACCTTGTTTTCCTATCGATAGTCGCAGGCCTAGGACTTACGACTGCGGGACTTGTCGCCGCATGTCGACTTCTGCGAGGTGAACGATGACTCTTTTCGATGGGGTCGTTCTAACGACGACTTGCGGTTTGTTTATTTACCTACTCTTCGCGATGCTTTTTCCGGAGCGTCTTTCATGAACGCCGGGTGGATAGAAGTCGGGATGTATCTGGCCGTGCTGGCGGCTGCGGCGAAGCCGCTCGGCTGGTTTATGGCGCAAGTTTACGAAGGAAGACCGTGCGGCCTTGATCGGCTTTTGCGTCCGGTCGAGCGTCGGCTCTATCGCATTTCCGGCGTCGGTGCCGACGAAGAAATGAATTGGCGCCGTTATGCCGCCGCGCTTCTGCTTTTTAATCTTCTCGGATTGCTTGCCGTATACGGTCTCCAGCGATTGCAGGACGTGTTGCCGGCGAACCCGCAGAAATTGCCCGCCGTGGCGCCGGACCTAGCATTCAATACGGCCGTGAGCTTCGCGACCAATACGAATTGGCAGGCCTACAGCGGCGAGAGCACGCTGAGTTATCTCACGCAAATGCTGGGTTTGGCCGTACAGAACTTTCTCTCCGCCGCTACCGGCATGGCGGTTTTGGTCGCGTTCGCACGCGGCGTGGTTCGACAGTCGGCGCAAACGATCGGTAATTTCTGGGTCGACGTGACGCGCAGCACGCTTTATGTCCTGTTGCCGCTGTCTCTATTGCTGGCCGTGGTATTGGTGTCTCAGGGAGTCGTGCAGTCGTTTGCTCCGGCAGCGGAGGTTGCCCTCATCGAGCCGACGACGGACGGCAACGGCGCGGCCGTGACGACTCAAGCGGTTCCGCTCGGTCCGGCAGCTTCGCAAATCGCGATCAAGCAACTCGGCACCAACGGCGGCGGATTCTTCGGCGTCAATTCCGCGCACCCGCTTGAGAATCCGACGCCGCTCAGCAATTTTCTTCAGGTTCTCGCCATCCTGCTGATTCCCGCGGCGCTTTGCCTGACGTACGGAGCTCTTGTTCACGACGAGCGCCAGGGATGGGCGCTGTTGGCCACGATGTTCTTGATCTTCGTGCCGCTAGTAGTTGCCTGCGGCTACGCGGAGCAAGCCGGCAACCCGCGCCTAGCGCAACTCGGCGTCGACCAGCAGGCCTCGACGGAACAGAGCGGCGGCAACATGGAGGGTAAGGAAGTGCGCTTTGGCCCGGTCTCGTCCGCGCTTTGGGCTACGGCGACGACGGCCGCGTCGAACGGCAGCGTCAACTCCATGCACGATTCGTTCACGCCGCTTGGCGGGCTCGTACCGATGTGGCTAATGCAATTGGGGGAAGTCGTCTTCGGCGGCGTCGGCAGCGGGCTTTATGGGCTCTTGATCTTCGCGCTGGTTGCGGTGTTCGTCGCCGGACTTATGGTCGGTCGCACACCCGAGTACCTTGGCAAAAAGATCGAGGCCTTTGAGATGAAGATGGCGGCGATCGTCATTCTTGTTCCGCCGCTTGTGGTACTCGGCGGCGCGGCGCTCGCCGTATCGACCGAATCGGGCCGCAGCGCAGTGACCAACCCCGGACCGCACGGCTTTAGTCAGATACTGTACGCGTTTTCGTCGGCCGGTAACAACAACGGCAGTGCGTTCGCCGGGTTGGGCGTGAACAACCTCTTTTACAACACGTTGCTCGGGCTCGCCATGTTCGCTTCCCGCTTTTGGATCATCGTGCCGGTGCTTGCAGCTGCAGGTTCGCTGGCCGGGAAGAAGCAAACTCCGGTCGGTCCCGGCACGCTGCCGACGCATACGCCGTTATTCGTCGTCATGACGGCGGGCATCGTTATTTTGGTCGGAGCGCTTACGTTCGTACCGGCGCTTGCCTTAGGGCCCGTCGTCGAACATCTGCAAATGATTGCCGCGCCGTAGGCGGCGTTGTTCGTTGCTCCATGTGTTGATTCAGTACACTCCTGTCGTTTTTCCAATACCCATGTCTGCAAAAACTGCTCGACCTCTATTCGACCCTCCCATCGTACGGCGCGCGCTACGCGATGCGTTTGTGAAGTTGAACCCGCGTCACCAGTTGCGCAATCCGGTGATGTTCACCGTGCTTGTGGGGAGCGCGCTGACTACGGTGCTCGCCGTTCGCGCGTTTGCCGACCCGGCCGCCGAATCGCCGTGGTTTATCTTAGGTATCTCGCTGTGGTTATGGTTTACGGTGTTGTTCGCCAACTTCGCCGAAGCCATGGCGGAGGGACGCGGCAAAGCGCAAGCCGACACGTTGCGACAGGCTCGTCGCGACGTAACGGCCAAGCGCTTACGCGAGCCGCGCCGAGAAGCGGCCCGTGAAGCGGTCGCGGCGTCCTTATTGCGTAAGGGAGACGTCGTGTTGGTCGAGGCCGGCGATTTCATCCCGGCCGACGGGGAAGTGATCGAAGGCATCGCTTCGGTCAATGAAAGTGCGATTACCGGCGAAAGTGCTCCGGTCATTCGCGAGAGCGGCGGCGACCGCAGCAGCGTCACCGGCGGCACGATCGTACTCTCAGACTGGCTGTTGGTTCGTGTGACTGCGAACCCCGGCGAGACGTTCCTCGACCGCATGATCGCGCTGGTCGAAGGGGCTAAACGTCAAAAGACCCCGAACGAGATCGCGCTCGATATCTTACTGGCGGCGATGACGATCGTGTTTCTACTTGCTTGCGCGACGCTGGTGCCGTTCTCAGAATACGGTGCGACGGTCGCCGGGCAGGGCGAACGCGTAACGTTGACGGTGGTGATTGCGTTGCTCGTCTGCCTGATTCCGACGACGATCGGCGGACTGCTCTCGGCTATTGGTATCGCCGGCATGGATCGGATGATTCAGGCGAACGTGATCGCCGTGTCCGGCCGAGCCGTGGAAGCCGCGGGCGACGTCGATGTGCTGTTGCTCGACAAGACCGGCACGATCACGCTCGGCAACCGACAAGCGGTGGAGTTGATTCCGGCCGAAGGCGTGACCGTCGAACAGTTGGCCGACGCCGCCCAGCTGTCGTCGCTGGCCGACGAAACTCCGGAAGGGCGCAGTATCGTGGTTCTCGCTAAGGAGAAATACGGTCTACGCGGCCGCGAATTGCAGCCGGTGCATGCCGAGTTCATACCGTTTACGGCTCAAACCCGAATGAGCGGCGTCGACCTCGACGGAAGGCAAATTCGCAAAGGAGCGGCCGACGCCGTCGAGGCCCATGTGCGCGAGCGGAGCGGGCAGTTTCCTCGCGGATTACGCGATCAAGTAGATCGCATTTCCATGCTCGGAGGCACGCCGCTCGTCGTGGCGGAAGGGAATCGTCCGTTGGGGGTCGTGTATCTCAAGGATATCGTCAAGGGAGGCATGCGCGAGCGGTTTGCTCAACTCCGGCAGATGGGAATTCGCACGGTGATGATCACCGGCGACAATCCGCTTACCGCCGCCGCCATTGCCGCCGAAGCCGGCGTCGATGATTTCCTGGCGCAAGCCACTCCGGAAGCGAAGCTCAAGCTCATTCGCGAGTATCAAGCCGGAGGTCGCCTGGTCGCCATGACCGGCGACGGCACGAACGATAGTCCCGCCTTGGCGCAGGCCGACGTCGCCGTGGCGATGAATAGCGGTACGCAAGCGGCGAAAGAGGCCGGCAACATGGTCGACCTCGACTCCAATCCGACGAAGTTAATTGAAATTGTCGAGATCGGTAAACAGCTACTGATGACGCGAGGCGCGCTAACGACGTTCAGCATCGCCAATGACGTTTCGAAATACTTCGCGATCATTCCCGCGGCGTTTGCCGCGACGTATCCGGAACTGAAATTGCTCAACATTATGGGGCTGGCCACGCCGGCCAGCGCCGTGCTCTCGGCCGTGATTTTCAATGCCGTCGTGATCGTGTTTCTTATTCCCTTGGCCTTGCGCGGCGTGCGCTATCGCGCGACCGGCGCGGCCGCATTGCTCCGTGACAACTTGCTCGTGTACGGCGTCGGCGGGTTCATCGTGCCGTTTGTCGGCATCAAGCTGATCGACCTCGCACTCGTCGCACTCCATCTCACCTAAAGGAACAAGCCATGCTGCGCGAACTACGCGTCGCCTTCGTGCTATTGCTCGGCCTTACGTTGCTGACCGGCGTCATTTACCCGCTGGTCGTTACGGGAGCCGCACACTTGTTGTTTCCGCATCAGGCACGCGGCAGCATCATCGAGCGCGACGGTAAATCGGTCGGGAGCGATCTACTAGGTCAACCGTTCACCGCCGACAAGTATTTCCACGGCCGCCCGTCGGCCGCCGGGGGCGTATCCTACAACGGCCTCAGCGGCGCCGGATCCAATCTCGGACCGACGAATCCCGCGTTGACGGAGGCGGTCGGCAAACGCGTCGCCGATATACGCGCCGAATCCGGCGATCCGACGAAACCGGTTCCCGTCGATCTGGTGACCGCTTCCGGCAGCGGTCTCGATCCGCACATCTCCCCCGCCGCGGCGCTGCTACAGGCGCCGCGCGTCGCCAAGGCTCGAAACAGGTCGGCCCAAGACGTAGAGACTTTGATTCGGCGCCATATCGAAGGGCCGACTTGGGGGCTCTTCGGTGCGCCGCGGGTAAACGTGTTACGATTGAATCTCGCACTCGATACGACTCCTCATTGATTCATGGCGATGTCCGACGGCCGTCCGAATCCCGATGCCTTGCTTGCGCGCGTCGCGTCCGACGAAGCATCGGCCGCGCGCGGCAAGTTGAAGATCTTCTTCGGCGCCGCCCCGGGCGTCGGCAAGACCTATGCCATGCTCGAGGCCGGCCGCAAGTTGGCGAAGGAAGGACTCGACGTCGTGGTCGGCTACGTCGAGCCCCATGTGCGCCCCGACACGCAAGCGCTGGTGCTCGGTCTCGACGTCTTGCCGCGGCGCTCCGTCGAGTATCACGGGCGGACGATTCACGAATTCGATCTCGAAGGCGCGCTCGCGCGGCGCCCGCAGTTGATTTTGGTCGACGAATTGGCGCATACCAACGCGCCGGGATCGACGCACGCCAAGCGTTGGCAGGACGTCGAACAGCTTCTCGCCGCCGGGATCAACGTATTCACGACTCTCAACGTGCAGCACGTCGAGAGCCTGAACGACGTCGTCGCGCAGGTGACGACGGTTCCCGTTCGTGAGACCGTGCCCGATCGCGTGTTTGAAGAGGCCGCGGAAGTCGAACTCGTCGACATCGCTCCCGACGACCTGATCGACCGCTTGCGCGAAGGTAAGGTGTATGTGCCCGATCAGGCGCGTCGCGCAATCGAGAACTTTTTCCGTAAGGGCAACCTGATCGCCCTGCGCGAACTGTCGCTGCGCAAGACGGCCGAACGCGTCGGCGCGCAAACGCTCGATTACCGGCAAGAGCACGAAGTGGCGCGCATCTGGGCCACTTCGGAGCGATTGCTGGTTTGCGTCGGCGCCGGGCCCGGTTCGGCGAGGCTCGTGCGCTCCGCGCGGCGCATGGCCGCCGGGCTCCGCGCGCCCTGGACTGCGCTGCATGTGGAAGTCGATGGAAAGCCGACGGCCGGTGACGCCGCCCGGGCTCGATTGGAGGAGAATCTGCGTCTTGCGGAGGAACTGGGAGCCACGATCGCCGTCACGTCGGGATCGGATTTCGCCGACGCGATTTTGCACTACGGCCGCGAACATAACGTCACAAAGATCATTGTCGGGAAGCCTCGTCTCAGCCGCTGGCGAGAATGGCTGCGAGGCACGTACGTCGCCGATTTGATTCGCGCCTCCGGTGATATCGACGTTTATGTAATCAGCGGCGAGGAGGCGCCCGCAACGCGGAAAGGCGGCGCTCGGGCGCCCCTGAAAACTTCTCGCTGGCCGTACGTATTGTCGGCCGGCATCGTCGCGGCTTGTTCGTTGATCGCCTTCGCGCTTTCTTCGTACCTGCAGCCGACGAATCTCGTGATGATCTATTTGGCCGGCGTCATCACGGCGGCTCTCGCCTTGGGCCGCGGCCCTTCGATTCTGGCGGCGGTGGCGGGCGTGGCGGTCTTCGACTTCTGTTTCGTTCCTCCTTATGGGACTTTCGTCGTCGACGATACGGAGTATCTGTTCACGTTTATTGCGATGCTCGCCACGGGGCTCGTCGTCAGCGAATTGACCGCCCGCCTGCGCCTGCAAACCGAGGCCTCGCGTCGTCGCGAGCGCCGCACCGCGGCCTTGCTGGAACTCAGTCGCGAATTGGCCGTCGTCTCGACGCGGGAAGGGGTGGCGCAAGTCGCTCGTCGAATCATCCAGGCCGCGCTCGACGTCGACGTCTGGGTGATCACGCTCGCCGGCGACGGAGCATTGCATAACGCCGATCCGACGCAAGACACCCGGCCGCCGCCGAAGGACGAAGGAGTCGTCAAATGGGTATTTGAACATCGCATTGAGGCGGGGCATGGTACCGATACGCTTCCGGGCGGTGAAGGGACCTATCTACCGTTGCTGGTTACGAGCGGCATCGTCGGCGTACTCGGCGCTCGGCCGCACACTCCCGACGCGGTGCTCGACGTGACGCAGATGCAACTACTCCAGGCGTTCGCAAGCCAAGTGGCCGGAGCCCTGGAGCGGTGCGCGTTGGCCGTGCAGGCCGAGCACGTGCGACTGCAAATGGAAACGGAACGCCTCCGCAACTCGCTGCTGAGCACCGTTTCCCACGATCTGCGGACGCCGCTCGCCACGATCACCGGCGCCGCGGGCTTGCTCGTCGAAGAAGAGCCTCGCCTTGCGGAGGATGCTCGCCGCGAACTCGCCCTTTCCATTCTCGGCGAAGCGGATCGCCTCAATCGGCTGGTCGGCAACTTGCTCGACCTGACTCGTCTCGAGGCCGGCGCCATTCGCCTCGACCTGCAGCCGCAGCCGATCGATGAAGTGATCGGCGTAGCCCTCAAACGGTTGGAGCGCACGCTGTCCGCGCATCCCGTCGCGGTCCGACTTCCCGACGACCTGCCGCCGGTCGCGATCGACGGTTTGCTCGTCCACCAAGTGTTGGTCAATCTCCTGGACAACGCCTGCAAGTTCTCGCCGGCCGGGTCGACCATTGATCTCACCGCCGCCGTCGAGGGAGAAATGCTCGCCGTGACCGTCGCCGATCGCGGGCCGGGGTTGGCGCCGGGTACGGAGCGGAGCCTGTTTGAAAAGTTCTTTCGCGCCGAAGGGCTCCCCAACACCGGCAGCGGCATCGGCTTGGCCATTTGTCGCGGCATCGTCGAATTGCACGGCGGTCGCATCGTCGCCGAAAACCGCGTCGGGGGCGGCGCTCTCTTCCGTTTCACCTTGCCGTTGGCGCAACAGATTCCCTCGTAAACGTCAACACCATGCCGGACCACGTTCGCATTCTCGTCGTCGAAGATGAATCCCCGATTCGCAAGTTCCTGCGCATCTCGCTCGAGTCCAACGGCTTCGCCATGCAGGAGGCCGAAACCGCCGAGCAAGGGCTCCGCATGGCGTCCGCCGAACCGCCGGACGCCGTCATTCTTGATCTCGGCCTTCCCGACGCCGACGGACTCGACGTCATTCGCCGCTTGCGCGAGTGGACGTCGGTGCCGATCATCGTGCTGTCGGCGCGCGGTCGTGAAGCCGACAAAATCGCGGCGCTCGACGGCGGAGCGGACGATTATCTCACCAAGCCGTTCGGCGTCGGTGAGTTGCTCGCTCGGCTTCGCGTCGCGATGAGGCATTCGTCGCGCGTCGCGCAATCGGAGGAGCCGACGTTTCAAGTCGGCGGCCTGCGCGTCGATCTCGCCGCCCGTCGCGTCTTTATGGAAGAGCAGGAAGTTCACCTCACCCCCACGGAGTATCGCTTGCTCACGACGCTCATTCGTCACGTCGGCAAGGTCGTCACGCATCGGCAATTGCTCAAGGAAGTATGGGGGCCGGATAGCGTCGAAGAAAACCAGTATCTGCGGGTCTACCTGGGCCAATTGCGTCGCAAGATCGAGCGCGACCCCGCTCGGCCCCGTTACTTGCTCACCGAACCTGGCGTCGGCTACCGGCTGGCCGACGAATGATCCGCGCGGCGGCGAGTCGGGTCAGCGTCCGCGAATGTCGCCGCGCGAGCTGCGTGCTCTTATCAAGCGACGATCGTTCGCTATGATGATCCTCGCACCGCGGCCGTGCCGCGAACGAATCGTTCGTCTCGCTTGCATCCCTCGTCGCGTCGCTAAGAAGTTCTCGGAATACGGCTCGATCGCCAACCTCGAATTCCCGTCACGCGTCGCCGGCGTAACCCATGAAAAGTTTCGTCATCATTCCCGCGCGTCTCGCTTCGACTCGGCTCCCGCGCAAATTGCTATTGCGCGAAACCGGCAAGTCGGTGCTGCAGCACACCTATGAAGCCGCCGGGCGAGCGCGGCGCCCCGGCGGCTACTGCGCCGCCGTCGACGATCGCGAACTCTTCGACGAGGTCGCGCGGTTCGGCGGCCGAGCGGAAATGACGAGCCCCGATTGTCCCAGCGGCACGGATCGCGTCGCCGAGGTCGCTCGCCGGCTTCCCGACGACGTCGAGATCATCGTCAACGTGCAGGGGGACGAACCCGAGATCGCCGGCGCGTCGATTGACGCCGTCGTCGAAATCTTGGAGCGCGATCCGACGCTCGTGATGGCCACGCTCGCCACGCCGATCCGTCGCCGTGCGCAGCTTGAGAACCCCGCCGTGGTGAAAGTCGTGCGCGACGCCGGCGGCCGAGCCCTCTACTTCAGCCGGAGCGTCATCCCGCACCCGCGCGAATGGGACGACGCCTTGCTCACGGCCGAGCCGGCGCGATTTCTGCAGCATATCGGGCTCTACGCCTATCGTCGCGAGTTCCTGATGCGGCTTGCGGCCATGCCTCCTTCGGCGCTCGAGCAGATCGAAAAACTCGAACAACTTCGTGTCCTCGAAGCGGGCTATGAAATCGGCGTCGGCGTGGTCGATGAGCCGACTCGCGGCATCGACACCCCGGACGACTACCGCGAGTTTGTGGCTCGTTTTCTGCGGGCCTAGTCGACCCCTGCCCGCCGCCGGCAGGCCCCGAACCTGCGCCGGTCCCCCACGGCAAATCCTTGTGCCACAGGGAGTTGACAGACCTGTCCAAACCGTCATAATTCGCGTCGCCGTTGTGTTTTGAGTAATCAAAACCATGGTTTTTATGAGTTGCGTTGTTTGTCTGCCAGCGTCCTAATTGTGGAGTTGGGGAAATGAAGAGAAATCGTGAAATCCAAGTCGTTCCGCCTCGCTCCGGTCGTCGTGGGCTCACCCTCATCGAACTCGTGGTGGTCGTCGCCATTCTCACCATCCTGGGCGGGTTGGTCGTGCAGACCTTGCCGAACTTGATGAAGCGGACGCACCTTTCGAAGTGCGCGGATACGATTGCCTCCCTGAACAAGATCTGGGCCGAGAGTCTCGCGCTCAACACCCGGTATCCCGACACCTATGACTCGCTGATGTCATCCGGCGGTACGACCTATCCGAAACTCACCCCCGGCCTCACTCCGCTGCTGACGCCGACGGCCCTCTCCGCCGCCGAGTCGCAGGCGCTGGCCACGATCGGCGTGAAGTCGGTCGTCGATCTGAACCCGGCGGCCGTCAACGTCACCTACGATAGTGCCCCGCTCGGCATTACGAAGCGCACGATCACCGGCACCGAAGTCGCCATCCTCGCCGCGCCCGGCACCGGCATCTCGACCTATTGGGACACCAACCCGCTCGGCCTGAAGCGGCATCTCGAAACGACGAACCCTGTGAAGTACATCGCCTTCGGAATCGGTCCCAATTGCAACGGCATCGGGGCCGGCAAGCTCATTCAGGAAGCGCCGGTCCATTTCGGCGCCGACGACACGATCAACCCGAACAACGTCTACCAGCGCTACCTCGCGGTGTTCAGCGTCGTGACCGATACGTCCGGCAAGGCGACCGCGTACTTCGAAGCGATGGCCGGCAACGACGTCGACGGTCCGTCGAGCTCGGAAGCGCACATCCGCGGCTTCCACGAAGGGCAAGCGGCCGGCCAATAGGGCCCGACGTTACGCGATACCTTGCGATCGCTAGATCAACTCGGCGATCGGCTCGGCGTCGTCCACGATGCCGAGCGGTCGGCCGCTGGGGTCGGTGATCTTCGTCGTCGGGTCGATCCCCAAGTGCCGGTAGAGCGTCGCCAGCACGTTGCGCGGCGTGTACGGCTTCGTCGTCGGGTCGGCCCCCAGGCTGTCCGTGGCTCCGATCACTTGGCCCGTGCGGAATCCGCCGCCGGCAAATAGTGCGAATCCGGCCCGGGTGAAGTGGTCGCGGCCACCGTTGACGTTCACGTTCGGCGTTCGGCCGAATTCGCCCCAGACGACCACGGCCACATCGTCGGCCAAGCCGCGCTCGTGCAAATCGGCGACGAGCGCCGCGATCGAGCGATCGTACACCGGCAGTTGCTCGCGCGAGCGCTCGAAGATCGTTCCCTTCACGCCGCTCACGTTGCCGTGGTGGTCCCAGCCCCCTTCGGAAACCGTCACCACCGGTACGCCCGCCTCGACGAGCCGGCGGGCCAGCAGGAAGTTCGAAGCGTGCCACGTATGGCCGAACTGATAGTCGTGCTTAAACTTCACGTCGGCTCCGTACAGCTCGCGCGTTTGCGACGATTCCTTCGTTAGGTCCAGGGCTTCGCGTACTAGCGGCGTCGTGATCATGTCGAGCGCTTGTCGGCGAAACACGTCGCCCGACGCCGTCTCCGGCCGGCGATCGAGTTGATAACGCAAGCCGTCGAACTGCTCGGCCAACGACATGCGGCTCTGAAACCGCAGCGTGGGCAAATCCTCGGGCAGCGTCAGCGATTGCAAGCCTTCCCCGGTCGGAGCAAACGGCGCGTGCGCTTGGCCGGCGTACATCGGCTGTTCCGCCTTGGCTACGGTGCGCGGATGGTCCCACACGCCGAGCGACACATACTTCGGCAGCCGGCTCGCTTCCGCTGCGCGCAATCGGCTGACGACCGACCCGAAGGCCGGCCGTCCGGCGACGAGCGGAAATCCGGTGAAGACTTCGTGCAACTGATGGTCCGGCTGCAGGAACTTCATGCTCCTTACCAGTGCGAGCTTGTCGGCGAGCCGCGTCTGCAGCGGCATCAAGTCGCAAATGTCGAAGCCCGGCACGTTCGTCGCCGTCGGGCGAAACTCGCCGCGCACGTTCTCCGGAGCGTCGGGCTTCATGTCGTAGGTGTCGTGATGCGAAGGTCCGCCCGGCAGGCAAACCATGATCACGGCCTTGGGCGACTTCCCGGCCGCGCCGAGGGCGGCTCGCCGTTGCAGCAGTTCCGGCAACAGCAACCCGCCGAGACCCAGCCCGGCGCCGCGCAAGCCGCCGATCTGCAGAAACCCGCGACGACTGATCCGATCGCAATAGTTGCTCGACGAGCCGGCGACGGTGAGCATGGGAAGTCGCTCCGAAAGCGGCAGGCGGGAAAGAACCGCGGGGCGGGACGCATCAGCGAAGTTTGATTCTAGTGCCGCCGATTCGATCGGGTCAACAGAAATCGACGTAAGTCGCGGACGCCTTGTCCGACGATTCTCCGACTTACGTCAACG
>CAZWDN010000102.1:0-14720 GCA_964633125.1 uncultured Pirellula sp. | reverse complement strand
GAATTTCCGATCCATCGACGCGGCTGACACATATCAGGATAGGGCCCCGCAGAACACGCAAAACGCCGGAGGGAGCGGGCCGACACCCTCCACCTCCGGCGATGCGTTGCTGACGCGACGTTTTCTAACTTCCGCCTCGCGGGCGGCTTACTTTTGCGTCTTCGACGGGAGCTTGGCGCTCAAGTTCGACGACTTGGTCTTGTTCTGGCCCGAGGCCCATCCGGCGACAAAGAAGTCCAAGTACCGCTGAATCGACGACTGGCGAAGCACCTGGATACGCTCGATCAGGTCGTCGAGGGCGCGAGCCGACTGGGCGATCACCCCGTCGGCCGACTTAGCGGCGACGGCGACTGGAACCTCGACTGCCGGTGCAGCGTAGTATGATCCGAGCAGTGCCGTGCCGCTCTCGGCGATATGAAGAGCCGGGGTCCAGAAACCTTGGGGACCGACGATCCCCTGTGCCTTCAAATCGACGCCTGGGCGAGAAACGGCCTTACCGATACGAATTCTGACAGGCGACACAGCCGAATTGGAGCCATAGCTGATCGTCGGCAGACTTCCGCGAGCGATCGATTGGCCCGAGCGTCCTTGCCAGCCGAATTCCGCAACCGCGGGCGAGAGCAGCGGCGAGCCGACCGGCAGGATCGAGGCGCGCACTTCCTTCTGAATCGCTTGCTTCGCCGCTGGAGCGGAATTCCGAGAGATCGATGCCGCGACGCGGGTTTGGACCGGAGCGGGGACCGCTTTGCTCGGAGCGATCTTCTTGCTCTGCTCGGCGGCCACTCGGCCGACCTTGGGCGCCGACACCCCGACTCGCTCGGCGACGGGAGGCTTCGCGACCTGCTTGGGGAGCGCATCGACCGACTTGGGTAGCCGCTCGATCAGGCTCAGGTAAGCGCTCCGGACGTCGACCGGCTTCCAACCTGCCGCATTCCAGGCAGGCTCCGCATCCGCCGTCGCAAGGTACGTCACCTGCGTTACTCGTTGTTGCGAGTAGGCGGGGGAACGATCCAGGGGGCGATGGTCGATACCGGCGCGACGGCTCGCATTGCCGGCGGCAACGATCGACGAAGCGAGCGTACAAAGCAACGTAAACAACGCAAAAGGGGTGCGATTCATCCCGCAATCTCCTACCGGGGGTCGTCATCCGTGCTCTAGCGCACGACTGCCGGGGCATCGAAGCCTGGTGGGGGGCAGCTAGCATACGGTATCGGAACCAATCAAGTTTTGCTGTTAGGCAAACTGCGAAGTTCGCGTTGTGAGTGCTAGACGTATTGCTCGGGTTGTTTGCGACAGATTGGCGGGGAACGGTTGCTCCGATCGTGCGCCTCATTTACATCACGGACGATGCACGTCCCGAGGTCGATACAACCGCGAAACTCCGCCTCCCTTCAATTCACGATTTCAGGTATGGATTACGCCGACAAATCCGCGCGCCAAAAACGTGTGCGGAATTGGACCTATGGAGTTTGGGAGGAAGATCGAGCTATGAGGTCGATAATTTTCGGGTCGCTGATCGCGGGAATGCTCGGAGCGACGGGGGCGATCGTCATTCGCGAGGCATGGGAACAGCGCGTGGTGCGGGCGCAAGATCTATTTGCGCCTCCGTCGAGTCAGCCCGCCGTCGTCGCCGCGCCGCGTCCGATGGCGTCGCAAGAATTTGCGTCCGCGCAGCCCACCAACGTCAACGTCGAACTCGACGAGTTCACCCCTGAAGAACGGGTCAACATCGCCGTATACGAGACGTGCAATCGGGGCGTCGTCAACATCAGCACGAAAGTCGTCACGGAGTCGCTTTTCTTCGACATTCCGTCGGAAGGAGCCGGGTCGGGCTCCGTGCTCGACCAATCTGGTCACATTCTCACGAACTACCACGTCGTTTCCGGCGCGGAAGAGATTCGCGTGACGTTGTTTGACGGCGAAACCTATTCTGCCGCACTCGTCGGCAAAGACGCCGCAAACGATATCGCCGTACTCAAAATCGATGCGCCGCCCCAGTCGTTATATCCGATCACCGTCGGCGACTCCTCGCGACTACGCGTCGGCCAATTGGTCTACGCCATCGGCAATCCTTTCGGTCTCGAACGCACGCTCACCACGGGCATCATTTCGAGCCTTAATCGCTCCTTGCCGGGGCGCAGCGGACGCACCATGAAATCGATTATTCAAATCGACGCCGCCATTAATCCCGGCAACTCCGGCGGCCCGCTCATCAGCAGCCGCGGCGTGCTGATCGGCATGAATACCGCCATCGCCAGCAAGACGGGCCAAAACACGGGTGTCGGCTTCGCGATTCCCGCATCGACGATCGCGCGCGTCGTCCCGCAACTCATCGAACGCGGGCAGGTAGAACGTCCGGAAATCGGCATCTCGCGCGTTTATCAAACCGAACGGGGATTGTTGATCGCCGGCTTGGTACGTGGCGGCCCCGCCGAGCGCGCCGGTCTGCGCGGCCCTCAACTTGTTCAACAGTCGCGTAAGCAAGGACCGTTTCAAGTTCATTCGCAAAAGCTCGACATCAGCGCCGCCGACCTCATCATCGGCGTCAACGGCGAAAAGATCAAAACTGCCGATGACTTTCTAGCGATCGTCGAGGCCCAATCGCCGGGCAGCGAAGTACGCGTCGCAATCATTCGTGAGGGCAGAGAGTTTGAGGCCCGGGTACGACTAGGCCTCAGTAGCGACTAGTGCGTGCTTGCGCCTGCGACTCGGCGGATTCCGAACGTTTTGCCGCTTGCTCCAGCGATTCCAGCCGCGCAATTCGCTCATCGGCATCATGGAGCAATTGCTCCAGTAGCGCACGTTTCACATCGAACTTAGCTTCAAGCTCGCGGGCGAATTCGTAATGCTCTACCAATTGTCGCTCGGCCGAACGCACCGTCGAAGCTACCGAAGCACCGGCATGTCGCAAACCTAGATCACGCTGTGCCGCTTCCCGTGGGACGCTTTCCGAGCCTGCGCGACGGCGGAGCCGAACTAAGAGCACCAACGTCACCGCCGCAACGGCAGCCGCCGAGGTCCATGCTTCCGGTGTAAATGCCGCAATCAACATCCTTGTCGTCCTAATTCATGGCATGACTACCACGCGAAACAACGCCTATGGATTTGGCGCGATCGGAGGTTTTGTCGGCGATTCAAACGCCCGATGTGCCGCCTCATACACGTCTTTCAACGGCACTCCGGAGGCTTCCGCCACCTTGCGGCAAGCTTCAAACTCCGGTGAAAAACTCGGCTCCTGGCCGGCAATCCAGCCCAGCTTTCCGGCAATCGCGCCCCACTGCGTTTCGACGGCGTGCTCTTTTCGTTCAAGCTTGTGCCTGCTCGCCGGCCAGCGTCGGACGCCTAGAGTTCCGGTCTCGCGAAACAGCGTCTTCTCGATACGTTCGAGATCCGCCGCCTGACACAAAACGGTCAGCGTCGTGCCCGGTCGATTCTTCTTCATTTGAATCGCGGTCGTGTACACGTCGAGCGCGCCCTTTTCCCAGAGCTTCGTCGTGCAATAGCCGATGATTTCGCCCGAAACATCGTCGAGGTTCGTTTCGACCACCCAGATTTGGTCTCCGGCGGCCGTGGCCGTGCTCTCACCGACAAACAGTCGCAAGACGTTGGGATGCGAGGCAAAGTCTTTATCGCCTGAGCCGTACCCGATGCGCTCGACGCGCATCGAAGGGAGCGGCCCATAACCGTCGACGAGCGTGGCCAAAATCGCGGCGCCGGTCGGCGTCGTAAGTTCCGCTTCCACGTGCGATTCCGCAAGCGGCACGCCTTGCAAGAGTTCGGCGGTTGCGGGGGCCGGAATACTGCACCGACCGTGCTCGATTTGAATAAATCCGCGCCCCGTCGGCACCGGCGAGCAAAAAATCCGATCGACGCCGAGCAAATCCCAGCCGACCGCGGCGCCGCAGATGTCGGCGATCGAATCAACTGCGCCCACTTCGTGGAAATGCACTTTGCGAATCGTCGTGCCGTGGACTTTCGCTTCCGCTTCCCCAAGTTTCGTGAAGATGCGTTTTGCCAAGTCCTTTTGCCGCGGCGTCAGCGCCGAGGCGTCGATCATGTCGGTAATGTGGTGCAAATGTCGATGGGCATGTTCCGGTTCATGCTCGACCGTAACCTTCGTGGCTCGGAACCCCTTGCGTTTCACTTCGGATTGCACAAGTCGACAGGCGGGCAACTTCAGCGAGTCGATGGCCGATTGAATTGCGCTCAATTCGACGCCGGCGTCCACCAGCGCTCCAAGCGTCATGTCGCCGCTGATACCGCTCAAACAATCTAAGTACGCAATCTTCACGTGCTGTCGCCCGATCCCTGAGAACCCGAGATAAATGACTGGTGGAAGCGGCTGTATTCTAGGTTGCCGGCACCCCGGAACAAGGGCAGTCGGACGACATACGCTCGGCGGCCGTCCGCGCGGCGTTGACCCGCGCCCCACGTATCGCTAAAGTTCGCCCCTGCCCCTAACGGCCAAATCAGGATTTCGAGCGGCGCGCGAGCGCCGTCGTTGCCGGCATGAGCACGATGCTCGCCAATTATCGCCCGTCGAACGCGATCGTTCCCCCCGGAACGCTTCCGGCGCGTTTGCGGCTGCTCTTCATCACCGGCGCTCACCGCACCGGCGCTTGGCTGACGGAAGCCTTCGCCCACGACAGCGCGGTACAAGTGCGGATCGAAGAATCGCACGGCATCGCCAACGGCTTGGCACGACTTCGCGACGAAGCTTACGACGCAGTGCTCGCCACGCACGAACCGGGCCAGATCGACGGCCTGCAACTGGCCGAAGCTCTCGCCGGCGGCGGCACGGACCAACCTCTCATTCTGCTCGGTTCGCTCAGCGAACAGGAAGTGCTCGCTCCCGCTTTCGAGTCCGGAGCCGACGCCTACGTTTGCGTCAACACGACGACGACTCGGTCGCTCATTTGGATCGTGGCTCGCGCCATCGAACGACATCAACTCCTACGAGAAAACCGCCGCTACGCACACGCCGAACACCACCGTCTCCAACAGGAGCATGTCGAAACGCAGCGTCTGCTCGACGAACAACGCTCGCTCATTCGCGATCTTGAAGCCGTGGCCGAGTCGACGCAACCTGCCGCAGTCGACGCACGACGACGGCGTGCCGGCGAATTACCCGACGACACAAACGTCGCGGAGCAGTGTGAGCCGCGAATGCTCAACTTGCCGCCGGCGTTGATCACTCACTATCACGAGGTCATGCGAGCCTATGTGATCATGGGTTCGGGAAACCTGGGCGACGACATGGCGCGAATGGCCGAACTTATGGCCGATGCCCGCGTGACTGCGCCGGAAACCATGCAGTTGCACGTTCGCGTGCTGGAAGAAATGGTGAAAGGCCTCGGTGCCCGCAGTGCTCGGCACGTCATGACTCGGGCCGATCTCCTGGTGCTCGAAGTCATGGTACATCTCTCCGAAGTTTATCGTCGCCGCTATTTCGAACGGAGCAATCCTCCGGTTCAAATGGTGTTGCCGGGCTTCGATAGCTTCTTCCATGACGCCGCCTAGTCGTCCGGACGAGTGAAGTTCCATGAACGACGCGCAAACCACGGTCGCCGAACTCCGCGAGTTGGTCCGCCGATTCGTCGACCAGCGCGACTGGGTTCAATTTCATACGCCGAAAAATCTGGCGATGTCGGCGGCAATCGAAGCCGCGGAACTCATGGAACATTTCCAATGGCTCACGCCCGAGGCTTCGCTCAACGTCGCAACGGACCCAGGCGAGAAAGCGGCGGTCGGCGAGGAGTTGGCCGACGTCGTTTGCTATCTCCTCGCCATGGCCAACGGCCTGGGGCTCGATGTCGCCGATTGCGTTGAACGGAAGATGGCGAAGAACGCGGAGAAGTACCCGGCCGACAAGTTTCGCGGGCGCTACAACTGAGCTTGCCGGCACTCCGGTGACTGCAAGCCGTTTGCTCTTTGCCGAAGTTCGCGGTTTTGGTACTTAACCGCCCTCCACGTCGGCATATCTCACGCTCATATCTTCATTTCGCGAGCCACTCATGGTGCTGCGCACTTCGCCGCAACGTCGCTACGTTCGCATCCTCGCCGTCTCCGCAGTTTCGTTGAGTGTCGCAGGCGCGGGAATCGCAGCAGCCATTCGCGAATCGGAGGCGGAAACGCCGCAAGCCGCCGCGGTGTCGCCGTATGCAACAACGACGGCGGCGACCGCGAATAGCGAGACGGCCGTTCCAACGACAGGTAATCGCATTCGCTTCGGCATGGCCGTATCCAGCGAGCCCGCAGCGGATGCGCCCGGCGGTCCGACGACGCGCGGAGCATCGTTTGTCGATTACTACGCCGACCAACGAGCGGCCGCAACGTCGGGCGATTACCCGGTTCGTCAAGCTGCGGCCGAAGTGCCGATCGGCGGCAAGCCGACTATCGCACCGCCGGCCGGCGATCCGTTTGCGCGAAACACCGCAACGCCCTCCGGCACGGCGGGTGCCGCCCCGCCGCGTTCGCCGATGCCCCCGCCTTCGAATCCGCTGCCTAGCGCTCCGCTGCCTGCGGCGCCGACAGCCGCACAACCATCGGCTGCCGCGACATCCGGCGCGAACGCCGGCGATCGCTATGCGGCGCCGTCCGCCGCCGCGCCGACTGCCGCGCCTCCTGTTTCAATGATCCCCCCGGTGCCAGCGGTGAGCGCAGGCCCAGCGGCGATCCCGGAGCAAACCAGAGAGCGTTACGCGCCGCCGACCGCAGCCGCGACGCCGTCACAAGCTTCGCCGCGCCCGTTTCCGGCCGTTCCCGCGCCGCGCGAACTTCCGTCGACGGAGAGCCCGCAAGCTTCGGCTGCGCAGAACACGCCGTCGCCGGCCGGAGCAATCGGTTCGACGGCGAACGTCGCAACGTCCGGCTCCGGACGCCCCGGCGAAAAGGCGCTCGAAGGAACGCAAACACCGACGCTCGTCATCGAGAAGTTCGCCCCTCCGGAGATTCAGGTCGGCAAGCCCGCCGTGTTTGAAATCTTAGTTCGCAACACCGGCACTGCGGTCGCCAACGACGTCGAAATTCACGATCTACTTCCGCAAGGTACACAACTCACCAATACGACGCCCAAAGCCGCGCAAGGGCGCAACGGCGAACTTGTCTGGACGCTCGGACCGATGCGTCCCGGCGACGAGGCGACCGTGCAGGTGGAAGTTCTACCCACCACGGAAGGAGAAATCGGCAGCATTGCGACGGTTCACTTTGCCGCCGCCGCGTCGGCCCGCACCGTCTGCACGAAGCCGGAGATCGCCATCGAAGTCTCCGCGCCGCGCAGCGTAATGGTGGGCGACGAAGTGCCGCTCAAGATTCGCATTTTCAACTCCGGAACCGGAGCCGCGACCGGCGTCTACCTTACGGAATTTGTGCCGCCCGGCATGGAACACGCCGCCGGCGGCGAACTGGAATACGAAATCGGCGACCTGCAACCGAATGAAACTCGCGAATTGGACCTTTCGCTCCGCGCAGTCAAGCCGGGCCCCTGCATGAACGTCATTCAAGGCAAGGGAGATGGTCGGGTCGCCGCCGAAACCAAGACCCAATTCGACATCGTAGCCGCGTCGCTCGCCGTCGACATCGAAGGCCCCAAGCGTCGCTTCCTCGATCGCCAAGCGACGTACACCGTCTCGCTGACAAACCCCGGCACGGCGGCGGCACGCGAGATCGAACTCGCCACCTACTTGCCGCGCGGCATGCAATTCATCGACGCCGACAACCACGGCGAGTACGACTCCGAAACACATAGCGTTCGCTGGCTGCTCGAAGAATTGCCTCCCCAACAGCGCGGCAGCGTCACGCTGACGGCCTTGCCCGTCGAACCGGGCCAACAACTGTTCCGCGTCGAGTCGACCGCCGATCGCGGTATCTCCGCGCGCAAGGAAGAGGCCGTGCTCGTCGAAGGCGCCGTTTCTCTAGTGTTTCAAGTCGTCGATACGGTCGACCCCGTCGAAGTGGGCGGCGAAACGGAGTACGAGATCGTCGTCGCGAACCAAGGCTCCAAAGAAGCGACCAATGTTCAGCTTTCGGTCACGCTGCCCGAAGGGTTCAAAGCGGCCGATGCGGACGGCCCGTCGAAGTTTACGGTCGCCGGTCGCCAGATTCAGTTCCAAGCCTTACCGCAGCTTCCGGCTAAGAGCGAAACGACGTTCCGCGTACGGGCTCAATGCCTGCGAGCCGGCGATCATCGCTGCCTTGTTCAGCTAACGTCGGACGACTCGAAATTGCCGGTGACGAAGGAAGAAGGCACGCAGGTCTACGCGGAAGAGTAGCCGCAAACCCCGCAATTGTTGCAAGTGTCTTGCGATAGAATGAGCGTCGACGGCGAGTCAATTTCCAGGCATGCCCGCCGACGATGGTCGTGAACTTGACCGCGAGCCGGTTCCTGCGGAAACTTGAGTTAGGCGGAAACACGAGGCCTTCCGTCGCTCGAAGCTCGGAACTCAGAACATGGCGATTCATTTCTATTGCCCGCTCGGCCACCGCTTGGTCGTGCCCGATGCGAGGGCCGGCAAGAAAGGGCGCTGCCCGGTTTGCCATCAGCTGGTAATCACACCGGTTCCCAACCCGCAACCGAGCGGCAAGTCGAAGGAGCCGAGCCCATTGGTGCGGCAAGAGCCGGAGTTCGCCATCGACGACATTCTCAACAGCGAACTTAAGCTCGACGACGAACTGCGCTAGTCGCGCTAGTTCGGCAACTGGTTGAGAAACGAGAACGTCGTGCCGACATTGAACGGCGCGACACCGTAAATGCCCCGCGTGAAGACAAGGTTGATAAAGTCGTCCGCCACGAGAATCGGCGATTTCGGCACGATGATCACGTCGGAATCGTTGAGCCAAATCTCGTCCGCCGGACAGGGCATTTTGCCGTAGAGCGCGCCGCGTAAGTCAAGCATCGTGGCCATGAGACGCCAGTCGTCCCCCCGGCGAAACACGACGATCTGCCGCGTATTCGCGCCGACGTTCCAGCCGCCTGCCATCGCGATCGATTGCATGATCGTGGTGGGGCCGTCGAGCAAGAACCGTCCCGGCGTGCGCACTTCGCCCAGCACATACACATATCGCGGCGCCCGTTGCAAAAGCACAGGCGTAACCTCGATACCTTCGACTTCGGCGGCGTAGCGCTGATCGAGTTCGCGTTTCAGCTCGCCGAGCGTGAGCCCCTGCACCATTACGTTGCCGACGGCCGGTAGAGCGATCGTGCCTTCGGGCGTAACGCGTGCTTGCCGATTCTGCCCCCCCGCCCCGGCCCTCGCGTCGACCGTGGCCCGTAAGTCTTCGAGCTTCGTGTTCACGCGTAGCGGCGTCACCGTGATCGACGGAATCTTGTAGTACTTCGAGTAGAGTTCTTCGATATGCTCGCGCAATTGCACGACCGTGTGCCGAGTCGCCTTCACTTGGCCGACGAGCCGCAGCGTGATCGTTCCATCCGGCTGAATCAACAAGTCGCGATTCAACAGCGGATCGGTAAACGACTCGACGCGAATCTCATCACCCACGTTCAAATGGTACGGGTGCGTCGTTTCCTCGCGCGTCAGCCGAAACACAAACTCCAACAGGTCGTCGACGCGTAAGCGATACTCGCCGACGTGGGAACTACGGGCGTGCCCGACGTATTCGCCTTGCGCGAACGGTTGCCAATCGAGCGGCCGGGCGGCGCCCCAACCGAGTTCGCCGCAGCACCCGTTCGCGCAATCGACGCCCTGAATCACGAACGGTGCGGCGGGCGACGCCGTTGCTTCGACCATAGCCGACGCCGCGACTCCGTCGGGCGAAGCTGATTCCAAGGAGAGTCCGTCGGGCGAAGGTTCCCCGGGCGTTGCCGTCTGCGGCGGTAGTTGTTCCGTAACGATCGGCACGGAGTCTTCGTGGCTAACTTGCCGTGCCCGGTTTCCGAACCACGGCAGCCACCCGGCCGCCGACGGAACGGTCATGCACAACAGCGCCACGACCGCGGCCAAGCGTAAGCCGCTGAAGGAAATCTGCGCCGAAGATGTTTCCGGTACGGACATGACTACTAGTTCAACAGCGAGTTGCGTTGCGGTGTACGCGCCGTCTGAATCGGCGGACGTTCGCCGGAGGCCGAGGCCGGAGCGGCGAGCGATTGTCGCACCGTCGACGAAGTCGAAGGCATCGGTGATTGTGGTGCGTTTGCGGGCATCGGCGATGCGATGTTCGGGCGAGCCGTAGCGGCAAAGCTTTGCGCGGGAATCCATTGCACGTCGTGCGTCGGCACGAGCGTCCGACCGCTCCCCGCCGCGGCGGCGGCAAGTGCTTGCGATTCGAAACGCGCCGCAGCAGCGAGTTGCTGTTCGCCGAGCCGGTCATGAATCGAGGCAAGGTTGTTCCACATCGCCGGATGCGGCGACGCCGCGAGGCCGGCTCGCAATAGCTGTCGGGCTTGCTCCAAGCGACCGTCTTCCGCGAGGAGCACGGCTAAGTCGTTCGCCGCCGGAAAGTTATCCATATCGACGCGAAGCGCAGCGGTGTAATACACCTCGGCCTTCGCGCGAGCGTCCGTCGGACTATTCGTCCCTTGTGATCCCAGCGCAGAATATACCTTGCCGAGGCCGTGCAATGAGACGCTGCCGCACGGCAGATTTGCCACCGCGCTACTCAGTTGTTCACAAGCAAACTCACAATACGCCTGATGGGCCTGCGCAGCCGTCCGGCGCGCGACATCAACTTCGTTGAGCAAACCGCTACGATGGCTACGCACGGCAAGCGCGAGATCGGCGTCGCGTCCGGCAACCTGCGATGATACAAAGTCTTCGGCCTCGGTCAGAGCGAGCAGCGCCGCATCTACGGCACTCGTTCGCGATTCGGCGGCTTGTGCGTTGCTGCGCGCATCGAGGGCCGCGGCGCCGGCTCGCAGCGCCCCCAGAAACTCAGCGCGTGCCGAAAAGTGTGCTCCGCGTCCGACCAGACGCAAGCCGTTCATGTTGAGAGCTTCCGCCTGTCGCACGAGCGAGGCGGCATCTTGCGGCGACATAACGCTCGAATTCGCCGTCGCGGGCGCCGTGGCGCCGGCGAGCGTTAGCGTCTCCTTGGTGCGAACTCCGATCAGCGCCGCTTGTCGAACCTCTCGTATCGGCTCGGCGGCTTGAGTGAATGTCGCCGCGACCGTCGACAGCGGTTGCGCCGAGGCCAGAGACGACGCAAGCGACCGATCGCGCGGCACCGCATCCTTCTTGACGCCTGCGGCGGACTTACCGACCGCCGACGAACCTTGCCGCGATTGCGCCGGCTCGTGCGTCTGTTGTTCGCAACCGGCAAGGATCAGCGCCAAGCAACAGCCGCCGGCCTGCAGCGCCGCGCCGAACCGGCGAACGACCGAGGGTACTCCGAGTTTTTGATGTCGCACGACCATGCCGGCGTACTCGCGATAGCACTAGTTGCGCGCCGGCAGATTCCGCCAAGCGCAGACTTCTCAGTTGCCATCGACCTCGGCCGAGGGCCGTATGAAACAATTGTGCCGGTTTTAACGCCCTGAGACGTCCCGTCGCCCGCAAACTTTACGCGGCTTACCGCACCGCCGCCGCGTAGACCGTAACGCCACCGCCGGCAACTGCATCAGCTAGAAGAGCAGCCGTTCGCGCTGCGATGCCGGCACGCCCAGCCGGTAGGCGTTTACGCCCCGGTTGCGAAGTTCGTCCACGAACGACTCGGGGCCGTGCGTGCAATGCACCTCGCGGGCATCCACGCGCTCGACTGCTTCGAGAAGTTCGTTGAAATCGGCGTGGTCGGAAAGCGGAATCGCGTGGTCGAAGCCGTAGCGCCGATGCGAATTGCGATCGAGCGACCAACCGGTCACGGCAATCCGGCACGGCCGACGAATGCCTTGCAAATTCGAACCGCGATGCGCCCCCGGGGGCGCAACCAACGCGTGCCCTTCACGCGGCAAACCTTCGAACAGCACGTAGTTCCCCAGCGGCATCCCGCACGCTTCGTACACCTGACTGATCTCAAACACCGGCTTCGTTTGCAGCACCGAAACTCCGTGCGTGGTGAGCAACTTCGTCACTTCCTGCGCCTTACCGAGGGCGTACGCCTCGACGACCGGGGTCTGTCCACGTTCGAGCGCCGCGCGCACCGCTTGGATTAATTGACCGACCAACTCCGCCCGCGGCGCAAAGCGATACGCCGGCTGCCCGTATGTGCTCTCGATTACGAGAATGTCGGCCTTCGGCAACTCGGCCCGTTCGCAGGTAAGCGACTCCGTAAGTTTGAAGTCGCCGGTGTAGAGCAGTGATTGGTCGCCGTCTTCCGCCAGCAGCATCGCCGACCCCAGGCAATGCCCCGCCGGAAAGGTCGTCAATCGCATGCCGCCCCATTCAACGGGCGTGCGATACGGTAGTTCCAGCACGTCGCGCATGCCGAGCCGGTGTTGATAGAGCCGGGCCGTCGCCGGCGTGCAGAGCGCATACTGATGCCGCGCCATATGGTCGTTGTGGGCATGCGAAATAAACCCACGCGGCATCCGCCGCTTGAAATCCACGGCCAAATCGGCCTTCGTCAGCTTCAAGCCGCGATCGAAATGGAACATCCCAGCGCCTTTCGAGCCAGTGCCTTTCGAACGAGCGGCATGAAGCATTGCCGGCCGGCGTTTTAGCGCGCCAGCGCCGGCTTCTTCGCCGGCTTGATGCCCGCGGCCTTCCAAGCTTCGTCGAGTTTGTCGCCCGTCAGCTTGCACACGGCCGCGCGCGACATTCCTTGAAATCGTACGGGATGCGGCAGCGGCACGACAGGCCCGTCGTAGCCGTTGGCGGCAAATGCTTGCAGCGCGCCGACCGTGTCGATCACGCCGGTTTCATTCGGCAGCAGCCGACCGGTCTGCAGCGCCTCGTCGGGATCGGCGTCGTTCGCGGCATCCGCCACAAACAACACCACGGGCTTCAAACCCGCCTCGATCACCGCTTGGTACGCCGAGCCCGAGGCCCACAGTTCGTAAAGGTCGACGGCCACGCCGACGTTTTTATCCCCCAACATGCCGAGCAACAGCTTGAGCACGTCGAAATTGCGGATGAACTCAAACGCCCGACCGGCCCGTTGTTCTGGAGTGGCCGTGAAGCCGACTCCGAGTTGAATCCCTTGCTCGCCGAGCAACTTCGATACGGCACCGAGCCGTTGTTGATACACGACGAAGTTCTGATGCAACGGACGCTCGTCGTCCGACGGATCGAGCACCGTCACGCAGCGTGTGCAGCCGAGTTCTGCCGCGAGCTTCGCTTGTCCCGCCAGCGCGCCCAGGCCGGCGCCAAACTCCTGGTCGTCGCCGCCGAGAGCAAACGGCAAGCGAAAGAAACCCAACTTCAGCGACGCGCTATCGATCAACCGCCGGGCCGTCGGCATGCCCGCTCGGTGCACTTGTTCGGCGAAGGAGACGACGTCGAGTTCAAGACTTTTGAATCCGTGAGAAAGCGCCGGTTCGATCAGGTCGTTGAGCGGCGCATTGATTCCGAGCGGGGCGGGACTCAAACACTTGAACATCGATTCCTCCAGGGGTGACGCAATTGAGCGATGCAGGGTGAGGCGGCGACCGACTTACGAGATCGATTATTATGCCAAATGCGGTGCGACGCTTGAAGCCCGTGTGCTACAAACCGCACGGCCCGCGCGATCGACACGAATCGCCGAGTTGCTCGCGCCGATTCCCGCTTGCAGCTCGCAGTCAGGCCGCGACCAAGGGCTATACTTGCTGACCGAATCGGCCCCCTCCTTCTGAGCGGCCGCCGACCAATCTCCGTTTACTTCGACCGCGCCCGACATGGATCTGATTCGAACGCTCATTCTCGCGGTCGTGCAAGGCCTCACGGAATTCCTTCCGGTGAGTTCCGACGGACACCTCGTCGTCGTCTCGGCGCTCTTCGAATCCGTCACCGGCCACAAGCTCGACGAACTGCTCGCACTGGAAATCATGCTGCACGCCGGCACGCTCGCCGCCGTACTCATCGTGTTTCGCAAGCAGACCGTGCGATTGCTCACCGCCGATCGTCGCGTGATCGGCCTGCTCATCGTCGGCACCCTTCCGGCCGCCGTCTTCGGCCTCACACTCAAAAAGCTCGACAAGGTCTATCACTGGGGCATCCTCGAAAGTCCGCTCGCGGCGGGCCTCGGGCTCATTGTCACCGGACTCGTGCTGCTCTGGGGCACGCGACCGCGTGTGCATGTTTCCCCCGACGCCGACGCAACCGCTTCCGTCGAAGAACACGGCCTCACGTATCCCGAGCTCACCTACGGCCAAGCCTTACTGATCGGCTGCTTCCAAGCGATCGCGGTTCTGCCGGGCGTTTCGCGCAGCGGGCTCACCATCGCCTCGTCGCTCGCCCTCATCGGCCTGCGTCGCAGCGACGCCGCCAACTTCTCATTCCTGCTGTCGATTCCCGCCGTCGGCGGTGCAGTGTTCTTGCAACTGGTCGAGTTTGCCCGCGAAGGAACCGGCGCCCAATTGCCTTGGGGCGATCTCGCCCTGGGGGCGGTCGTCTCGATGCTCGTCGGCCTCGCGGCGCTCCGCTGGCTGCTCCTCATGCTCCGCGGCGGCAAGTTCCGCTACTTCGCGTACTACTGCATCCCGCTCGGCATCGCAGTTACCGCATGGCAACTGCTTGCACGATGACTTCCTCTGTAGGGAACGCCCTCTGTGGCGTTCCGAGCACAAGTTTTTTTTTCGGAACGCCACAGAGGGCGTTCCCTACAGAGCCGGAAATCGACGTAAGTCCCAA
>CAZWDN010000101.1:0-14757 GCA_964633125.1 uncultured Pirellula sp. | reverse complement strand
CGCACGATGCCGAACTGCACGACGCGGCCGCCGCGTTGCGTGCGGAGGCGAATCTTGCGCGAGT
This sequence comes from uncultured Pirellula sp., assembly GCA_964633125.1. GTDB lineage: Bacteria > Planctomycetota > Planctomycetia > Pirellulales > PNKZ01 > PNKZ01. The sequence continues at coordinate 14,693 of CAZWDN010000101.1, read as the reverse complement.
AGTGCTTGCCGTCGGTTCGGCGGTCGAGCACTTCCACATCGACGGGGCTCGCGTGAAAGCGCTCCATCGCGACGGTCATATGCGAATGGTGCGCGAGAAGCTTGCGGGCATCGGCCGGCAGCGACTCTTCCTCGACGCGCTCGAACCGGCCCAGCGCGGCCGGCAAACCGCCGCCGGCGGGCGCCGGATAGAACAAGGCCGCGAGCGTCGCGAGATCGGGAGATTCGACGGCGGGAGTTTCAGGCATGGGAATTCTTCACCACGGAGGCGCGGACGTCACGGAGAAAATCGTTGCGACGGCAACTCTCTTCCCGTTCTCCGTGGGCTCCGTGCCTTCGTGGTGAGATTTATTTCGAGGAATTCAGGCGGGCAAGAACTAGGCAGGATTGGGGGCGGGCCGCAGGCCGAGGATTTCGATCGGCACCGGCTTCGGACCGGCGGGGTCGGCGGCGGGGCGTTCGAGCACGGTATCAATGAGGTAATACAGCAAGCGACGCAACTCTTCCGGCTGCACCTCGTCGGCCAGCGCTTCGGCGCGCTCTTGATATTTATCGACCAGCTTTTCGGCCTTCTCGAACACGCCGGCTTCTTCATAGAGCCGACGCACGGAGCTCACCAATTGCGAAGTCGCCTGCTTTTGCTCGGACAGCGCGAGAAGTTCGGCCTTCGATTTCGGGCCGAGTCCTTCGAGCGCCAGCGCCCAAAGCACGGTCGGCCGGCCGCCGAGCACGTCGCCGCCGGCGCTGAGCTTGTTGTGGTTGTCGCCGCGCCAATCGTTCAAGTCGTTCAAGATTTGGAACGCAACGCCGAGATGCCGCGCGAACTGACCGACCCAAGCGCCGGGCTTCGCGGCATCGGCCGACTTGCCGTTGCCTGCCGACTTGGCTTCCGCGGCCGGTTGTGCGGAGTCTTCCTTCCAGCCGCCGAGACGCAGCCCGGAGTAGAGGGCCGCTTCGAAGGCCGGCGAGGTCTTCAAGGCGTAAATCTTCAGGGCGTCGAGCGGCGTGAGTTGCTTCTGGAGCGAGTCGCGCCACAGGAGCTCGGCGCCTTGGCCTTCGGAGAGCTTCATGTGGGCGTCGGCGAGCCGATCGAGAATGTCGGCGGCGACGTCGGGCCCCATGGCCCGGGCATCGCGTGAGACGAGCCGATAGCCGAGGCCGATCATGTAATCGCCGACGTTGATCGCCGTCGGCACGCCGTATTTGCGGTGCACCGTTTCGTCGCCGTAGCGGTAGCGATCGTCGTCTTCGATGTCGTCATGCACGAGCGAAGCCTTGTGAAAGGTTTCGATCGACAGCGCGGTCCGCTTCACATAGTCGGGAATCTTCGCGAGGTGCTCGGCGCCGTCGGCCTTGGCGCCGAAGCCGCCGGTCAGGGCGTCGTACACGGCCATGGTGATGAACGGGCGCGAGTGCTTGCCTCCCTTGGCGAGGAAGTCGTAGGCGATGGCCTCGGTGCCCGCCACGGGATCGATAGCGTTGATGCCTTGGCCGTTGACCTCGGCCAAGCGCGGGCCGCCGCGGAGGCGCGGCACCAAGCGTTCGAGTTCCGCGGTTTCAAACATGCCGGTCGCCGCGCGCATGAGGTGCACGTACGACTTCGTCGCCGTTTCCGGAGCGGCCGCGCGGAGGTTCACCATCCGCATGACCCAATCTTCGTCGACGCTCGTATTGCGGCAATCGCTCGAGAGCAGCGGCACGGCGGCGCACGGAATGCCGGCCAACAGAATCTTATCGATCGCCTTTTCGAGCACGTTCAAACAGGCGACGCCGCAAATGGCGTCGACGTGCCCGCTGACGATGATCTTCAACACGATGGGCGAGCCTTCGGCGACGAGCACCTTATAGCCGAGGTCTTCGGCGGCGGTGCGGAAGTCGGCGATGCTGCAGGCGCCGCACTTCCGGCAATCGAGGCCGAAGTCGTCGTAATCGGCCGGGCACCCTTCGGCGTGCTTCAAGCAATGCGGCAACAGGAACAGCCGACGGTTGAAGGGCACGCCCGCCACTTGGCTTTCCCAAAACTCGCTCGCCAGCACGACCATCGTCCAGCCGAGCAGGCTTTCCGGCAAGCCGGCTTCGTCGAGCGTACGGCGGCTGATCGCTTCGAGTTCGTCTTTCGTGATCGGGCGCGACTTATCCAGCTTCGCGGCGACCGCACGGCAGCGCTCGCGCAACGCTTCGCGCTCTGCCTTGGCGCCGGGCACTTCTTTCAGGTGGCTCGTATTGCGGCGTTTCGATTTCCGTTTTCCCTCGCCGCCGTCGGCCAGCGAACCATTCAGCCCGGCGGTTTCCGCAGCCAGACGTTCGGCCGGCGAAAGCGTATCGGCGAGGTGAACGTGTTCGGTCGAGCTCAATGGTGCAGTCGCCAAGATGCCGAACTCCGGTAGTCGTGTAGGGCGGGTTGCTATGCGGTGGGCGGCGACGAGTCGGGAGCTCAAGCAACCGAGTCTTGCCGGCAGGCGGGGCTATGCGTCACTTCCGCTCAGTTCGACGGCGGCACGCAGCGCGCCGACCGTAAATATGAGCGGATATAGCTTCTCATAATACCACAGCTTCGCAAAGTAGAAACCGATGGGGGAAGGCTCACGAAATCGGCCGCTTTCCACCCCCTCGACAAGCCAAGCCACCCCACGCTCCAGCGATTTGCGTATTTCGGCACGGTCGCCGGCCGCACAAAGGGCCTCGACCACGACGGCCGTTTCTTCGGTAGAAGAAAGGTGCCGGGGGGCAGGGGTGAGGGGTGAGCAGGACTCAGAAGCGGAGCTTGATGTTTGTTCATCGCTCCTCGTTCCGACTTCTGACTTTCCGAAGCCCGGCCCTCCCCAGCCGCCGTCGGCGTTCTGCTTTGAAAGTAAGTAGTCGATGCCGCGTTGCGCTTCGCGGTCCTGCATCCGGCCCAGGTCGCGATAGGCCAAGAGCACGCGTGCCGTGCCGTAGAGCGGGTTCTCGTCGTCGGCGCCCCACTGATTGCCGAACCAAAGCGGGAGCCAGGAACCGTCGGGGCGTTGGGTACGAGCTAAATAGTCCCATGCGCGTCGAGCAGCTCGAGGGATTCCCGACACGTTCTCCATGAAGGGCTCGTAGCACTGCGAGACAAAGGGCGCCAACGCGCGAAGCGCATGCGCCGTGAGATCCGTTCCGCTGCGATCGAACGGCAGCGCACCCCAGCCACGACAGAAAGTGGGCCAACCGCCATCGCGGTTCTGGATTCGCGTCAGCCAGGCGCGGCCGGCCAGTTTTTCGACTATGGGGTCGTTCGTGCAATTCTCCACTGCCAACAGTGCCCCCGGCGTATCATCCGCATCCGGCACCGCGCCGCTGAGGTCGCTCCAGCCCCAGCCGCCGGGGTCGGCGCCGGTGAACGGATGGCGCTCCGTGTGTTGGCAGGAAAGCACCCACTCTAAGAGTTGCGGTGTGAGATGGCCGGAGCCTTCGTCGGCGTGAGGCTGCGGGCCTAGCGCATTAATCGACAGCGTCGTCACCCACGTGGCCAGGTTCGTGTCGATTGGCCAACTGCCGTCGGGGCGGACGGAGTCGATGATGAATTTTAAGCCGAGTTGCGTGACCGGGTGATCGTGTCGGCCGATGCTCGCCAAGCTCATCACCACGAAGCTCGTGAGCGGAGTCGCTTCGAGAAAGCCGCCGCTGGCCGGCTGCATTTTCTGCAAGACGTTCAAGCTGCGCTCGACCGAGAGAGCGCGCACGCCGCGCGCGATCGGGTTCCAAGGTTTATCGTGAAAGTACTTCGCCTGCCCGATGGCGACGAGCGCCGGAATGGCGTAGCTCACGACCGGCAGCCGCGCGAAGCGGTACCACGATTGCGGCAGGCAGGCCGCCTCAAAGGGGAGCGGACTCACTTCGCTCCACGGCACGAGCCCGGCCAACGCGCAGTTGGTGAGGATCGGCACGGCGAAGGTTTTGTCTTTGCCGTAACGTTTGCGCAGGCCGGGAATGCCCCCCTGCGCGGCGATGTAGTTTTCCGCCGCGCGTAACGATTCCGATCGCTCACGCTCGGCACCCGCGAGATGGATTGCGGCACGCACGAGCATCGTCGTCGAGATGTTCGACAAACTTTTATCAGTGTCCCCCCATCCGCCGTCGGGGTTTTGGCGATCGCAGATCCACCGCAAGCCGGCGGCGACCAGGGCTTCGTACTGCGAGCGCGTTTCGGGCTTTGCATGCCGGGTCGCGATCGCCAGCGCGCTCACGGCCGTCGCCGTGCTTAAGGCGGAGGACGACAATTCGCCGACCCAATGCCCCGCCGGCACGCGTTCGGCCAATAGCGCTGCCCGGGCCTTGACATACGCACTCAGTAGTCGTGGGCGGTCGATCATCGTGGTTTCAATCGTACGCAGCTTCCGGCGTTGTCGAAAGTGGGGGGGACACATGCGCCGTAGCGTATGCACTCGCTGCAACGGAGGTGGTATACTAACTGCGTCAGACTCCGATCTAGCAACTAGCTACCGGCTACTAGCAACTCTCCCGCCATGTATCTCCGCCTCGCCAAGCGTGCCCTGCTCGAAACCGACAAGCGACTTGTCTGGAAGCTCGCTTGGAACATGGGGGCCAAGGGGGCGGTCGCCGTTTGGAAACACAAGCGGCGCTTGAAGCGGGGAGAGTTCTTCCCGCCGTTTCTCTACGTTTCGATCATCAATAGCTGCAACCTTCGCTGCCAAGGATGCTGGGTCGACGTGGCGGCGAAACAGCATGTGATCGACTTGCCGGCCATCAATCGGCTGATCTCTGAATCGAAGAAGATGGGCAACAGCTTCTTCGGCATTCTCGGCGGCGAGCCGTTTATGCACCCGGAAGTCTTGGAGATTTTTGAACGTCACTCCGATTGCTACTTTCAGGTCTTCACCAACGGCCAACTCATCGACGACGCCGTGGCGAAGCGGCTCCGCAAGGCCGGCAACGTTACACCGCTGGTGAGCATCGAGGGAACCGAAATCATCAGCGACGTCCGCCGCGGCAAGCCCGAGGTGTATAGTCGTTCGATGGAAGGTTTGCACGCCTGCTTGCGGAACAAGTTGCTCACCGGAGTTTGCACGAGCCTGTGCGCGTCGAACATCGACGACCTGCTCACCGAGCAGTGGGTTGATCGGCTGATCGAGATGGGCGCCATGTATATGTGGTACCACACGTACCGCGCCGTCGGCCCCGAACCGCACCCGGAACTTTGCCTCACGCCGGAACAGCAGCGGCGCGTGCGGCAGTTCGTGGTCGACACGCGAGCCACGAAGCCGATTGCCGTGGTCGACGCCTACTACGACGGCGACGGCAAAGCGCTCTGCCCGGCCGCCACCGGCTTTACGCATCATGTGAGCCCTTGGGGCGATATCGAACCGTGTCCGATCGTGCAGTTTGCGAAGGAATCGATTCACGACGCGCGGCCCTTGGGGGACGTGATCGGGGGGTCGGAATTCTTGCGCGACTTCCGCAAGCTGGCGGCGACGAGCACGCGCGGCTGCATCGTGCTGGAACGGCCGGACCTGCTGAAGGAGCTCGTCGTGAAGCACGGCGCTCGCGACACCACGGCGCGCGGCACGGCCTTGGCGGAACTCGACGCGATGGAATGTCGCCCGTCGCAATACGACCCGGGCCACGAAATTCCCGAGCGCAGCCTCGTCTACAGGCTGTTGAAGAAGTTCGCCTTCAACGACTTCGGCGCCTACGACGGCGGCCTGAGCTACGTCGTGCCCGCGGAAGCGCAGAAGCAACGGAAGACGAGCGGCGCCGCGCCGACGCTCGGCGGCGTGCCCGTGACGATCGAGACGGGATCGTAGCGGCAGGCAGTCAGCGGCGGGCTAGATTCCTTGGCGCAAAAAAGTTTGTTTCCTTCCCGAGAAAAGGCTATAAACTCCCCCGCCCAGGAACTACTTCCGGAGTAAACATTATGTCCACGTCTTTCGCGCTTCTTGCCCAACGTCAGCCGGATCCCATGGAATCGGGTGCCGGAATCGTCATCATGTTGGTTTATTTCGCATTGATCATCGTGATGATCGTCGCGAACTGGATGCTGAATGAGAAAGCCGGCGAGCCGGGGTGGGCGTGTTTGGTGCCGATCTACAACGTCATCGTGCTCGGGCGGATGGCGGGACTCACGACCTTGTGGATCGTGCTGCTCTTCGTGCCCTGCGCGAACATCATCGCCCTGTTCATGCTCAACATCAAACTCGCGGAGCGTTTCGGCAAAGACGCGGGCTTCGGCGTAGCCATGGCGTTCTTGCCGTTCATCTGCATGCCGATCTTGGCGTTTGGAAGCGCCCGCTACACGCCGCCGCTTAACCGTTAGTCGGGAGAAAGCCGCTCGACGCGTGCAAATCCCACGGCGCGGCCTGCGATCAAGACGAAGCGCCCGGCATTACAGGTCGAGATCGTCCAAGCGGTCCATGAGCTTGTCGAGATCGTCTTTTTCGCCGCCGGCGTTCTCGGCTTGCCGCTTCGGGATGCCTACGGCCATGCCGACCGCGTCGCGGCCGACGGCCGTGAGTTCGACGTCGCGTTCGAGCACCGCTTGCTCCAGGGCGTCGGGCGCGCCGAACAGTTTCGAGAGATCGATCTTGAAGGAGCCCGCCTCGCCGTCGGGGCTGCCGGCGATGGCAGGCGTCTTGTGCTGCGGGAAGATGATCGCGTTTTCCGGGCAGACGCGGCTGCAAGCCGGGCAGCCCTTGCGGCAATTGTCCGGCTGCTCGACGAGGATCGTATCGACCTTGTCGACGCCGTAGACGCCGAACAGGCAGAAATCGATGCACTCCATACAGTTCGTGCAACGAGCGTAGTCGATCACCGGATACCAGCGACGTGCCGGCTCTTCGGCGATGATCGTCGGCGAAGCGGGCGCGGCGCCGTTTGAGCTTTCGGCTTGCGGCGGCGGAGCAGGGGGCGCGGCGTGCCCGTTCGTGCCGTTGAGCATCCCGAGCACGTCGAGGCCGCTGGTGGTGTTCGTCGGATTAAGGAAGCGGTCCGTTTGCGCGGCGGTCGGCGTGCCGCCGAGCCAATTAAGAAGCTGCACCGGCTGCGCTTCCGCCAACCGCTTGATGCGCAGAATTTCTTCGATGAACGGCTGCGCCAGATTTCGGGCCTTGAAGTCGAGGCACCAGATCTGACGGTTCGGCAACTCGCGCGATTGCAGCACGCGCGGCTTGTCGTCGGCCTGCGCGGCTTCGTCGTCCCCCTCCTCCTCGTCGTCCGCCTCTTCGGCTTCGTTGACGAGTTCGACCTTCCCCTCGCGGCCGCGGATGCCGTTGCGGTCGAGCGTCCAAAACGCGGCGCGGCTAAAGAGCCAACTCACCACGACCATGTCGCCCGAGATGCCTTGTAGGCAGAGCATGCCGGTGCCGTCGGGCGTGAGGTCGTACAGGTGCGGCACGACCGTGACTTCGACGCCGCGCTCGAACAATAGCCCGGCCACCACGTCTTCCTCCAGCTTGCGCTTGGCGGGGTTGGCGCTCTGACCTTGCGAAACGACGACGGTAAGCTTACGAGCCATGCTTGATAAACGCGGAAGTCAGAAGGAGAAACGCAAAACACGGAAACAAAACGGCGATGCGGAGGTCCGAACTTTTGCCTTTTGCATTCTGACTTCCGACTTTCCGCTTGCCTACTCGTTCATCTGTCCTTTGATCGTCTTTTCCGCGATTTTCCACGCCGCGGCTAGGTGGTCTTGATACGCCTCGGGCGTGAGCAAGCCGGCCGGATCGCACTCCATCGCAAACATCCAGCCCGCGTCATACGTGCCGAAGTTGATCGGCGTCGGGTCTTTCAACAACACGGGGTTAAACTCCGTGAGCACGCCCGTGGCCGGGGCGTACAGTTCGCTTTCGGCTTTCGAGCTCTCGATATTGCCGAGCGTCTGCTTCTCGCGGAGTCGCTGCGGCGCGTCGATCGACCATTCCAAAAAGTACACGTCTTGCAGCAGGCGCACGGCGTAGGCCGAGAGCCCGAAGCGAAAGCCGTCGCCGGCCGGTTGGGCCCACATGTGGTTCTTGGCGTACCAGCGATCGGTCGGAAACTTCGCGGCGAACTTCCCCATCATAAAGACGAGTTCGTCGCTCATGTGTAGCGAACCCCTTGCATCTCGGGCTCGAAGAAGGCCGGCAGCAGGCCGTCGACGCAGAGCAGGCCGTCGCGCGTGAGTTGCACGCTTTCGGCGTCGTACGACAGCAAGGCTTCGTCGCGGTATTCGTTCCAGACGTCGCGCCAACGTTCGATGACGTCGACGCCGAACTTATTGCGGAAGTAGCCGAGATCGAGCCGGCCGGTCTTGAGCTGCAGAATAAGCTCGCGCACCAGCGCTTGATGCGGCGTGATCTTCAGGCCGCGCATCAGCGGGAGCTTGCCGGCCTCGAGCGCGGCGAGGTACTGCTCCCACTCGGCTAGGTTCTGATAGTGCACGCCCGACACGTGGCCGAAGCTTGCGACGCCCGTGGCGAGCAGATCGCTGCCGTGCCAAAGGTTGTCGCGATAGCTGAAGTTCACCTTGCTCTTGTCGCGCACCAGCGTGTAGCCGCTGGAAACGTGGTAGCCGGCGGCGAGCAGTTCGTCGTACGCGTAATTGACCCAGGCTCGCTTGGTCGGCCAATCGGCGACCGGCGTCTCCACATGGTTGCCGAGAATGTCTTTGGAGTACACCGTGTTGAACGGCAGTTCCATCTGGTAGATCGTCACGCTCTCGGGCTGCAGTTCCTTCGTGCGGCGAATGTTCTCGCGCCAGTTGTCCCACGTTTCGCCGACCATGCCGGCGATGAGGTCGATGTTGACGTTATAGAAGCCGATGTCGCGAATCCACTCCCAGGCCTTCATGATTTCGCCGGAGAGATGGGCGCGGCCGTTTTCTTCGAGCACGGCGTCGGAGAAGTTTTCCACGCCGAGGCTGAGCCGCGTGACGCCGAGTTCCTTGAGCGTCTCCAGTTTCGGGCGTGAGAGGGTGCCCGGCTCGCATTCGAAGGTGACTTCTTCGGCCTTGTCCCAATTGATGTTGGCCTTCAAGCGATCGACGAGCGAGGTGAGTTGCTTGGCGCTGAGGAAGCTCGGCGTGCCGCCGCCGAAGTAGACGAAGCGAAACGGCCGGCCTCCCATGACGGGCAGCTTGCTGACGAGCTCAATTTCGCGCGACAAGGCGGCGACGTAACGTTCGACGTCGTTGGCGTGCTTGTCCGTGTAGACGCGAAAGTAGCAGAATTTGCAACGTTTGCGACAGAACGGAATGTGCAGATAGAGCCCGAGCGGCACTTCGCGCGGCGGCGAATGCAGGGCCGCTTCGACGTCGGCCAACGCCCCTTCCGCCGACCATTGCGAGAACGGCGGATAGTTGGCGATGAAGTAGCTGCCGACTTCGGTCTTTTTCAGTTGCGTCGTCATACCGAACTTTCCGGACAGAGAAGGGGATCAGGGGATACGGAGGAGATGTGGGGGATGTTCATTCCAAGCAGCGGTGCAGCGCGGGCCGACTCAACAACATACAAGATTCGCAGTTGTGAGAATTTCATCTCCCGCATCTCCGAGTTATCTCCCCATCTCCTTCTCTGAAAAAATGCGTGATGGTTACTTGGCGCCGAAGCAATAGAGTTCGCCGTTGATGTCGCCGATGACCATGCGGCCGGCGGCGACGGCGGGCGAGGCCACGATCTCCGCGCCGGTTTCATATTCCCAAACGTTTTCGCCCGTCTTCAGATCGAGGCCGTAGAAGCGTCCGTCGTTGGAGCCGACGTAGACTCGCGAACCGACCGCGACCGGCGACGATTCGACGTTGCCCTTGGCGGCGAAGCTCCAGACTTCGGCGCCGCTCGCGGCGTCGAGGCCGCGCACTTGGCGATCGTTGCAGCCGAGCACGACCAGACCGCCTGCGAGCGCGGCCGACGATTTGTATTCTTGCTTGCGACGCGGAGCGCTGAACGTCCAGGCGATCGCCGGTTTCTTCCAATCGATGCCGAGCACGCCCGCGCCGAGCGTACCGAAATAGGCCCTATCGCCGAGCACGGCCGGTGCGTTGCCGGTTTGCGCGCCGATGTCGATTTGCGCGACGGCCTTGCCCGTATCGAGATCGACGACGTGAAACGCCGAATCGCAGCCGCCGAGAAACACGCGATCCTCGACGATGGTCGGGCTGCAATAGAGCGGCTGGTCGATCGTGTATTGCCAAGCCGGCTTGCCGTCGGCCGCGTTCAGGCAGTAGAGCGTGCCGTCTTCGGAAGTGAAGAGCACTTTGTCGGCGTAGAAGTTCGGGCCGCCGTGCACGGTGGCGCGGGCGTCGAAACCCCAGAGGGCCTTGCCGTCGGCCGCGTTCAGGCAATAGCAGCGTCCTTCGAAATTCCCCACATACACGCGTCCGCCGCGGACGCCCGCCGCGGAGCTGAACCCGGCATCGCTGTGGAACTTCCACTTTTCCTTGCCGTCGGCGAGCGACAGCGCGTAGAAGTCGCCCGTAGCGTCGTCGTTGTTCGTGCCGACGTAAATCATTCCCTCGGCGATGACGGCGGTCGCCTCAAACGCGGCCCGCGGGAACGATTGCTTCCAGAGCAGCTCGGGATTCTCGGGCAACTCGCACCGGGCCACGCCTTGAGCCAGCGCGTCGCCGCGAAACACGGGCCAGGCGTCGGCCGAGGGAGCGATCGACTTGCCGGCCGCGACCGGTGCGGCGCTGTCGGCGGCCGAAGAGAAAGGACCGTCGGCGAACGCGGACAGACACAGAGACAGACAGGCGACGAGCGCCGCGAGGCGCGGTCGGCGATCGTTCTTGATTTCAAAAGCTGCGTGCATCTGCGTTCGTCCGCAATGACCACGGTTCCCAATAATTTTAGTACGCGGCCCGATAAAGTTCGAGCAAATCCGCGGCGGCGACGGGGCGCGGATTGAACGTTCCGGTCCATTGTTTCGCGGCGTCCGCGGCCATCGCCGGAAGTTTCTCCTCGTCCACTCCCACGCTCGACAGTTTGGTTTCGAGCCCCGCCGCGGCGGCAAGGTCGCGGAGGAAGCCGGCCAAGCCGTCGGGACCGCTGGAGACGCTGGGCGAGCCGTTGACGCCGGAGACGTACGCCAACAGTTCGCAATACCAATCGCGGTGCGCCGCGCCGTTGAAGCGCACGACGTGCGGCAGCATCATCGCAATGGCCTGGCCGTGCGGCACGCCGTAGTGCGCCGTGAGCGGGTTCGCCAAAGCGTGCGTCGCGCCGAGCATCGAATTCTCGATGGCCGTGCCGGCGAGAAACGCGCCGAGTTGCATGCCGCTGCGGGCCTCGAGATCGGTCGGATCTTTGAGCACGCGCGTGAAATTGCGCTCAAGTTGTCGCCACGCTTCGCGGCTGAACAGAATCGACATGAAGTTGCGCTTCGTCGTCACGTACGTTTCGAGCGCATGGGCGATGGCGTCGATGCCCGTGAGCGCGGTGACGCGCTGCGGCTGGGTGATCGTGAGCGTCGGGTCGAGCAACGCTACGCGGCACGCGACGCGCTTGTCGCCGCAGGCCATCTTCACGTGCGTCTCGGCGTCGCTGATGAGCGCGTACGACTGCGCCTCGCTGCCGGTGCCCGCGGTCGTCGGCACGGCGATCATCGGCAGCATCGGCCCCGTGGCCTTGCCGGTGCCGTGATAATCTTGCATCCGGCCGCCGCAGGAATAAATGAAGTTGATTCCCTTGGCGCAGTCCATGCTGCTGCCGCCGCCGAGGCCGATGAGCACGTCGGGGCGGAATTCCTTGGCGACGGCCGTGCCGCGCTCGACGTGCGCGGTCGTCGGGTTCTCGCCGACGTCGCTGAAGACCAGCGTCTGCAAACCGGCGGCATGCAACGCCTCGAGCCCGCGGGCCGTGTGCCCGGCCTTGACGATGCCCGGATCGCTCACGACCAAGGCCCGCGCGGCGCCGAGTTCCTTCGCCAACGCGCCGAGCTGCTCGATCCGATTCGGACCGAACACGAGCCGCGTCGTGAGTTGGTAGTCGAACGAATGCATGGGGAGGACTATGAGTTCAGAGTTATGAGTTACGAATTGGAAACAGCCACGGCACGATCACACGGCCCATAACTCATAACTCATCATTCATAACTCCTAGCCGAGTTTCGCCAGTCGCTCCGGCGGCGTTTGGTACGCGCGGGCTCGGAAGAGGAAGTCGACGATGTTGCCCTCGTGCGGTTGCAGCCAGTCGAGCTTGATCGTCGGAATCGCTCCGATGTTCAGCCGATCGATATGCACCGCGTCGGTCAACTGCCGAGCCCACTTCTCGTCGTTCGTAATCGCCGAGCAGACGAGCGTCGGGCCGATCTGTTCGAGCATCTGATCCTGCGGGCATTCGACGACCGTCGTGAACGGGAACATGTATTCGTCCTTGGCGATCTGCTTCGACGAATCGGCGCAGTGGACGACGATCGGACGCAAGTAGCCGCAGCGTTCCTTCTCGACCAAACGCGGGCCGTACTTTTCGGTGCAGTGCGTGACGCCCGATTCCTTCAGCTTGCCTTCGATCATTTTCCAAATGGCTTGCGGAGCGCCGGGCACGGTGAAGGCGGCGAGACCGGCGGTCGGGTCTTCCGGCGGCTTCACTTCCATCGGGCCGATCTTCTCGGCCAGCGCCTCGGCGATCTTCTTCGTGTGCCGCGAGGCCCAAATGCCCGAACAGTTGATGCAACCGCGACCGCTGTTGGCGTAGACGCTGTGCACCATGATGTCGAGATACTTTTCCCAATCGTCGACGACGTCGTCGCCCAGCAGGATCTTGCTGAAGCCCGGGCCGTGGGCCTGAACCTTGGGGTTGCCCTTGTAGCGTTCGACGGTCGCGGTGCCGCCGAAGATCATGCTGCGATCGACGCTCGAAAGCACGGCCGCGCCGACGTCGGGACCGCCGGGGTAAATCGAGATCGCTTCCCGCGGAATGCCCGCTTCGAAGAACGCGGCCGCCATGCGGTACGGCGTCCACGGCTCTTGCGGGCCCGGCTTGAGCACCAGACCGATTTGCATCGGAATGCACGGCAGCCAGAGCGTATGCACGCCCGGCGAGTTCGACGGCAGCACGAGGCCGACGACCGGCGACTGGGCCTGGTAGCTGACGATCACGCCGCGGCTTTCCATGCCGAAACCGCGACTGAGGATCATCGGATCGAGCCCGCGCGTCAGCGCGTCGATCATGCGATCCATGTTCGTCAACACGAAGTGGTTCTTCTCCATGTTGAACTTGGCCATATGCACCGGCAGGCCCGTGCTGGCCGACTGTTGGCGGGCGAAATCATCGGGCGTTTGCACGCCGTCGCCCATGGGCAACGTCGCATTCAGATACAGGTCGGCGGCCTTCTTGATCCGCTCGGTCAATTCGGCGGGAGGAATCTCACGCAGCTTCTCGCGGGCCCGCTTGGCGTGCCGCATATCGCGCTGCAACATGCCGCCGTTGGACTGACCGACCTTGGCGATGGTCTCGCCGGTAAGGAAGTGCTTGACCTCGTCGGTCTCGAGCGATTCGTACGGCTGGCCCCAACGCAGGACGGGAATATTGAGCACGGATACACCTATGGGTGAATGCGGAATGCGAATTTTGAAGAAGGAAACCGAACCGCGGCGATCGTTCGTCCGCCGCCGCGGTTCAGTTCAATGAGTTAGTACACGCCCACGGTCGTCGCTTCGGCGAGTTCGTGGAAGGGGCGAACTCCGCTGACGCCGTCCCAGGGGTACTTGTCGAACGGCATTTCGCGTTCGCCTTCGTCGCGCTCCATGAAGCCCGGCACGAAGAGTTCCTTGGTCAGCGTGGTGAGCTTCACGCGGCCCGTTTGGCCGTAGCCGACCGTGGTGTTGTAGTCATTGAATTCGACGACCTCGGTGCAGGCCCGCGGTTGCGGAGCGTAGTAGCTGATCTTGTAGCCGTCGGCCGCGGTGACCGGCTTCGAGCAGGCCAGGCCCATCAGCGTATTGCCGTAGGTCGGCGTCATGAACACGCCGTCGAGGTATTCTTCCGTGACGAAGCGGGTCCACTGCGGAGTGAACTCCGTGCCGCCGGAGAAGATGCCCTTGATGCCGACGTCCTTGAGCGTCTTACCTTGCTTCTCCAGCGCTTGGCAAAGCGATTCGAGCAGCTTCGGCGTCGTGAACATGCACTGCACGTTGTGATTGGCGCCGAGAATCGTGAGCGCTTGGTCGATGCAGTGCTTCTTGTATTCTTCGAGGTGTTCCATCCACCCCTTCTTGATGAGCTTGATGACCCAGCGCGGGTCCAAGTCGACGCAGAAGCAGATGCCGCCGCGAACTTGGGCCAAATGTTCGACCGCCAACCGCAGCCGGCGCGGTCCGCTTGGGCCGAGCATGAGCCAATTGGCGCCGCGCGGGAACTTGTCGTCGGGCAAGGTTTCGCTGAAGTTCGAGTAGTCGGTGCGCCAATCGTCGTGCGACACGCGGCTCTTCGGCACGCCCGTGGTGCCGCCGGTTTCGAACACGTACAGCGGCTTATCCATCAACGGTTGCGGCACCCAACGACGGACCGGACCGCCGCGCAGCCATTCGTCTTGGAACTCGGGAAACTTCTTCAGGTCGTCGTAGGTCTTGATCTCTTTCAGCGGATCGAACTTTAGTTCGTTCTTGGCGTACTCGAGCCAGAATTGGCAGCCGGTCGACGGATGGAAATGCCATTGCACGATCTCATACGTGTGGGCGTCCAAACGTTCGCGGGCGGCTTTGGCCTTGGCTTGCACTTCGGGCGACACGGCGGTGGCGGACTG
>CAZWDN010000100.1:0-14792 GCA_964633125.1 uncultured Pirellula sp. | reverse complement strand
GACAGGATCAAACGCAGACGCGCTATGCGACGTTTGAGGAACTGCTCGGTTACTGTCGCAACTCGGCGAATCCCGTTGGGCGGTTGGTGTTGTACCTCGCGCGTTGCCGCGAGGAGCGGCTCTTGCCCTGGAGCGACGCGATTTGCACCGGCCTGCAATTGGCGAACTTCTGGCAAGACGTGAGCCGCGACCTCGCGAAAGGACGCGTGTATCTACCGCAGGAAGATCTGCGGCGGTTCGGCGTGGAGGAAGCAGTGCTCGCGAAAACATCGACGCCGAGAAACGTGCGCGATCTCCTCGCGTTCGAAGTCGAGCGCGCGGAGCAACTGTTGCGATCCGGCCTGCCGCTCGTCGAGGCGATGCCGCGCGGGTTGCAGGGAAGCGTGTGGATGTTTGCGCACGGCGGTTTGAAGGTCTTGGAGAAGATTCGAGCGATTGATTACGACGTGCTGTCCGTGCGCCCCCGAGTGACGAAGTTCGACCAGTGTCGCCTACTTGCGGGTTGCTTGTGGCGGAACGCTTGGCGCGGTGAGGCGTCGCGATGAGCACCGGCTTGCTCGAGGAAAGTTATCGCGTTTGCGGCGCTACGGCGCGGCGCGCCGCCGGCAACTTCTATTATTCGTTTTGGACGCTCCCGGCGGCGAAGCGGCGATCGATGTGCGCGTTGTATGCGTTCTTCCGCCGGACCGACGACCTCGGCGACGACGTCGGTCCGGTGGATGATCGCCGCGCGGCTTTGACGCGCTGGCGCGGTTCGCTCAACGCCGCCGTCGCGGGCAAGTTCGAAGATTCGCTCTTCCCGGCCTTGATGGATACGATCCGTCGCTACGAGATTCCGTTGGAATACTTGGAAACGGCGATCGACGGCGTGGAGACCGATCTGGCGCGTACCGAATTTGCAACGCTTGCCGAGTTGGAGCGGTACTGTTACCAAGTGGCCTCGGTCGTCGGCTTGGCCTGCATTCATGTGTGGGGTTTCCATCGCGAGCCGTCCGCCTACGAGGCCGCCCATCATTGCGGCGTGGCGTTTCAGTTGACGAACATCATTCGCGACGTGAAGGAGGATGCCGAGCGCGGGCGCGTTTACTTACCGCGGCAACTGCTGTTGCAACACGGCATCTCGCCGCAATCGCTCGTCGACGGGCACTTTGACGCGATCGTCTGCGACGCCGTTCGTCGCATTGCGCACCATGCCGAAGAGCATTACGCCTCGGCGCGTCGGCTGACTCTGTATCTTAGTGCCGACGGTCGTCGAGCCTATGGCGCGATGCTCGCCATCTATCATGGCCTGCTGAAGCGAATTCACGCGGCGAATTACGACGTATTTACCACGCGCATTCGGCTTCCGGCGTGGCGAAAAACGGCGATCGCGCTGCGGCACATGTGGCCGCGGTTCGTACCGCAGTTCGGTTCGCGCGTTCCGCGGCGAACGATTGATTCGTTGAGCGACGATTCATGAACGCGCCGCGCGAACGAACGATCATCGTCGGCGGCGGGCTCGCCGGCATGGCCGCGGCCGTGGCGCTGGTCGAAGACGGCGAAGCGGTAGAACTGTTCGAAGCCCGGCGACGTTTGGGAGGTCGCGCGTCGTCGTGGCTCGATCCCGCCTCGGGCGAGATGATCGACTTCTGTCAGCATGTCGGCATGGCCTGCTGTACGAACTTTGCCGACTTTTGTCGTCGCACCGGCTTGAGCGGTTCGTTTCGACGAGCGAGCGTCCTCCATTTCTTCGGGCCCGACGGCCGACGCTACGACCTGCGCGCAACGCCCGGCCTGCCCGCGCCGTTGCATTTGCTCCCATCGCTCCTGCGGCTCGGCTATCTTTCGCTGAGCGAGCGGCTGGGAGCGATCGCCGCCGTCGGCAAGTTGGCCCGCATGCATGACGGGCTGGATGCGATGAGCGTCGGCCAATGGTTGAACGAGCGGAAGCAGAGCTCGGCGGCCGTCGAGAGGTTCTGGGCGCCGGTGCTGCTGAGCGCCTTAGGGGAAACTCTGGATAAGGCGTCGCTCAAGTATGCTCGCAAAGTGTTCATCGACGGCTTCTTGTCGAATCGCGAGGCCTTTCAAGTCGACATCCCCCAGGCCCCGCTCAGCGAACTTTTCGGCGAGCGCGTACCGGAGTGGCTGCGCGCTCGGGGAGCCGTCGTGCAGACCGGTCTCGCCATTCGATCCGTTCGCCGTACGGGAGCGGGCACGTACGAACTCGAACTCGGCGACGGCATCGTGCGCGAGGCTTCGCGAGTCATCGTCGCCCTGCCGTGGCGTAAAGCGGTCGATGTGCTGGCGCCGCTTACCGAAGCGTGGCCGGCCGTGCGGCAATGGCGCACGATCGAAGGTTCGCCGATCTCGGGCGTGCACCTCTGGTTCGATCGGCCGCTTACAGACCTGCCGCATGCCGTGCTGGTCGGCACGCTCGCGCAATGGCTCTTCCGGCCCGAGACCGTTGCGTCCCAGGCCGGCGGCGAACACTACTATCAGGTCGTCATCAGCGCGTCGTACGACCTGGAATCGCTGGACAAACAAGCGGCCGTCGAACAGATCGTCGGCGAGCTTTGGCGGGCGTTTCCACAAGCCGGCGAGGCGAAGCTCTTACGGCATCGCATCGTCACCGAGCGCGAAGCCGTGTTTTCGGTTCGCCCCGGCCTCGACGCCGTTCGCCCGCCGCAACAGTCGCCGCTGCCGGGGCTCGCAATGGCCGGCGATTGGACCTCCACCGGCTGGCCCGGCACCCTGGAAAGTGCGGTACGCAGCGGCTATCTCGCGGCCGAGGCCATCCTCGCCGATCGCGAACCTGCACTGCATCAGCTCGTGCCCGATCTACCCACGGCACGCCTCGCCCAACTGCTGTTCGGGTTATGACTTCGGGGCAAGGTGCAAGGCCGTCGGGCTGCTGCCGGTGCCGGCATCGTAGGCCGCCTTGTTTGCCTAGCCCGTACCCGTTACCATCCGCCGCCTTGCGCTAATTCCTCGGGCATAATTGTCTGCGGGAAGCGGCACTTCTCGCCTCGGCGCAGCGGCAAAAGTCGCCGCGGCGCCGCGTTGTTCACGTTCGGCTTGCGGGGAGATTTCGGCCATGTGCCGACGAACCAACTTCACGATCTGCGGAACTCTCGCATTGCTCGCTCTGGCCGGCTGCGCGCAGAATCCGCTTGCGCTGCAAGGCAAAGTGCAGACTCTCGAACAAGCGCAAACTTCGCTGGCTTCGAAGAACGAAGAGTTGCAGACCCGCGCCAATTCGCTTGATCGCAACAACCAAGAGCTCGAAACTCTCCTGGCCCAAGAACGCCAGCAGAAGCGCATCTTGGAAGATCAAGTCGGCGCGATGCGCGATCAACTGAATACGACCAATTCCCAGCTCGCCAAGGTGAAGGGCGAGGCCGACACGTTCACGAAGAAAGCCGAGACGCTGGAAGCCTCGCTCAAGAAGCAAACCGGCGCTACGATTCGGGCCAATAACAGCCTGCGCTCGTCGCTGCCGACCATCCGTATCCAAGGCGTGGAAGTGCGTGAAGACGGCGACGTCGTCCGCATCGAGCTGCCGGCCAATCGATTGTTTGAGCCCGGCACCGCGCGGCTCACTCCCGAAGGCGTGCGCCTCATCGACGACGTCGCGGCGCAGGTCGCGCGTACGTATACCGAGCAGATCATCGGAGTGGAAGGCAACACTTCGACCGATCCGGTGCCGGCCGGACGTTGGGCGAGCCATCATCAGTTGTCGACCGGCATGGCGATGGCCGTGTACGACCAGCTCATGGCCCGCGGCCAGTTCGGAGCGGCCCGGCTGTTCATCGTCGGACACGGTTCGAACCACCCCGCCGCGTCGAACGCCACGCAGCCCGGCCGCGACCGCAATCAACGGGTCGAACTCGTGGTTTATCCCGACAAGCCGGTCGGCCGTTAGGCGTTTCCGCGAGCGTTATTCGGCCTCGCGGCACGGCTAGGATTTCGGCCCCTCTCATCTACAATGGGGCTTTCCGTGCGAACGCACGCATGCGTTCGCGTGTCTACCCTCACGGGACTCCGTCCCGTTGTGATTTCGGCCCGCCGCCACCGGTCGGGGCTGAATGCCTTGTTGGGATACCGACTCCGCATGATTGTCATCGTCGATTACGGAATGGGAAACCTGCGGAGCGTGCAGAAGGGGTTTGAGAAGGTCGGCCATGCCGCTGAAGTGTCGAGCGATCCGGCCGTGGTGCGACGCGCGTCGAAGGTCGTGCTGCCGGGGGTCGGAGCCTTTCCCGACGCCATGACCGAACTGCGCGCGCGCAAGCTCATCGACCCGATCCGCGAAGCGGTCGATGCCGAGAAGCCGGTGCTCGGCATCTGCCTCGGTTTGCAACTTCTATTCGAGACCGGCACCGAAGGGGGCCGTTGCGAAGGGCTCGGCATCTTCCGCGGCGAGGTCGTGAAGTTCGACCTGCCGCACGAGTTCAAAGTGCCCCACATGGGGTGGAACCGGTTGAACATCGTGCGCCCCTCGCCGCTCACCGCGGGGCTTTCGGCCGAGCCGTATTTTTACTTCGTCCATTCGTACCACGTCGTGCCGACCGACGAAGAAATCGTCGCCGCCACGTGCGACTATCATCGGCCGTTCGTCGCGCTGGTGCGGCGACGCAACCTGTTTGCCGGCCAATTCCACCCGGAGAAGAGCCAGCACGACGGGCTGACGCTGCTGCGCAACTTCGCATCACTTTAGGGCCTCGCCCTCAGCTCACTTTCTTGCTTTTGGCCGGCTCGCGTGTCATATTCGGGTCGTTCGTTCCGTGGAGTTCTGCCGAGAATGAAAACTTCCGTGTTGGAAATTTGGCCGGCGATTGATCTGCGCGGCGGGCAATGCGTCCGCTTGCAACAGGGAGACTACAATCGCGAAACGGTCTTCAACGGCGATCCGGTCGCCGTGGCGCGCAAATGGGTTGCGGCCGGCGGCGAATATCTGCACCTCGTCGATCTCGACGGCGCCCGCGACGGCAAGCTCGTCAATCTGGAAGTGGTTCGCGCCATCACTAAGGCCGTCGGCATTCCTTGCGAACTCGGCGGCGGCGTCCGGAGCGAATCGGACATCCGCACGCTGCTCGATGCCGGTTTGTCGCGCGTCGTCGTTGGCACGAAAGCCTTGCGCGAGCCGGAATGGTTCCGCGAAATGTGCCATAAGTTCCCGCGCAAGATCGCGCTCGGGATCGATGCCCGCAACGGCATGGTCGCCACGCACGGCTGGTTGGAAACCAGCGACGTGTCGGCCGTGAAGATGGCGCGGCAATTCGAAGACGAGCCGATCGCGGCCCTGATCTATACCGACATCGCGACCGACGGCATGCTCCAAGGTCCGAATCTCGCCGCTATGCGCGAGATGGCCGAAGCGGTGCAATTGCCGGTCATCGCTTCCGGCGGCGTGAGCAATGCCGCCGATGTGGCGAAGCTCACGGAGACCGGCGTGGCCGGCGTGATCATCGGCCGCGCCCTGTACGAACACAAACTGACTTTAGGAGACGCCCTGGCCGCCGCGCGAGGCTCCCCGACGATGTAACCCCTAAGAAGGTAGCACCTGAAGGGGAGCGCCCTGGAGAGAGAAGCACGACGGCACGACGGTTAATTCACGACCCGAACGTTCGCCCCCGCTACTCGGAAAGGATCGCTCTTATGTCGCACCCCAGCGTAGAGACCATCCGCTGCATTGCGGTTTGCGGCCATGGCGCCGCCGGAAAAAGCACTCTCATCGAGCAAATGCTCCTCAAGACGGGCGCGGTGAAGCCCGTCGTCGGCGACCAAGGAACCGACATCGTCGACTACGACGAACTCGAAAAGGCTCATCATCATTCCATCGAGAGCCACGTCACCCACTTCGAACACGCCGGCAAGTATTTTCAGATTCTCGATACGCCCGGCTATCCCGACTTCATCGGCCAAACGATCGGCGCGCTGCACGGCGTCGACACCGCGGTGATCGTCGTCAACGCGCACGCCGGCCTGGAAGTGAACACCCGCCGTACTTTCTCCGAAGCCGGCAAACGCGGGCTCGGGCGGTTGATCGTCGTCAATAAGATGGATTCCGAGAACCTCGATTTCCCGGCGCTGCTCGCGTCGATTCAAGAAACGTTCGGCCCGGAATGCCTGCTCTTGAACGTGCCGGTCGGTTCCGGGCACGAATTCAAGAGCGTGGTCAACCTGCTCAAGGGGGCCGACGGCGCGAAGGGGACGCTCGTCGATCCGGCCGAGCATTCCGTGAAGCTGATCGAATCGATCATCGAACTCGACGACGAAGTCACCGGGCGCTATTTCGAAGGGCAACAGCCGACCGAAGCGGAAATCTCCCGGCTCATCATCGAGGCCGTGGCGACGGGACACGTGATCCCCGTGCTCTGCACGTCGGCCAAGACCGGGGTCGGCGTCGTCGAACTGATGGAAGCCTTGGCGCTGGCCGCGTTGCCGCCGAATCGGTTGCCGCACTTGGCCACGAAGGAAGACGGCACGATGGTCGAAGTGAAGCCCGACCCGACGGGGCCGTTCGTCGCGCAAGTGTTCAAGACGCGCATCGACCCGTACGTGCAAAAGCTGAGCTTCCTGCGCATCTATTCCGGCACGGTCAAGAAAGACGACGTCGTACACGTCTCCGGCCAGCGCAAGGGAATCAAGCTCCATCAATTGTTGCGCGTGCAAGCCGGACAGACCGAAGTGATCGATAGCGCCGGACCGGGCGAAATCATCGCAGTCGCCAAGACGGAAGAATTGCATACCGGCTCGACCTTGGGCGACCTGACGATGGAGCCGATTCATTTCCCGACGCCGATGGTCGGCCTGGCCGTGATGCCGAAGAGCCGCAATGACGAAACGAAACTCAGCGGCGCATTGCACAAGCTGGCCGAAGAAGAGCCGACGTTGCGCCTTGATCGCGATCCGCAAACGCACGAACTCGTGATGAACGGCATGAGCGAACTGCATTTGCAGCTCATCCAAGAGAAGATCAAGAAGCGCGACAAGGTCGATCTGGAAACGCACGAGCCGAAGATCCCGTATCGAGAGACGGTGCTCGGCGAAGCGGAAGGAAGCTACCGGCATAAGAAACAATCGGGCGGCCGCGGGCAGTTCGGCGAAGTGCATATCCGCGTCTACCCGTTGCCGGAGGGAGTGCAGCCGGAGAAGTTCTGTACGAAGGACCGGTTCCCTTCGATGCGCGAATACAAATACGACCCGGAATTGAATTTCCTCTGGATCGACTCGATCGTCGGTGGCACGATTCCGAACAACTTCCTGCCCGCCGTGGAAAAAGGATTCCGTGAGCGGATTGAGAAGGGGGTGATCGCCGGCTATCGCCTCAAGAACGTGGCGGTCGAGGTGTTCTTCGGCAAGCATCATCCGGTCGATAGCTCGGAAGCGGCGTTCAAGATCGCCGGAGCGATGGCGCTGCGCAACGTGGTGCGCGAAGCACGGCCGGCCCTCTTGGAACCGGTCGTGACGCTGAACGTCACCGTGCCGAGCGCGAAGCTCGGCGACATCTCCAGCGACATGTCGGGCCGGCGCGGCCGCGTCTCCGGCATGGAAAGCGCCGGCGGCGATATGCAAACCGTGATTGCGGAAGTGCCGCTCTCGGAAGTGACGACGTATGCCCGCAGCTTGTCGAGCATCACGGGAGGGCAGGGGAGCTTCACGATGGAGTTCAGCCATTACGAAGCGGTGCCCGGCAACGTGCAGAAGCAAATCATCGACAAAGCCGGCGTAGCGCACGAAGAGGAAGAAGTGGAAGTGTGACGTTTGACCGAGCAGCTTAGCCGTCGCGGCCAAGCGGCATTTCGATGTCGTCGGAGGCGATCGGGGAGGAGCCGGGCGTGGTTGCCCGCGCTTAGGGAGGAAGCGGAGAAGTACCGCAGCGGGTCAAAATGTCTTGCGGCGGCGTTAAGTCCGGCGGTCTGTGCGGCCGAAGAAGATTACGTGTCGCTTGATTTTGCCGTCCGCAACGCCTAGCATGCCGTTACAGACTCCGCAGTTTATGCGGATTTACTGTGTGGTTTCAGGCGGCGTTCGGTCGCGGTGAAAGATTGTCTCGACGGGGCGGTACGACTCCGTGCGGGAATCGGGCGCCGCGGGCGAAAGGTCCTATTCAAACGGTAGGTAGAGGGCGCCTCGCGTGGCCGTTCGGCTCAGAGTGTGTTGTTGCACGTGTCGCTGTCCGGCGTAGCCGCCGGACGTTGATCGCATTGCGCCTCCCCGTTTTGAATTCTCTTCCGAAGTCCTGATTGATGCGCGCCCCTTAACGCTTGCGCGCAGGAGCAGACCACCGTGGCTTCCGACTTTCGCCGTAAAGAACAACTGCCCGAGCTGACCAAACGCATCGTCGAGACCTACCGCGAGGTCGGCTCGATCAATCACCTGGGGCATTGCCCGCTGCCGAACTACGACGTGGTCGTGCAGATCTTGGAGGATCTCAAGGAGATTCTCTTCCCGGGCTTTCGCCGGCGCGAAGGGCTACACTTCGGCAACGTGCTTTACCATGTGGGCGATTTGATCGACGGCCTGCACGACAAGCTCACGACGCAGATCGCCCGCGCGCAGCGGCACGAAGCCGGCCGCGTTTGCCTGGATGAAGGAGATACCGACTTCGAAGCGCTTGGGCAGGCCAAGGCGATTGAGTTTCTGGAGCGCATTCCCGAGCTACGCCAGATGCTCTCGCTCGACGTGCAAGCCGCCTACGACGGCGACCCTTCGGTGCGCGGACTCGACGAAATCATCTTCTGCTACCCGGGCCTGGAAGCGGTGACCGTGTACCGCATCGCGCACGTGCTCTACGAACTCGAAGTGCCGCTCATTCCGCGCATGATGACGGAGTGGGCCCACAGCAAGACGGGCATCGACATCCACCCGGGCGCGACGATCGGCACGCACTTCTTCATCGATCACGGGACGGGCGTGGTGATCGGGCAGACGTGCGAGATCGGCCATCACGTGAAGCTCTACCAAGGCGTGACGCTGGGGGCCTTGAGCTTTGCGACCGACGGCGACGGCAATCTAGTGCGCGGCACGAAGCGGCACCCGACGATCGAAGATCGCGTGGTGATCTACGCTAACGCGACGGTGCTGGGGGGCATGACCGTCGTAGGGCACGATTCGGTGATCGGCTCGAGCGTGTGGCTCACGCGCAGCGTGGAGCCGCGCTCGACCGTAGTGCTGGAAAAGCCGAAACTCCGCATTCGCGCCGAGCAAGAAGAGCCGGAAACGAACTACACGATTTGAGGCAGACGCTAGGCGGCAGGCGTTAGACGCTAGAGAAAAGCGTCGCGGAGCGTCCTCAACTAGCGCCTAACGCCCGACGCCTAGCGCTCTGCTTACTATTTCGCGCGGACGTCGTACACCAGCAGCGTCCCTTGATCGCGCAGGTAGAGCATGCCGTCGGCGACGACCGGATGCGGCCAACTCGGTTTGTCGCTTCGGTCGGGTTGTTCGAATTCGCCGAGCACTTCGCATTTCTCCGGCGAGACGCGGACGAGGGAGACTTTGCCTTTTTCGCTGCGCGTGATCATCAGGCCGCCGGCGAAATAGATGAGCGAGCACTTGCCCGGAGCGCGCTCTTGCCATTGGTCTTCGCCCGTGGCGAGCTCAATGCAGGTGAGAATGCCGGGGTCGTCGCTGCCGTAGAGAAAGCCGTCGACGAGGACCATGCCGCCGTGGTGGTTCTTCATTTTCTTAGTGAAGAACGTTTCGTCGGCCGCGAACTTGTCGCCGTCTTTCTTGATGTCGGCCGCGCCGCCGCCGGTGCCGTAGCCGCTGGCCGCGAAGACCTTGTTGCCGGAGACGAGCACCGTCGAGCAGTTGGCCGTGCCGTTGGCCGGAGCTTCGTAGCGCCAGAGGGGCACGCCGTTGCGAGCATCGACGCCGACGACCGCGCCATGCATGAACTGCACGTATTGCTTCACATCGTCAATCACGGCCGGAGCGATCGAGGCGTAGCCGGCCCGTTCGCCGAACTCCGACCCCCAGACTTGCTTGCCGGTGAGTTTGTCGAAGGCCGCGAACGTGGCTTTGCCGCCGCCGGGCGTGCAGACGACCCAGGGGCCGTCGACCAGCGGCGATTCGGTGTAGCCCCAGGTAGGAATCTTCCCTTCGAACTCAGCGACGAAATCGTGCCGCCAGAGGATGTTGCCCGAACGGACGTCGAGACAGACGAGGTCGCCGTTGAGGCCGATCGCGTAGAGTCGATCGCCGTCGACGGTGGGCGTGCTGCGCGGCCCGGCGTAGCCGGCGCCCTTGTGGCGCACGGGGCCGACGGCCGTCGACCAGAGCGCTTTGCCGCGCGCGCGAACGTCGAAGGCGAGCACGTATTCTTGTTCGACGTCTCCTTCCTTGCGGTTGCCCATGACGAAGAGCTTGCCGTCGGCGACCGAGGGCGTGGAGAACCCTTCGCCGAGGCCGGAGGCTTTCCAAGCGAGCGACGGGCCGTCGGCGGGCCACGTCGAGGCGAGCCCTTGCTCTTGTGAGATGCCGGTACGCGCGGGGCCGCGCCATTGGGGCCAATCGGCGGCGCGTGCGCCGGAAGCGGCGGCGACGGTGAACGTAAGAGCGAAGAGAAGCGGCGCGGGATGGCGGAGCGGCATGACGGCCTCGGGGAGGGAACGCGGCGGGGGAACCGCGAGTGTAGCGGATGAGACGCGTGCCCGGCTACGGAAGTTGCGAGGAAGTCGGCGGCCGCGCGGCGATTCTGTTGACACGCTCCGCCGAGGGGCTGAGAATCGCCAACGAACGCGCGAACGGACGTTTGCGCTACGCTTGCAGGATGCCGCTTGCGAACCCCGGAAATTGCGATCGATGCCCAGCCCGATTCTGTACGTCGAAATGCTGACGGTCGGGCGACGTCGCCGGTATTTCTTGCTCCGCGTCGGCTACGCGCTGTTGCTGCTCATGGCGGCGTGGATTTGTTATGAGTCGACGTTTCACCGCTACGGCGGGTCGCCGCTTAAGGATCAGGCCGAGTTCGCCTATGCGTACTTCATCGCCTTCACGTGGATCCAGCTCTTGGCCGTGGTGATGATGACGCCGGCGATGCTGGCCGGGACGATCGCCTCGGAGTATGAGCGGCGAACGATCGACTACCTGCTGACGACGCCGCTGAACGATTGGGAGATTGCGCTCGGGAAGTTTACGGCCCGGTTCGGCGCCGTGGCGTATCAATTGGCCGTGGGTTGGCCGATTTTGGCGATCTTTATGACGCTCGGCGGCGTGGGGCCCGAGCAGTTGGCGACGTCGTTCGGCACGGCGCTGGTGACGCTCACGTCGACGGCGAGCCTGAGCTTGGCGATCTCCGCGCGGGCCAAGAAGGCGCGGGAGTCGATCACGCGGACGTACTTGGTGCTGATCGCGCTGTTGCTCATTCCGCCGACGGCCGCGGGCGTATGTTCCGGGTTTCGCTATGCGACCGACTATCCCTTGTTGTCCGCCGCGGCAAGTATTCTGTTCGAACCGATGCAGTGGCTGTCGGCGTTCAATCCGTTCGTGTTTTTGTTCGACATGCTGTTGGAAGGCCGGATGCAATTGCCGATCGGCTTCGTCGGCTTCGCTTCCGGGCACTTGGCGGCGACGGCGCTGTTGCTGTTTTTATCCGTCACGGGAACGCGCCGGTTCTATTTGCGGTCGGCGAGCAAGGCGGTAAAGAGCGACGGCGGAGCGCCGGCCCGAGCGGCGCCGGCCGTAGCGACGGCGGACGTCATCGAACTTGCGGAGTCCGACATCATCGCGCCGGCCGCGGTCACGGCGGCGGCTCCCCGAGTCCGTCGCTCCGGCCGCGCGCGGCGTTGGTTGCACATGCTCGACGCGAACCCGATGCTTTGGAAAGAACTGGTGAGCGAACGGACGGCGCTGAAGCTCGGGTTGGTCGGCAAGATCGCGGCGGTGCTTATCTACGGGAAGGCGGTGCTGTGGATTGTCGCCGCGTTTTGGTTCAGTCTGGATGGAGACTACTTCTTTAATCGGCGGTCGCTGCATTCGCCGATCCAGATATTCGCCATGTCCGGCGTGCCGATGATGTCGTTTCTCGCGCTGTTGCTCGTCACCTCGCGCGCGGCCGGCGCGCTCACGGCGGAGAAAGAGCAAGACACTTGGCTCACGCTCTTGAGCACGCCGGTGACGGGGCGCGAAATCGTGCGGGCCAAGATCATCGGCTCGCTTTCCAGCGTGCGCTATTGGTACTACTTGGTCGGCGTCACGTGGCTGGCGTGCGTCATACTATATCCGCCGTTTGTGATTGCCGTGCCGTTTCTGGCGGGCATTCATTTGCTTGCGGCGCTGTTTTGCGCGTGCGTCGGCATGCGGCACTCGCTTACCGCGTCGACTTCGCTCAAGGCCATGGGCGGGGCGCTGGCTACCGTATTCTTTGCGGCTTCGGTGGGGCCGCTGATTGCGGCGGGCATGCTGCAAACGGTTTACGTCACGCCGTGCTCACTGCCGACGCTGATCGGGTTTTCCCACGTGTTCTTTACGGCGATCATGGAACTGTGGCAATCGCCGTCGCGCTACGGGATGGCACGGGAGAGCGAATTCGTCGGCATGACCGTGATGGGCGTGGTCGCGCTCCTCGGCTACGCGACGATCACTTGGTTCACGTACCAAGGGACGGTCGATCGCTTCGACGAGTTCTCCGGCCGCATTCGGGCTAAGTTCGGGCCGTCGGTCGATCGCTCGGGAGAGCCTGCCGCGACGTTGCAGGCTTCGGACGTCGTCTAACGTTTGCCCGCCCGCGGCGGCTCAGTCGGGCCGAAGAGGCGACGGAACGCCGCCTCCAAGTCCGCCGCCAGTTGCTCGGCGTCGACCCGCACGAGTTCGACGCGGCAGCGGGCGGCGTCTTCCATGAGCGCCGGAAGCTTCGCCGCGACGGCGGAATCGGCGGTCGTGTCGGGCCACGCGAGATCACGAGCCAAACGCGGAAGCGAAGCGACGATCGTCGCCGTATGCGGCATGGTTAGTCGTTCCAAGATTCCAGAGGGCCGAAGGGAAACGTCATGGCTTCAAACAGCCCCGCCGCGGGGTCGGCCGTCACGATCTCCGGCCGAGTCACGCTGCGCGGGAAATCCTCGTTGGCAACCTCTGCCGACTTTGCGGGCGTCGGCCAACTAATCCGAATACGGAATTCGTAGGGACCCGTCCGGAGCCGCGAGCCGTCCGGGACCAAGGCCGACGACAGCACGGGCAGAGCGTCGACCGTGATTTCCGGGCCTTCGCCGAGCCAGCAGAGCGTCAGACCCAGCGGGCTTCGCAGCAGGTAAGAATGCGAGTCGGGGAACTGCTCGTCCGCCAAAACGAGGTCGTTGTCTTCCGCCGCGCCGATGAGGTAGGCGAGGCCGCCGATCGTGCGCACCGTGTTGCGTGCCCGACCGCGCGTGATTTGCAGTTCCACTTCCGGCAGCACGGTCGGGGCATGCGGGCGACCGAGCGAGTGCGAGCCGTGACGACGAATCGGACGATTCATGAACCAAATTCCCGGGTGCCGCTGCCGCCGGGGCGACGACCGCCCGGGCGAGGTTTCTCATGGTGGCGAAGCTTCCGCGGAGAAACTTCCTAGATGATTTCGGCAACCGGCAGCCGGCGCGTGAACGTCAATCGGCGCGAGCGCGCAGTTTGACGCGCGCCGCCGGTCGAGAGTCGAGTCCGGCAAGATATGCGGGCCGGCGGCCCGCCGGGTGCGCCGACAATGATCGCGGCGCGGAGAATCTACAGTCAAAATCGCGAAATGCGACGAACTATTTTGCCGCGTTATTTGGCTCTGCGCACGGCGCGCAACTGAGCCCGCGATTGGGCGACGGCGCGGTCGCGGATGGCGAGTAGTTCGTCGGTGTCGGCCTTTTGCTTCATGGCCGTTTTCAGTTGCTCGTCGGCCGCGGCGGCGTTGAGGTCTTTCACGTCGACCGAGCGATTCGTGAGGACGGAAACGACGTTGTCGGCGACCTGCACGAACCCGCCGTCGACGTAGATCCGGCGTTCGACCTCGTTACGGACGATCCGCATCTCGCCGAAGCCCAGCCGACCGATCATCGGGCTATGCAACGGCGCGATGCCGATTTCACCGTCGAACAGCGGCAGCGCGACAAAGTCGGCGGCATCGTCCAGCAGCGTCGTTTCCGGCGTCACGACGACGACGCGCAGTTCGCCTGCGGGAGCGGTAAGTTCTGTTTGTTTTGCCATGATTGTTCAGTCGTCGAGGGTTCGTTCGTCCGACTACTTCTTGGCCTTGTTGGCTTGAGCTTCGGCTTGTTCGATCGGGCCGACGTACATGAAAGCGTCTTCCGGCAGGTGGTCCCACTTGCCGCTGCAGAGTTCGTCGAAGCTGCGGATCGTATCGGCCAGCGACGTGTATTCACCGGACTTACCGGTAAATACTTCGGCCACGTAGAACGGTTGCGAGAGGAACCGCTCGATACGGCGAGCGCGATGGACGACGAGCTTGTCCGCTTCGCTGAGTTCATCGACGCCGAGAATCGCGATGATGTCTTGCAGTTCGCGGTAACGTTGCAGCGTGGTTTGCACCTTGCGGGCGACGGCGTAGTGCTTCTCGCCGACGTAGGCCGGATCGAGAATGCGGCTCGACGAGGCCAACGGATCGACGGCCGGATAGATGCCCTTTTCCGAAATCGAACGCTCCAGGTAAAGGAACGCGTCGAGATTACCGAACGCCGTGGCCGGGGCCGGGTCGGTCGGATCGTCGGCAGGCACGTACACGGCTTGCACCGACGTGATGGCGCCCTTGTTCGTCGACGCGATCCGCTCTTGCAACGCACCCATTTCCGTGGCGAGGGTCGGTTGGTAACCCACCGCGGACG
>CAZWDN010000099.1:0-14856 GCA_964633125.1 uncultured Pirellula sp. | reverse complement strand
CGATGATGCATTCCATCTCGCCCCGATACCCGTGATCGATCAGCGACGAGCACCACGAAGTGAGAGCGTCGGCCGCGGTGATGAGCCCGGCCAGGCGCCCGATGCGGCGGCGCACGAGTTCGCGCGTGGCGATGGCCGCTCCGTAGGTCTTGCGAAATTTGGCCCATGGGAGCATTTCGGCGAGCATGATCCGCATGCTGCCGGCGGCCGTCGCACACAGCGCGACGCGTCCCAGGTTCAAGCCGTGGTAGGCGATTGTTAGGCCGTCGCCGCGCGACGGCGTGAGCAGGTTCGCCGCCGGGACGCGGAAATCTTTGAAGATGATGCCCCGGTTGTACGTGTGCTTCAGAGCGTAGAGCCCGTACTTCACGAGTTGGAAGTTTTCGTTTTCTTCCGCCGGCAAGTCGACCACCAAGACGGCCGGCTTTCCTTCGATGAGGCAGACGAGCCCGAGCGTGCGGCCCGGTACGACGTTCGTAATGAAGAGCTTTTCGCCGTTGACGATGAACTCGTCGCCGCGGCGTTCGGCCCGCGTGCGCAGGGCGGTGAGATCGCTCCCCGCGCCCGGTTCCGTGAGCGCGAAGCCGGAAAGCTTCGCGCCGCCGGCCAAGGCGGGCAAATACCGCTGCTTCTGTTCCGCGTTGCCGAAGGTCCGGACGGGATCGACCGCGCCGATGCAGCCGTGTACGCTCGCCATGCCGGCGATCGTGGGGTCGAGCGTCGCCATTTGCGTGAGGAACGGTGCGAAGGCGGCGAACGGCGCGCCCGAGCCGCCGTACTCTTTATCGACCAGCAGGCCCCAATAGCCGACGCCGGCCAATTCTTGCAGAAGTTCGTTCGTGACCTTGCCGTCGGCGTTGTGGAGCGCCTTACGTTCGCGCGCCCTGCGGACGACGGCCAGCGAATCGTTCATCACCTTCGACACGGCCGGCGGGACCGGAGCCGTGTCGAACGCGAACAGTTCGACCGGCACACCGGAGTCGTCCCACACGGCCCGATGTGCGGGACTGGCCGTGGTTTGATACTGCGGCGCAAACAGGGCTTCAACCTGATCGTCGGCCTTATCGACCGCCCCCATGCGGCGCGCTTCGTCGGCGCTTTTGCCGCCGAGCGTCAGCGCCGTTTCGGCGAATGATTGCGATTCGTTGGAGGCGGGGGTCGTCATGTTGGGGCTCGTTCGGAGGTCGAGAAAAGTCGGGCAATTTCGGCGGCGAAGTTTTGCGCCACTTGCGCGCGACGGAGTTTCATGGTGAGGGTCATTTCGCCGTGCGGTACGTCGAACTCACGCGGCAGCAGCACGAAGCGGCAGACTTGTTCGTAATGCGAAAGATCGGCCAGCCGCGCTTTAACGCATTCGGCGACGACGCGCTCGGCGGCGGGATGCGTAAGCAGCGCGTCGGCGGGAACGTCGTCGCCGCCGGCGCGCACCGCTTCGGCCAAGGCGTCAACGTTCGGTACGAGCAGCGCCGCGAGGAAGTGTCGGCCGTCGCCGACGATGCAGGCCTGCCGCAAGAGCGGATCGGCCGTGAGTTTGGCTTCGAGCAAGGCCGGGGCGATCTTCTTGCCGCCGGTTGTGACGATGATTTCCTTCTTGCGGCCGGTGATCCGCAGATAGCCGTCGTCGTCGATCGCGCCGAGATCGCCGGTGTGGAACCAACCATCGACGATCGCCGCGGCGGTATCCGCCGGACGCTGCCAATAGCCGAGCATCACTTGCGGGCCGCGCGTGAGCACCTCGCCGTCGTCGGCGATGCGCAGCTCGACCCCTGCGATCGGCCGACCGACGGTGCCGAACTTATGCACGCTCGGCGTGTTCATGGTCATCACCGGAGAAGTTTCGGTGAGCCCGAAACCTTGCACGAGGAGCACGCCGCGGTCGCAAAAGAACTTGGCGATATGGTCGGGCAAGGCGGCTCCGCCGGAGCAGCAGAAATGGATGTTGCCCCCCATCACTTGCGGCAGGATGTCCGGTACGTCGGCCATGCCGACTTCAACGATCTTGCGCATCACACGCTCGTAAAAATACGGCACGGCGTTGACGATGCGCGGTTGGAACTCGGCGCAGTTTTCCACGGCCGTCTGTGGCGAATCGGCCAGAGCCATCTCCGAGCCGCCGACGAGCCAACAATAGAGATCGCACGTCCGGGCAAAGATGTGGCTGAGCGGCAGCAAGTTGAGCCGCCGTTCCTCTTGGGCCCCGCCGAAGCCGACGACGACGCCTTCAGCGTTGCTCGTGATGTTGCGATGCGACAGCATCACCCCCTTCGGCTCGCCCGTGGTGCCGGAGGTGTAAAGAATCGTAGCGACGTCGTCGGGCGCGAGCGATTGGCCCGCGGAATCGAGCCAAGCGTCGAGTTCCGTGTCGGTCGGCGGCGCGACGATTTGAAAGAGCTGCGGCACCGGCGCGCCTCCGAGCGGCGTCGCGGTCGGGTCGAATGATGCGTATTGCACATCGGCGGCGAGCGGCTGGGCGCCGGCGAGCTTCGCGGCTTGTTCTTCGCCGGCGACGAGCACGCAGACGGCCCCGCAATCGGCGATCTGGAACCGCATTTGTGGGCCGGAAAGCGAATTGTGGATCGGCACATGAACGGCGCCGAGACTCATGATCGCCAGATCGACGACGATCCATTCATAGCGATTCGGCGAGAGGAGCGCGACTCGGTCGCCTTGGCCGACGCCGAGCTTCTGCAACGCCGCGGCGGCCTGCGCGGCGTCGCGCGCCGTTTCGCGCCAAGTGCGCACGGTCACTTCTTTTTCGACGAGGTCGGCGGGCTGCCCCGGCGCGTGGAACCACAGGCACTGTCGCTCCGGCCGCGCGCGGGCATGCCGCACGAAGTGGTGAACCATCGACGGAAGCGCGACGACCGTGGGCATGGCTGAATAGAGCCTAGATGCGAGAAGTGAGAGGCTAGACTCTTTCGAACACCACGGCGATGCCTTGGCCGATGCCGATGCACATCGTCGCCAGGCCGAACTGCACGTCGCGATCTTGCATGGCATGTAGCAGCGTGCAGGCGATGCGAGCGCCGCTCGCGCCAAGCGGATGGCCGATCGCGATGGCCCCGCCGCGCACGTTGACTTTGCTTTCGTCGAGCTTGAGCATCCGGATGCACGCCAACGCTTGCGCCGCAAAGGCTTCGTTCAACTCAATCAGTCCGATATCGGCCAGCGTCAGGCCGGCCCGCTTCAACGCCTTCTTGGTCGCGGGAACTGGCCCTGTGCCCATCACGGCCGGATCGACGCCGCAGACCGCCGTCGCGCGGATCTTGGCGATCGGCTTGAGGCCGAGTTCGTCGGCCGTCTCGCGCCCCATCATGAGCAAGGCCGCGGCACCGTCGTTGAGCGGCGAGCTGTTACCGGCGGTCACAGTGCCGAGACCCGGCGGCATGAACGCCGGCTTGAGTGCAGCGAGCCCTTCGAGGCTGCAATCGGGCCGGACGCACTGGTCGACCTCGACTAACACACGCCGACCCGTCTCATCGCGGCCCCAAACCGGAATGATCTCGCCGCGAAACTCGCCGGCGGCGTACGCGGCCGAGGCCTTCTGATGGCTGCCGAGCGCGAATTGGTCCTGCTCTTCGCGCGAGATGCCTTGCGTCTGTGCGAGGAACTCGGCGGTGTAGCCCATGTGGAGGGCTCCCTTGCTCGTCTGCTGGAAAAGCTTGGGGTTGATGTCGAGGTCTTGATCCATCGGAATGTGAAGCATGTGCTCCAATCCGCCGACGATCTGCACGTCTTCACCGCCGGCGACGACCGAATGCGCGGCCTGCGCGAGGGCCTGCAGGCTCGACCCGCAAAGACGATTCACCGTGGCCCCGGCCGCCGTCGCCGGCAGGCCCGCCAACAGGGCGACGTTGCGCGCGACGTTGAAGCCTTGTTCCCCTTGCTGCTGCGTGTTGCCGAGCACGACGTCTTCGATCCGCTCCGGATCGACGCCGGTACGCTCGACGATCGCCTTGACGACGATCGCGGCGAGATCGTCGCTGCGGACGTCGCGATAGACGCCCTTGTCTTTATGCGCGCGGCCGATCGGCGTGCGGACGGCGTCGACGATGACGGCTTCGGTCATGTTGGGCTCCTCGGGTATCTTTCTGTGCGGAACGCCGCGGAGGGCGTTCCCTACAGGATGCGGCGTTTAGGCGTTGAGGTCGTAAAATTTCTTCCCGGTCTTCGCGAGTTCGAGCAACAGCGGCGTCGGCGCGAATCGCGCTCCCAAACTCTCCAACGGTTTAAGCATCTCGAGGATCTTCGCCGCGCCGAGCGTGTCGGCCCAGCAGAGCAGGCCTCCTTTGAACGGCGGGAAGCCGATGCCGAAGATCAGCCCGAGGTCGACGTCGCGCGGATCGCGGACCTTCTTCTCGGCGAGCACGCGCGTCGCTTCCAGCAGCATCGGCAGGAAGAGGCGGTTGGTGATCGTTTGCGGATCGAGTTTCGGCGGATTGGGCTGCAGATACGGTTGCAGAAACGCGTCGAACGTCGGGTCCGGTTCGCCTCGGTCGCTTTTTTCTTTGTATGCGAAGAAGCCGGCTCTGGATTTCTGCCCCAGCCGGCCGGCCTTGACCATGGCTTCCAAGAGCGACGAGGCCAGGACGCGATCGGGAAAGGCGTCGTGCATGACGGAGCCTGCGAAGAGCGCCGTGTCGAGGCCGACGACGTCGTAGAGCGTGATGGGGCCCATCGGCATGCCGAAGGCTTTGGCCGCGCCGTCGACGTGCTTGATCGAGACGCCGGACGTCAGCAGTTCCAACGCTTCGTTCATATACGGGAACAGCAAACGATTGACCAAAAAGCCGGGCCCGTCTTCAACGACGATCGGGCTCTTGCCCAGGCTCTTCGCGAAACCGACGGCCGTGGCGATCACGGCGTCGCTCGTTTGCGGGCCGCGAATCACTTCCACCAGCGGCATCTTCCGCACGGGATTGAAGAAGTGAATGCCGCAGAACCGCTCCGGATGCTTCAGGCCCGACGCCAGCCGACCGATGCTGATGGCCGAAGTGTTCGAGGCCAGAATCGCATCGTCGCGCAAGTGCGATTCGAGCTTGGCATAGAGTTCGCGTTTGGCCTGTTCGTTTTCGACCACCGCTTCAATCACCAGGTCGCAGCGGGCGAATTCGCTCTCGGCGACCACGGCCCGCACGAGCGGCGCGAACTTCAAGAGCCGCTCGGTCGTAGGGCCTTTCGTCGCGCGATCGTACGAGGCTTCTTCGACGGCCTTACGCATGCCTCCGGCGAGCGACTCGGGCCGGGCATCGGTGAGCGTCACGGGCAACTCGCGCTTGACGCACGCTCCCGCGATTCCGGAGCCCATGATGCCGGCGCCGATCACGCCGACGCTCGCAATCGGCCGCGGTTTGAGGTTGCGGTCGGCGACGCCGGTGTCTTTCTTATTGCGATCGGTGAGCAGGAAGACGTTGATGAGGGCGCGGTTGACCGGTGTGCCGAAGATCTCCGCGAAGGCTTCCGCCTCTTGCACGCCGGCGGCGTTCTCGTCGCTCTGCGAGGCTTCGAGCATCAGGTTCAACGCCGCGATCGGCGCCGGATACTGCCCCTTGGTTTGTTGCGTGATGTACGCCGTGGCCGTGGCGCCGAGAAACCCGAGTTCGGTCTCGCTCATCGTGATCGGCTTCGACCATCGCTCGCGGGTGCGCAAGTAGTCGCCGGATTGCTTCTCCGCGCGCACCAGCGCAACGGCGGCTTGCAGCAGCACGTCGGCCGCGGCGGCGGGACTGGGTGCATTGCTCGTCCTGACGACGTCGGTCGCCAAGCCCATCTGCGCGGCTGCGCGGCCGTCGATCGATTCGCCGCCGGTGATCAGTTCCACGGCGTTGGAAAGCCCCACGATGCGCGGCGTGCGCACCGTACCGCCCCAGCCGGGAAACATTCCGAGCTTCACTTCGGGAAAACCGATCTGCGTCTTGGGGCTATCGGTCATCAGCCGGCGGTCGCACCACACGGCCAGTTCCGCGCCGCCGCCGACGCAGATGCCGTCGACGGCCGCCACGGTGGGAAACGGTGTCCGCGCGAGTCGCTCGAACAGCGTGCGACCTTCCGTGGCGATGGCGATCGTCTGCTCGCGGGTGATGTCTTTTGTCGCGGCGAACTCCCGGATGTCGGCCCCCGCAATGAAAATGCCGGGCTTCATGGAGCGGACGATGAGCCCCGCCAGATCGGTGCGCCGCTCCAACGCCGAGATGTGCGCGGCGATCTCCTCGAGCACGGGCCGCGCGAGAATATTCGCCCCCTTCGTGGGATCGTCGAGCGTGAGCAGGGCGACGTCGGGCTCGGGAAACGACAGCGTGACGACCGAAGACATACGATGCTCCGCAAACGATGGGGGGCCGGCGACGGGAAACCGCGGGGAGTATCCTACTCACACGCGGTCGGGCTTAGGTAATTGTATCGGCCCCGCGAATTCAATCCACCGCTGCACGCGAATCGTCGGCGACTGACCGCATGCCGGAAGCCAACGCCTTTCTCAACGACTATTGTCTCCCGCCGTATCGGCGGACGGGGCACTTCACGAATCGGGAACTGACGACGATCGCCGTTCTCGCGGCGTTGCACTTTGCCGTGTCGTTCGCGGCCCGCATGGCCGGCGGCGTGCTCTACGTGTTCCTCGGCCCTTGGTCGACGTTCGTCGACGGCATCGGCGGCGAAGGAGTTCCTTGCCTGCTGCTGGCGGTGACCATCGCGCTGGTTCCGCGAATCGGTACGGCGACCTATGCGATTCTCACCGTCTGGCTCTTGAACGCCGTCGTCTCCGGCACGTTTAACGCGACGTCGATCGTGCAGGTATCCGTCAGCGTCGTCATGCACGAACTGATCTTGGCGCTCTTCGGCGTCACGCTCGGCAACCGTCGACGCAAGGGCGAGATCGTGCGCGTCGCGCTCGCGGTCGGCGCGGCAAATGCCGCGGTGCTCTATGCGCAGTTCTGGGTTGCGATCGAACTCTATCGTCTGCACTTTCCAAGGTCGTTCGTGCATCAGGTTGCGCTCGTCACGGGCTTCGGCTACGGAGCCGTCGGAGCGGCGGTCGGGGCGGCATGGGGGCGCAGGCTGCGCCGGACGGCGCCGTGAACGACGCTTATCCGAACACAGCCGCCGCGGAAGGCCCGGCCGTCGAAGCGGTCGATCTCGGCTACACGTTCGCCGAGCGCGCGACGCCGACGCTCCACGACGTCACATTCACGCTGCCGCGCGGGTCGTTCACGGTCGTCGCCGGCCCCACGGGCTCCGGCAAGAGCACGTTGCTCCGTACGCTGGCAGGGCTCATCCCGCATCAAGCCTCGGGTACGATGGCCGGCCTCGTACGGATCTGCGGACGCAATACCCGCACGACTTCGCCCGCCGATCTCGCGCCGACGGTCGGGCTCATCGTGCAATCGCCCGACGATCAGATCTGCACGAGCAGCGTGGAAGCGGAGATCGCCTTCGGCCTGGAAAACCTCGCCTTGCCCGCCGACGAGATCGGCCGCCGAATCGACGACACGCTGCAACGCTTCGGTCTCGAGGGATTCCGCCGCGCGGCGCCGCAAACGCTTTCCGGCGGGTTGCGCCAACGCCTCGTCTTGGCGGCCGTGGCGGCGATGCGTCCGCAAGTGCTCGTCTGCGACGAACCGTTGAGCCAGCTCGATGTCGAGGCGGCCCGAGCGTTACTCGTCGAGCTCCGCCGGCTGCGCGATCAAGGAGTCGCCGTCATCTTGGCCGAGCATCGCTTGGACGACGTCCTGCCGCACGCCGATCGCTTGCTCGTGCTGGATGCCGGACGACTCGTCGCCGACGTCGATGGACGCGATGCGGCTCAGGTCGCCGCCGCTCTTAAGACGGCGCGACTCGAAGTCGCCTCGAACTTCGAAAT
Source organism: uncultured Pirellula sp. (assembly GCA_964633125.1). GTDB lineage: Bacteria > Planctomycetota > Planctomycetia > Pirellulales > PNKZ01 > PNKZ01. Next base: position 6,998 of record CAZWDN010000099.1, on the reverse strand, counting down.
GCCGCCCGCTCGAGATCGGAACAATGCCGCGCCGATTACGACGCTCGCCGACGTCGGCTTTCGTTATCCGCAAGCTCCGTGCGACGTCTGGACGAACCTCACCGCCGCGATTCATCACGGCGAGTGCATCGCACTGGTCGGGCCCAACGGCGTCGGGAAAAGTACGCTACTTTCGCTCCTGGGCGGCGCGTTGCGACCAACCGCCGGCCGAATTACGCGGCGGGCCGAAGCGAATCGCACGGCCGGAACCTTGGTGCCGCAGCAGGTCGACCTCACGCTCTTTTCGCGGACCGTTCGCGACGAATTGGCGTTCGGCCCCCGACAAACCGGCTGCGATGTCGCGACGATCGCCGGGCGCGTGCAGTTTGCCGCCGCCGCATTTCGGCTGGAAACGCTGCTCGACGAACCGCCGCAGGCGTTGAGCCGAGGGCAACGGGTACGCACGGCCCTGGCGGCGGCGTTCGCCGCTTCGCCGAGCCTGCTGTTGCTCGATGAGCCGACGACCGGACAAGACGGACCGACGGTCGACCTGGTGATGGCCGCGCTCCGCCGCACGGTCGGCACCCCGCACGGACCAGCCGCCGTGATGTTTTCCACGCATCATCTCCGCACCGCGTTGCATTACGCCGACCGCATTTGGATCGCCGGGCGAAACGGCTGGGTCATCGACGCCGACCGCGCCACGCTCGAACGTCGCGAGGTGCCGCTATGAACGGCCTCACGTTCGGACCCGATGTCGCCCGGCCTTGGCTCGCGCGGCTCGATCCGCGCTTGAAATTGGCCGCCGTATTCGGCACGTCGGTCGTCGTCGTGTGCGTCGACGACCTGCGCGCGCTCGCGGCTTGTTGCGCCGTGGCGGTGTTGTGGAGCACCGGCCTGCGATTCCGGTCGCGCGGCTGGCTCTCGATAGTCGGTGTGCTGGCCGTCATCGTCTGGAGCACCATGCTCTCGCAAGGCTTCTTCTATGCCGCCGAATCTCGGACCGTACTGCTGACGATCATTCCCTCGAGCGGCCGCGGAGACGACTTTTTCTCCGGGGTCGCGCTGACCCAAGAAGGATTGCTCTACGGCGCCGTGCAATCGCTGCGCTTCGTCGCCACCGCGCTGGCCGGGCTCACGGCCAGTTTATCGACCGGCCCGGAGCGGATGTTGGCGGCGCTCGGCTGGTTTCGCGTACCGACGGCGCTTGCCTTCATGACGGCGACCGCGCTGCGATTCCTCCCGCTGCTCGTAGAAGAAGCGGCGCTCGTGCGGCAAGCGCGCCGCTATCGGGGCTACCGATTCCGCTGGTACAAACTGCCGCAAGAGATCGGCAATTTCCTGCCGGTGATTGCCGGGGCCTTGCGCAAGGCGGAAACTTTGGCGGAGAGCGTCACGGCCCGCGGCTTCGACCCGCGTCGACCGCGCACGCAATATCCGCCGCAAGTGATGCGCGGCTGGGAACGATGGGCGACGGCGACGATCGGCACGTTGTGCGTCGTGCTGATCGCGTGGCGCACTTGGGAAGCGTGTGCGCAGTGGCAAGGCACGCTGTAGGTAACGCTCTGCGCGGCGTTCCGGTGCCTTCGGCGAGCGTCGAGCCGTAAAGCCGACGTGTCCGGCAAGCGAGGCTCCCCTCACCCCCTGCCCCTCTCCCGCAAGGGGCGAGGGGAGCGGAAGTTGCGCTACTCCACATCGACCCACGCGCCGCATTCCAGCGAGCGTGCCACGGCCGCGTTCCATTGGAAGATCGGCAGTGCGATCTCCGGCGGCGAGACCGTCGGGCGGCCGCTCGCGACGGCGTCGAGGAATGAAGTTGCCGGATGGCCGCCGGGCAATAAATCGGCGACCGGCTCCACGCGGTTGTCGCGCGCCTGAAACAATTGCTCGCCGCGCAGCAGCAGGTCGGCGCGTTCGCAATGCAGATGAATATCCTCATGCCAATGATGCGCGTCGCCGACGTAGTGCGCCGCCAGACCGATATCCCCCTCGAACTCTGCGAGAATCCGCGTGACGATCTGCACGTGCGTACCGCGACGTTCGCCGACGGCGTAGAGACGCCGCGCGCTGCGCCCGGTCAGAAAGCGCACGACGTCGATTTGGTGAATTCCGGAGTCGCCGCAATAGCCGAGGTTTTGCGTCGGATCGTCGCGCCAGGTGCCGGCGATCGATTGGCCCCAAGCTTCGCAGGTGTAGACGTGCACTTGACGCACGGCCCCGTAGAATTCGGCACGTTCGGTAAGTTCGCGCCGCGCGGTGCGGTAGGGCGCCAGATAGCGCCGCTGATGAGCAATCGATACGATGCGGCCGCTTGCCGCGGCGCGACGCACCACTTCTTCAATATGCTCGCGCCGCACGGCGAGCGGCTTCTCGCAAAGCACGTGCAGCCCGTGGTCGAGAGCTCGGCAGGTTTGCTCGTAATGCAACGCGTTCGGCGAGCAGAGGATCACGGCGTCGAGCGGTTGCTCGGCGAGCGCGGCGGCGAAGTCGGTTGCCGCGGCGGCTTGCGGAGCGTATACATCGCGCAAGGCGGCGGCCGCTTCCGGGCGTGCGTCCACGAACACGCGCCAGTCGACGCGCGGGTCGTCTTTCAGGCCGGCGAGATGCCGTCGCGCAATCACGCCGCAGCCGACGAGCCCGAGCCGCACCTTCACGCCGTCCATCGCGTTCCTCGTCACTCTTTCCGTAGTCGCCCGACGCTCGATTCGAAAAACTTGCGGCGTCGACCGTCGGCCGCGGCCGACGGTTCTCGGCGACCTAGCCGCATGTCGTCGAGATTGGCTTGGCAATACCGACAGCCGACCACTTGCAGATGGAGTTCCAAGCCGCGACGGGCGTCGTCGTCGAGCACGCCGAGCACATACGCGCCGAGCACGGCCCGATCGGCGCACGAGACTCGATTCTGTTGCCAAACCGCCCCCAGCGAATGGTCCCCCAAGTCGCGACGCGCGAGCGCCTCGGCCAGCCGGGCTCGCAACGCCGGATCGTCGCGCAGCAGGCGTTCGAGCCGCGCCGAGTCTTCGGCCGGGAGCGTCTCATCGAGAAAGGCTTCGAGTTCGCGATCGGTCGGTGCGGGGTTCATCTTTGTCAGGCATCAGGTCGCGGGCGAGTGCGGTCCGGCGCGCTCGTTCTTAGGGCGATTGTAAGGGTCGGGTAAGCGGGGTGAAAGATCCGGCGGAAGCGGCGATCGATTCGCCGGAGAGCATTTTGCATCGCCGACGAAGCGCCCTTATATTGGCGTTCTCGTCGCCGTCTGTACGCCCTTTCATCGCGGCTCGCGTATTCAAGGATTCGCTCCATGTTGGAAGCCGTCTGCCCGAACGGACATCATCTCCAGGTGCCGTTGGAACACGCAGGCATGAAGTTGCGTTGCCCGGCTCCCGGCTGCGGCGTGATCTTCCAACTCTCGGCGACCAGCCCGACTGGCGCGACGATGCCGGTCGGCGCGGCCGCTCCTCCCGCCCCTCCGCCGCCGATGGGCGCACCGCAGCCGGCCGCAGGCGCGCCGAACTACGCCGGCCAGCAACCGGCGCCGGCTCCGCACGTGCCGAACACCGGTTCTTCGCCGGCACAACCGTTGAGCGATGCCGGCGGTTCGCGCTGGACCGGCACTGATCAGCCGCAACCGCAAGCTCCGGTCGCGCCGCCGCAACAGGTCCCCATGTCGTCGTCCGGCCCGGTGCCGCGCGGCCCGCAGTCGTATGGCCCGCGCGGCGCGCTGTCGGCTCCCGGCGCTTGGCTCGCCCTAGCGCAAGGCGTGCTCATGATCGGCCTCACGCTCGTGCTCACCGCCCGCGGTTGCGACGGCCTCGGCGCGCGCAACGTCGGCCGGCTCAAGGCCAAGGTCGACCAAGAGACGCTGGTCTTCGAGAACGCCTACACGCAAGACGTCGCCCAACTTCAAGCGGAGCTCGGCGCGGAAAAACTCGCCGAGAAAACACGCACCGATCTACAAAAGCGGCTCGACGAACGTCGTAAGCAACACGAGACCGACCGCCGCAACAACGATGTGGAGTGGAGCGCCATGCGCAACGCCGCCACGGAAGCCGCGGCCGCGAATATCGTGTGGGGCTATTGGCGCGAAATGCTGTTCGTCGCCGGCACGATCCTCTTCTCGCTCGGGCTGTTGGCCGTGGCCATCGGCGGCGTCGGCGCGGAACGGTATCTCTGCTTCGGCATGCTCGCGATCGTCGTCTTCAGTGTCTACGTCGGCGGCGCGGCATGGTTCACGTCGATCGCCGGCTCGTTGACCGGGCTGAAATAGCGACCTCGGCCGAGCGCAACGCGGTGCATCCGCCTATTGCGGCCGCGATAGATTGACGACGAACCAGGCGAAGAGCGTCATCGCCGTCAGGCCGAACAATGCGACGGCGATGGTGGTCTGCGTCTTACGCCGCTGTTGCGCGAGGCGCTCTTCGACGGCCGACAAGTCCATCCGCGCCGGCCCCACGACGCGCGGCCCGCCGGGCAATGCCGTGCCGCCGTCAGGCGACTTGGGGAACGCCGACTCGGGAATCTTCGCCGCCGCGCCGCCGGCCGGCGCGGCCTCGTCCGCATTCGCCGGCGCGAGCGCCGCGCGAAATTCTTTCGCCGTCGCGGGGGGCAGCATCGACGTCGGCGACTCTTCCGCCTTCGGCGGCCGCGCCGGCTCCGGTTGCGAGCGCTTCTCATGCTGCCAACGCAGACGCTTCGGTTCCGACTTCGCCGCTCCCGGCGCGGAGAGAGATGCAGACGGCGGCGCGAGAACCTCCAGCGGCTTTAATCCCGAAGCGGGTGCGACGGGTTGCGCCGCGGCGGCTTGCGCGGCAACGGGTGCGGGTGGAGCCGGCGGTGGAACCGACGAACCCGACGGCGGCATCGGCGCCGGATGCTTCAATTCCGGCGGCGGCATCGTCGGAGGAGGCGGAACGACGTAGGCCGGAGCAGGCGGAGCCGCGTATTGCGGGGCCGGATACTGCGGAGCGCCGTATTGCGGTGGAGGCGGAAACGGAGGCAGCGGCGCATTGGGTGGCGCCGTCGGCGGCGCATAGCCGGGCACTTGATACGAAAGCCCGCACGTCGGGCAAACGACCATTTGTCCCGCCATCGTCACCGGCACGTTGACCAACGCCGGACAGCGCGGGCAGCCGACCTGCATCCAACTCACGTCACACCCCGCATAGTTGAGGAATCCTCCTGCACTATAGTAACCCGGCGACGCCGATGCGAGAATTACATCGCCTCGAATCCGCGCTCCCTCGACCGCACCAGCATCGCCGACGCCACGCGCCATGCCGCACGATCCGAACTCCCATTCCGCGCCGCTTCCCCCCGGGCAGCAACTCGCAGCACGGGGTCGCTGGCCGCAGGTCGGCGAGCGTGAACCGGAGCCCTTGCCGGAAGTCTGGACCGTCGAAATTGCCGGGCTGGTCGCGAACCCTCTCACGCTCACGCTCGACGATCTCCGCACGTTTCCGCGAGCCGACGAAGCGATCGATATCCATTGCGTAACGCGCTGGTCGAAGCTCGGGCTGCGTTGCGTCGGCGTCCGGCTGGCCGACGTTCTCCAACGGGCCGCTCCGCTCGCCGCGGCCCAATTCGTCGGCTTCACGGCCCATAGCACGCGCCGGCACGATACGTCGCTGCCGCTGGCCGACGCCCTGGCGTTGGGAACTCTATTGGTTTGGGAGGTCGACGGCCGGCCGCTCGCCGTCGACCACGGCGGACCGCTCCGCACGATGGTGCCCGGCCGGTATTTCTACAAGAGCCTGAAATGGCTCAAGTCCGTTCGCCTGCTCGAGCGCGATGAGCTCGGCTTCTGGGAACGGGAGGCCGGCTACCACAACACGGCCGATCCGGCGCTTTCGCAGCGTTACATGGCCCCGAACCTGTCGCGGCTTGAAGTGCGGGCGGCGCTGAAGTCGAAAAACTTCGCCGGACGCGAACTACGGAGCATCGATTGCCGCGGCCATGAACTCACCGGACTCGACGCGCGCGGAGCATTGTTGCGCGACGCCGATTTTCGCGATTGCCCGCTGGCCGGCGCTCGCTTCGACGGGGCGAATCTCTCCAACGCCAAGTTCGCGGGCGCCGATCTCCGCGGGGCGTCGTTCGCCGGGGCCGACGTCGAAGGGGCCGACTTCGCCGGCTGCGAGCTACGCGAGTGCGACTTTCGCCGAGCCTCGCTCTTCGGCGCGACGTTCCGTGCGGCCGATTCGGGACCGCCGACACGGCTCGACCGTTCGACGCTCTTCGACCTCGCGACGCTCGACGCCCTCATGCCCAACGAACTACGCTATGTCCGCGCCGCACTCGAGGCGTAACGCCGCGTCTACTTCGGCTGCGGCGGAATCTCGCGGCCGTGCGGATCAGTGTCGGCCTTCGGCAGGCTCTCGGCCAGTTGCTGCTGCAGCTCGGGACCGATGAAGTGCTCGATCCGTTCGGCCGGTTCGTGCAAATGGTCGAGCGGCAACTGAAAGTGCTCCACGAGGTACGCTTCCCACAAGCGATGCGAACGCACGAGCGATTCGGCATCGCGCCGGCCGCCGACGCTGAGAATGACCCGTCCCTCGCTGCTCGGCTCGACGACGCCCGAATGAATAAGCTTTCGCAACGCCATACGTCCGGTGAAGCCGCGACCGACGGCGGCCAGCAGATCGGTCGTGCGCAAACCGCGCGGGGCGTCGGGCTTTGTAGATTCCTCGGCCCGATACAGTAGCGCCGTGAAATCCTCGGCCGCAATGCGCGCCGAAAGCCGCCAGGCCCGCCAAGCCTTGCTGACCAATCCGTACCGCGGCGCGAGCGCCACGGCCAATGCAAATTGCCCCCCCGCGGCGACGGCCATCATGCCGGCGATATTGGTGCCGGTAAGCGGGGCGATGATGCAGCCGGCCAGCGACGATAATACCGCCGAGCCGACGGCCAGAAGCGTCATCGTGCTCAGGCGATCCGTAAGCAAATAGGCCGTCGCAGGGGGCACGATCAGCATCGCCACGCAAATCACCGCCCCGACCGCTTCGAACGCCGCCACGGTGACGACG
>CAZWDN010000098.1:5669-14859 GCA_964633125.1 uncultured Pirellula sp. | reverse complement strand
AGCAAGGCATGGCGGACGACTTCCGTGGGTGGGCGAAATAGTCAACGGCCGGCGGCGGACCGCACATTCTAACTCGCCGCGCCGGCCCGCCGCAATTGTCGACCGGCTCGCGGCGCATTATGTTCAGCGGTTATTCGTACCCCGTTTCGCACACCCGCCTGATTGCCCCCAGGAGTGACTTTGCCATGTCCCGCAATGCCTTGCTCGGGTTGTTTGCTCCGCTGGCTTTTCTCGTATCGCCCGTACGAGCGGAGGAGCCGCTCAATCTGGGCGTGGAGGCGGCGAAGGTCAATCACGAATACTTCCAGGCCGTTTCGAAGGCGGCCGGCGATCAGAAGGTTTACGCCAAGGCGAACGCCGAGCGTAAAGCGGCGCTGGAGAAGTTGATCGAACGGGCGGAGAAAGAGAAATCGCAAGACCACGACGCGCTGGCGATGACGTATCAAGCCGTGCAGCGGCTCGACGACGCCGTGCGGGAGGCTCGCGCCGCGATTGCCGAGCGTGCGGAAGACGTCGGTTCGCACACGGTGCTCATCGGGTCGCTTAGCCAATTAGGAAAGCCTGACGAAGCGGAGCAGGCGCTGGCCGCCGCGCAGAAGGCGCTCCCCGATCAGCCGTCGCTCGAATCGATGCGGCAGACGCTGGCCTTCGGCTATCAGCGCGCGGGTAAGTACGACAAGGCGGCGGAGCAGCTCACAAAGTATCTCGACCACCTATGGCCGTCGGTCGAGGCGAACGAGCGTGCGGCGGCTTCGTATCGCAACCTCATTGCGAATCTCACCGAGAACGGCATCCGCGGCAAACTTGCCGCGGAAACGTTGCCGACGATCGAGAAGCAACTGAAGCAAGTGCAAGCGGCGGCCAAGAAGAACGCGAAGAAGAATAAGGAACTCGCCGGCCTCGTCGACGGAATTCGCCAAGCGCAAGTGCGGCTGCTCATCGCCGCCGAACGTAAAGACGAGGCGGCCAAAATCATCGACGAGCAACTGGCGGCGGCCGAGAAGCGTCCCAAGACCGATGCCGCCGCGGCCGTCGCTCTGGGCAATGCTCTGCGGATGAAGTTGCAACTTGCGGAATTAGGTGAAGAACGCACCGCCGCGGCAGGACGCTATTTCGATCTCATCGAATCGCGCTGGGATGCCGGTTCCGGGTCGTCCGAGTTTGTCGTCATGGCCGGCGAAGCGGTGAGTATGAAAGCCGGCGGCATGGTTTCGACCGGTAAGTTTGAAGATGCCGAAAAACTTCTCGCGACTTGGCAAGAACGCTTTAAGGAACTGAAGTCGGAAGATGCCTTGGTGAAGAGCGCCGCGGCGCGTAACGTCTCGACTTTCGGTAGCTTGCGAACGCGGCTCGAAGCCGAACGAAAGCGGGCCGCGCTCATCGGCACGCCGCACTTCCCGATTCTCGAAGCCGCTTGGCTCAACGGCACGCCGCTCAAGCCGGAAGAGCTGCGCGGCAAGGTCGTGCTCTTGGACTTTTGGGCCGTATGGTGCGGTCCGTGCATCGCCACATTCCCGCATCTGCGCGAGTGGAACGATAAGTACGCCGACAAGGGCTTGGTGATTATCGGCGTGACGCGCCATTACCAATACGGCTGGGACGCGGAAGCGAAGCGGCCGAAGCGCGAAGAGGACCTCAGTGAATCGGCCGAAAACGCCGCGATGCTTGAGTTTCTCAAGCATCACGAACTGAAGCACCGCATTGCCGTGATGCCGGACGACGACCTCTCGGCGAAGTATCTCGTCAGCGGCATTCCGCAGGCGGTGCTCATCGATCGCGACGGCTCGATTCGTTTGATCCGCGTCGGCAGCGGCGAAGCCAACGCCGCGCAGTTGGAAGCGATGATCAAGCAATTGCTGGGCGTCAACGAACAAGCGGCGAAGTAAGTGATCGGGATGTTTTTTCTTTCGTCTTAGGAATGTATCGCTCGCATGACGCGTAAAACTTGGATTCTCACCGACGTCGACAACGACGTGTATGTTCCTTCCTGCAAGCTTGGACCGGGGGACATCGATTCGACATTGCCGCCGTTCTCGATTCGCAAACGTACGCTTTGCGGCGGTCTGCGCGACGGCATCGACGTCGTCGAGATCGACAATGGCGCGCTGCGGCTGACCCTGTTGCCGACGCGCGGCATGGGGATCCATCGGGCCGAGTGCGGAGACGTCAAGCTTGGTTGGCAGTCGCCGGTGCGCGGGCCCGTGCATCCGCGCTACGTGCCGCAAAATGAAGCCTCGGGTATTGGCTGGCTTTCCGGGTTCGACGAATTCCTCGTGCGCTGCGGCCTCGAATACTGCGGCGCTCCGGAATGGGACTCCGCCGGGAAGCTGGTGCATCCGCTACATGGCCGCATTGCGAACTTGCCGGCCCACTATGTGGAAGCATCGTTCGATCCGGCGTCGCGCGAGATCGCGGTGACCGGAATCGTCGACGAAGCGCGGATGTTCTCGAACAAGCTGCGCTTAAAGTCTACGCTGCGGACCGTGCTCGGATCGTCGGCATTTACGATCACGGACGAGATCACGAACCTCTCGGCTCAGCCGGGCGATCTGGAACTGCTCTACCATATCAATCAAGGGATGCCGCTGGCCGGGCCGGGCTCGCATTTCGCCGCGCCGGTGCAAACGTTGGTGCCGAAGGATGCCGCGGCCGCCGCAGATATTCCGACTTGGCAAATGTACCCGGAAGCGGCAGCACAACCGGAACGCGTGCTTTTTTTCGAATTGATCCCCGGCGACGACGGCTGGACCAAAACAGTGCTGAGTTCCGCCGACGGCAAGCTCGGCCTCGGCCTAAGCTTCGACCGCCGCCAGTTTCCGCTCTTCACGCTCTGGAAAAATCCGCTTCCCGCGCCCGACGGCTATGTGACCGGCCTAGAACCGTGCATCAACTTGCCGCACACGAAAGGCTTCGAGAAGTCGCAGGGGCGCGTGGCGGTGCTCGCCCCGGGCGAAACGCGCCGCTTCGATATGCGCCTGGAAGCGCTCGGCTCGGCGCAGGATGTGACCCGCGTGCAAGGAGAGATCGACGCCTTGCAGAAGCGCGCTGCTCCGAAGATTCATCGCGAGCCGCAACCGGGTTGGTCGCCATGAACATGCCGGCACTGGCGGCATCATTATGCATCGACCTCGTCTTGACCCCCCGCCGGCGAAGTTCTAGAGTTCGCCCGCTTGAGAAGTCGGGGATTTACGGCAGCCCGCGCGCCGTCGCTTCTCGAGCCGGTGAATTTGCAACTAGGTTTTCGCCCATGCCATCCGAATCCGCAGCGCCGTTGCCGGTGCCTTTGTTCGATATTTCGCGTCAGCACGAGCAGCTCGAGGCCGAACTGCTTGCCGCGCTCAAGCAGGTTTGCACGTCCGGCAAGTTCGTGCTCGGGCCCGACGTGGTCGACCTGGAAAAGCGGATGACCGAACTTTGCGGCGCGAAGCACGCCGTGGCATGTGCCTCGGGGAGCGACGCCTTGTTGCTCGCCCTGATGGCGTACGATATCGGCCCGGGCGACGAAGTGATTTGCCCGAGCTACACATTCTTCGCGACCGCGTCGGCCGTCACGCGGCTCGGCGCCACGCCGGTGTTCGTCGACATCGAGCCGGATACCTGCAATCTCGACGTCGCCCAAGTCGCCCAGCGCGTCACCTCGCGCACGCGAGCGATCATTCCCGTTCACCTGTACGGCCAATGCGCTGAAATGACGCCGCTCATGGACCTGGCTCGACTGCGCGGCTTGGCCGTGATTGAAGACGCCTGCCAAGCGATCGGCGCGGGCTACCGCGGAAAGTCGGCCGGCAGCATCGGCGACATCGGCTGCTTCAGCTACTACCCGACCAAGAACCTCGGCGCCTACGGCGACGCGGGAATGCTCACGACCAACGACGACGCGCTGGCCGACAAGCTTCGGTTGCTCCGCGGCCACGGCATGCAGCCGCGCTACTATCACAAGCTCGTCGGCATCAACAGCCGGCTCGATTCGCTGCAAGCGGCCGTGCTCAACGTGAAGCTGCCGCACCTCGAGCGCTGGACCGAGGCCCGACGGACCCGAGCCGAACGTTATACGAAGGCGTTTACCGAACGCGGCCTCGGCGACGCGCTGCGCCTGCCGGTCGTGCGGGCCGATCGCAAGCACGTCTGGAATCAGTATGTAATCCACGTCGGCGACGACCGCCGCAATGCGTTGCGAGCCTTCTTGGCCGACCGGAAGATCGGCACCGAGGTTTACTACCCCGTGCCGCTACACAGGCAAGAATGCTTCAGCTACCTAGGCTACGGCAGCGGTTCGCTGCCGCACACGGAACGGGCGGCCGCGGAAACCGTGGCGTTGCCGATCTTCCCGGAACTGCGCGACGACGAACAGCAGCGTGTGATCGACGCCGTAACCGAGTTCTTCCAGCCTGCCGGCGCGAAACATGCGCTGAGCGGTCCGAACTTTATGAAGGCCCGCGACGGCGCGAAGAGCGATCAGCGGAACTAGCAGTCGCCCTTGGCCGATGCGCGTTGTCGCAACTCGTAGCCGTTATTCTTCTTCGTGGAACGGCAAGTCCCAACGGCGCATGGCCGGCCAGCATAACGGCGCGGCGATCAAAAACACCGCGATGCCGGTGAGGAAGTATTGCATCGTGTAGCCCTTGGAGGGCGGCTCTTCCTTGTCCTTCTTCCCTTTTTGTTGGGCGAAGGCGTCGGTCGGCGCGAGTAAAACGGCCCCGAGCACGAGCGCGGCGAAGAGCGGGGACATGCGCACGGGGAGAAGGGGTAGCAAGCGGCGAAGCGTGGTCATCCAACCGTTCTCCGGTACGTCGCGCGACGGGTGTTGAAAGCAGGCGTCTAAAGCAGGTCGACCATCGGCTGCGCCCATTGTCGCAAGGCCGCGGTCGGCATGGCGAGCGTTTGCCACTTCGGCGAAATGAGCTTGGCGTGCTCCGTGAAATGCGCCAGCCGTACGCCGAGGAAGGCGTACCGGCCGTCGCGAAACGGAAACAACTGCTCCGCCGGGAGCGGCGAAACCTCGCCCGTTACATTGTAGGCAAACACGAAGAGGCTCTGGAAGCGTCCGCCTAGCAGATTTTCCCACCGGCTCATGCCGGCGAGATCGTCGCAAGTGGCCCAATTTTTCCACAATCGGCCCTGCCTGCCGCTCGGAAAACTGCGGCCCTTTACGTCGACCAGCCAGGTAAATCCCTGCGACGACGTGACGAGGAAATCCAAGCTCTTGAGCGAACCGACGACGTCTTCCGGGAGTTCGAGCGGGAGCAGACTGCGCCGGCTTTCGTCGACCGCGATATAAGGGGCCCGCCGTTCACGCAGGTATTGCTCAAACGCCGCCTCGTAGTGGTTCGAGCGCTTGGACATGAGCGCGGTTGGTTCGCGTTGGGTGGTATGAAGCGCCGCTCGTGGTGGCGAATAATTTCGGCCGGCGCCCCATCTGCAATCGAATCATCACACGTCGGCCTTACGGCTCGACGCTCGCCAGCAATGTTCGCAACGTCTGCTCCAATGCGTCCCCTGCGAGCGCTACCGGCGTGCTCTGGCCGGTCTTGAGGTCTTTCACTTGTACCGTGCCTGCGGCAAGTTCGTCGTCGCCGGCGACGAGCGCCGCGCGGAAGCCACGCTTGTCGGCGTATTGGAGTTGCTTGCCGATTTTCTTCGCTTCGGGGTACACCTCGCAGCCGATGCCCGCGGTACGCACGCGCGCGGCGAGCTTCAGGTATTCGTGCAGCCCGCTTTCGACGAAGTAGACGACGAACACCGGCGCGGGCGTGGAAACTTTTTCGATGAGATTGAGTTGGCTCATCGCTTCGAGCAGGCGATCCAAGCCGAGCGAAGCGCCGACGCCAGGCAACTCTTGCTTCGTGTAGAGCCCGGCGAGGTTGTCGTACCGGCCGCCGGAACAGACGCTGCCGATCCTCGGCAAGTCGTTCAAAAACGTTTCGTAGATCACGCCGGTGTAATAGTCGAGCCCGCGAGCAATCGAGACGTCCAGCTTGAGCCGGCGCTCGGGCACGCCCGCGGCCGCGGCGGCGGCGAGCAGGTCGCGCAGCTTTTGGGCTCCCTCTTCGCCGCGCGGTGAACCGGCGACGAGCTTTGAGACTTCGCTCAGCACCGCATCGTTCGTCCCTTCCAGGCCGGCGAGCTTCAGTACGTCGGCGGCTTGGGCAGGTGTGGCGTCGGCCGTCGCCGCCATTTCTTCCGCGACCTTCTCCGGGCCGATCTTGCCGAGCTTGTCGAGGGCGCGGAGCACCGGCACGCTGCGCTCGGCGAGGCCCAGCTTTTCCAGCAGGCCGTTGAGCAGCAGGCGATTGTTGAGGCGAATCGTGAAATTGTCGAACTTCAAGGCCGAGAAGAGGTCGTTAATCACGAGCACGGTTTCGATATCGGCCGCCGGCGAAAGCGTGCCGATGGTGTCGAAATCGCATTGCATAAACTCGCGAAACCGGCCGGCTTGCGTATTCTCGCCGCGCCATACGGCGGCGATGTGATAGCGCTTCCAGGGCGTGCCGAGCGTGCCGATGTGCTGCGCGGCGAACCGCGCCAGCGGCACCGTGAGATCGAACCGCATTCCGACCCAACGACCGCCGTGGTCTTGAAACTTGTAGAGCTGCTTGTCGGTTTCGTCGGAGCCTTTGCCGGTGAGGATTTCTAAGTACTCAAGCGCTGGCGTATCGATCGGCGAGAAGCCGTAGCTGCGGTAGACTCGCCGCGCCGTGTCGATGAGCCGCTCGCGAGGGATCATCGCTTCGGGCAGGTAATCGCGAAAGCCCTTGAGCGTGCGCGGTTCGATACGTTTCACATCAGACATGGTCGTATGGCTATTCAGAACAGAGAAGGAGATGTGGGGATGAGGAAGGATTAGGGAGATAAGCCGTGAAGTTGCAGAAATGGAACGAAGGACGAAAGCCTCTCACTCATGCCATCCCCCACATCTCCGACATATCTCCTTTATCCCCTTCTCTGAACATCGCAGGAACTGTTAGTTCAAGAATTGCAGCAGCGGCGGTTTGGGGCTGCGAATGCTCTTTTGCCCCTTGGGCGGCGCTACGACCTCCATGTATTCGTGTACTTGCTCGGGAGTCTCGAAGTACTTTTCGTAGACGTAGTGGTCGTCGAACTCGCAATCATTCGTCGAGTAGGAGCGGCAGATTTCCGGGCGCGTTTCGTAGATGCCGCAGAGGTTGTCGCTCCGCAAGTGCTTGCAGGTCGTGTGGACGAGCACATACCAATCGCCGTCTTCGACGAAGAACGTCGTTTGGCTGTGCAGCATGGCCCAGCGGATATAGTCGAAATCGCCGCGTTCGCTCGGACGCTCGATCGGCCAAGCGAAGTATTTGCAGCACTTAGCCGAGCAGTGGTCGCAGAGGCTTTGGCCGGGGAGCAGCGTCGGCCGCGGGTTGTGCGATTCGTCTACGGCCGGCGCGGGCACGATTCGCGGAGCGGGCTTCTTCGTCGCCGGCTTGCCTCGCGACGATTTGTCGACGGAAGTGCGCTTCCCGGCGGCGACGGCTACAGACGACCCTTTGCGGCGCGACGACATGCGCATTCTCTCCCTGATGACGGCGGTCCTCGATAAGACGATGAGCGAAGGGCCGCAAACGTTCGGGGCAAGGTTAACAGAGCAGGGGCGTTTTTTCCAGTTGCGGGATCGGAGGCCCGCCGTGGCCGGCGGCGGGCAAATTGCGAGAGCGGAAGTAGCGTGTTTCGACTACTTCGTCAGAACCCAATTACTTCGCTAAAACCACGGCCGTGGCTTGGCCGGCGGCCGTATAGCTCACGACCACGCAGGTCGGCGCGAAGGTCGTAAGCGGCGCGCCATGTACGACCTCGAGGCCGCACTCGGGGTCGGGCTTGTCGCAATGGGCCGTCGGCGGGAGGTAGCCCTGGTCGAGCACGATCGCGGCCAGCGCCGCTTCGACGGCGCCGCAGGCCACGCCCAAGCAGCCCATGTACCCTTTGGCGCCGAACACCGGTACGCCGGGCAGAGCGGCCCGCAACGCCACGGCTTCGGCAAGATCGCCTTGTCGGGTCGCCAGGCCGTGGGCGACGACGAAGCCGATGTCGCGGGGCGTGAGTTTCGCATCGGCTAGGGCGCGCTCGACGGCGAAGCGAACACAATCGCCGATGAAACCGCGCCCGGCGACACGCGGATCGATGCCGGTTCCCCAACCGCGCACTTCGGCGAAAATACGCGCTCCGCGCGCCTCGGCATGCCGCCGACCTTCCAGCGTCAACACGGCGGCCCCTTCGCCGCGCGTTTGGCCGTCGCGATCGACGTCGAACGGTCGCCCGGCGCGCTCCGGATCGGTGCACGGCGACATTTCTTCGGAGATCTGGCGACGCAGCATGTCGTAAGCGTTGACGCGCGAGGAGGCGGCGCCGGCCATCATTAAATCGGCCTGGCCGCGCTGGATGACGCGCGTCGCTTCGCCGATCGCCGAAATACCCGAGGCTTCGGCCATGCAGATGCTGTTGTTCGGGCCGCGAGCGTCGTGGCCGATCGAGATATGGCAGGCCGGCATGTTCGGCAGCAGCTTGAGCATGCTCAACGGGTAGCAGGCCGTCATGCCGGTCGAACCCCAACGGGCAAAGTCGTATTGCCCCTCGACCATGCTGCCGCGAAACGGCCAGGCGACTTCTTCCAGCGGGTTGCGAATCACTTCGCCGCCGAAGATCACGCCGAAGCGTTCGGGGTCGACGCCTCCTTCCGCGAGGCCGGAATCATCGCGCGACAAACCGGCCGCGGCGACGGTGAGTTGCGCATCGCGGGCCATGACCTTCAGCGCTTTGCGCGGCTTCACATAGACGGCCGGGTCGAAGCCTTCGACCTCGCCGGCGACCTTGGCCGTGAGCCCCGTCGTGTCGAACGCGGTGATCGGGCGCAGCGCCGACTTGCCGGTGCGAAACGCTTCCCACACGGCATCGCGTCCGATGCCGAGCGGACAAACGACGCCGAGCCCTGTGATGACTGCGGGTTCTTCGGCGTTCATTCTCGGAGGCACGGCTAGGCGCCTCGTCTCAACGACAAGGTTCGCGGCTTAGGAATTGGTTTTGGCCGCATCCAGGCGATGGCTGGGCAGAACGACGTCCTTCGCCAGTCCCACGGACCGGAGGAATTTGATCGTCAGCCACGTGAGATCGAATTCCCACCACTTGTGGCCGTGCTTCGCGCTGCGCTGATCGGCATGATGATTGTTATGCCACCCTT
>CAZWDN010000098.1:0-5569 GCA_964633125.1 uncultured Pirellula sp. | reverse complement strand
TTGTGGCCGTGCTTCGCGCTGCGCTGATCGGCATGATGATTGTTATGCCACCCTTCGCCGTTGCTGACCAGTCCCACAAACCAATTGTTGCGGCTGTTTTCGTCGGTTTCGTAGTTGCGATAGCCCCAGACGTGCGCCAGGGAGTTCACGCTCCAAGTCACGTGCCAGACGATGACGGTGCGGACGAAAACGCCCCAAATCAGGACGCTCCAGCCGAATTGAGCCGCCTCGCTCGCGTTCGGGAAGGCGAACGTGTAATAGCCGGCGAAGCCCAGACCGAAGAACACGGCCCAGCTCGCGATGTTCAGCCACACCCACAATAGCTTGCGCTCCAGGCCGAAATAGAACGGATCGCGCAGCACGTCGCGGGCATACTTTTCGTAATGGTTGAGGCTGTGGATCTGGACGTTATCGACCAGCAGCCAGCCCATGTGACCCCAGAAAAAGTTTACCAACGGGCTATGGGGATCAGGCTGTTCGTCGGAGTATTGGTGATGCAAGCGGTGGATGGCGACCCACTTGGCCGGCGTGTCTTGCACGCAAAGCACGCCGAGCATGGCAAACGTGTGTTCCAGCCACTTCGGCACGACGAAGCCTTGGTGCGTGAGCAGTCGGTGGTAGCAGAGATTGATGCCGAGCGTACCGAAGAAGTACATCCCCAGAATCGCCAGCGCCACGCCGGTCCAACTGAAGAAGTAAGGAAAAAAGGCGAGGCATGCGACCGCGTGGTACACGACGAACGAAATCGCGTAGTCCCACATAATGACTTTGTCGCGCACGGTCGCCGGACGGGGCAGACGGCCGTGCTCGTCGAACCGAGCGTGCCATTTTTCCATGGGATGGTCGGCGGTGACGCTCCCCGCAGGCACGTCCGCCGCGGCCGTTTCCGCAGAATACAACTTCGTCAGGACCATCTCTTCGGTTTGTTCACTCATCCGGGGTCGCGCTCCTGGCGAGCAAGTTACGGTCGGAATACATCTTGGCCCGGGTGGGGCCGCGAGCGACCGCGTACACGCGTCGCCGTCGATGTAAGGAGCAGGAAGTGCTCCGCGGGGGCCATTTCTGTCGACCGCCGTCGTCTTTGCTCGGAGTTCCCATCTTGACAAAAGGGGGTCCGAAGTCAACACCAGTCGGGCCTTCGGGTAGACGTAAAACGTCGGTGGTCGTCAGAGCGTAAGTGCCGTTAAGAAAATAGGTTGCGAGCGGCGGCTGTGCGTACGTGCGGAGCTGCGTCAGGAGCGTGCGGCGAAGCGCATTCCGGCCTGTGCGATACGCTCGGAATCGGACCACATGCGCCGTGCCGCACGAACGGTGGTTCGCTGAACGGCCGAGGCCGGGTATCGTATTAGTCTCGCAACTTCAAGGAGGAACTCGCGATGTCGGAACCCAAGCCCGCTCGACCCCGGACCATTACCGAACTCCCCGCGGCGCGAAAGCGGTGGCGTTTCGATTTGCCGCACGGAGTGAAGCGGCCCCATTTGCCGCCGCGGCAGAAGTAAAACGCTTGCGTGTGATTGCACGTCTGCACGCGACGCGGCTTAAATGGTTTGCGTCGGCTCGACGAACCCTGAACCCCGAACCCTGAACCGATTTCATGCAGATTGTCGTTACCGCCGTCGGACCCGACCACAAGGGGCTCGCCGATCCGATCATTCACTTCCTCACGACGCAGGGAGCGAACATCGCCGAGATCCAAATGTACGACCATGACGAGGAGCATGTCTTCGCCATGCTTTGTCGGGCGGAGTTGGAGGTCGACGACTTCACCGCCTTGCGGAAGGAGTTGACCGCGATCGGCGTCGGCAAGGAGCTTTCGGTGCGCGTGTGGTCGCCGGAATTGCGCGCGAAGCGGCCGCGATTGGCGATCTGCGCCACGTACCGGCCCGAGGCGCCGTTGGCGTTGCTGCGGGCCATTCGCGACGGCGAACTCAAGGCCGAAGCGGCGCTGATGCTCGGCAACCGCCCGAACTGTCGCGCGTTGGCGGAGCAGTTCGGCGTGCCGTGGCACTCCATCGGCGACGACGGCGGCAATGCGAACGACGACGAAATGATCGCGCTGTGCGACCAGTACGACGTCGATTACATCATTCTGGCCCGGTATATGCGAATTCTACCGGCTGCGAGTTGTTGGAAATACGCCGGCGGGCGGATCATCAATCTGCACCACGGGCTGTTGCCGAGCTTCAAAGGCCTGCGTCCCTACCACGACGCCTACGCATCGCGCATGCTCACCTACGGGGCGACGTGCCACTTCATCGTGCCGGAACTCGACGCGGGAAATCAGATCATTCAACAATCGACTTTCACGGTGCCGCCGGGGACGCCGCTGGCGGAAATCATGCGGCTGGGGCAAGAAGACAACGAGCCGCGTTGTCTCGTCGAAGGAGTGCGCCGCGTGGTCAACCGCGAAGTGCTGCTGCATTTCCATCGCGTGATTGCCAGAGGAAAGTAGCAAGTAGCGGGTTGCCGGCGGCTAGTTGTCGACAAGCGACGCGACTCATTGATCCTTACCAATTCCTTGTCTTTTTCCGTACTAGCGACTAGCTACCGGCTACTAGCAACTATTCATGTCATCCAGTTACCAATACGACGTTGTTGTCATCGGCGCCGGGCATGCGGGAACCGAGGCGGCGACGGCGGCCGCGCGGCTCGGTGCGCGCACGGCGCTGTTGACGACGAGCCTCGACACGGTCGGCCAGATGAGTTGCAACCCGGCGATCGGCGGCGTCGCCAAGGGGCAGATTGTTCGCGAGATCGACGCGCTCGGCGGCATCATGGGACGCGTCATCGATGCGACCGGCATTCAATTTCGGATGCTCAATCTCCGCAAAGGCCCGGCTATGCACAGCCCGCGTGCGCAGGCCGACAAGCGCGCGTATCAGAACGAAGTGAAGCGGCTGGTCGAGTCGCAGCCGAACCTCGATCTCCGCCAAGAAGTCGTCGAGGATATGGTGGTGGAGCAGCAGTCGGAGGGGCCGCGTATCGTCGGCGTGCTGGTGCGCGGCGGAGCCGAGTATCGGGCCGGGCGGGTCGTTATCACCACCGGTACGTTCTTGCGGGCGCTGATGCACACGGGCGAAGCGCAAACGCCCGGCGGTCGCGCGGGCGAAGGCACGACCGCGGGGATCAGCGGTGCGCTCTCGCGTCTCGGCATTCGCCTGCAACGGTTCAAGACCGGCACGCCGCCGCGGCTCAACGGTCGTACGATCGACTACGACCGGTGCGAATTGCAGCCGGGCGACGCCGATCCGCGGCCGTTTTCGTTTCTTAACGACCGGATCGAAACGCCGCAGATTCCTTGCCACATCACCTACACGAACGACGCCGTTCACGAATTGATCCGGGCCAATCTTTCGCGGGCCCCCATGTACAGCGGCCAGATTCAATCGAGCGGGCCCCGTTATTGCCCCTCGATTGAGGATAAGGTCGTGCGGTTTGCCGACAAGGATCGGCATCAGTTGTTCCTGGAACCGGAAGGGCGAGCGACGCACGAGGTCTACGTCAACGGCGTCTCGACGAGCCTGCCGCGCGACGTGCAGGACCGGATGTTTAAGTTGATTCCCGGCCTGGAGAACGCGCAGATCATGCGCTACGGCTACGCCGTGGAATACGATTTCGCGCCTCCCGAGCAACTTTGGCCTAGTTTGGAAACCAAGCAGGTTCGCGGGCTCTACTTGGCCGGACAGATCAACGGCACGACCGGCTACGAAGAAGCCGGAGCACAAGGCTTGCTGGCAGGCGCCAACGCCGCACTGGCCGCTCGCGGCACCGAACCGCTGGTGCTGCGCCGCAACGAGGCCTACATGGGCGTGCTGATCGACGACCTCGTGACGAAGGGGGTCGATGAGCCGTACCGCATGTTTACGAGCCGCGCCGAGTATCGCTTGCTGCTCCGGCACGACAACGCCGATCACCGGCTGACGCCGGTTGCGGAAAAGCTAGGTCTCGTCGACGCCGAGCGCAGCCGTAGGTTCGCGGCGAAGCAAGCGGACATTGATCGCGCGCGGCAACTGCTGCAAGCGACGCGCAGCGGCGGGGAATCGTTGGAGCGCTACTTGGTGCATCCGGATTCGACGTGGGAAGGAGTCGTCGAACGCTGCCCGGAGTTGGCGGAACTCTCGCGCGAGGCCGCGGAGCAAGTCGTCAACGACGTGAAGTACGCAGGCTACGTCGGCCGCCAGGAGTTGGAGATCGCGCGCGTCGAGCGGTTGGCGGAGAAGCGTATTCCGGCCACGTTCGATTTCGGGGCTATCAAGCAGTTGCGTACCGAAGCGCGGGAGAAGCTTTGCCGCATTCGCCCGGCCTCGCTCGCTCAGGCCGCCCGGATCAGCGGCATTACGCCGGCCGATTTGGCGCTCGTCCGCGTCTATCTCGAAGCTTAAGAGCCGCATCGGGCCCATTTTTACGGCCAACGGCCCCTTGCGGGAATTTGCCCCTATTTTCCCCGCAAGCCCCTCTGCTTTCGCGGGTCTGCCAATGGTCCGGAGTTCGCCAAAACGCGTGAAATAGTTAGATTTCCGCTTGTTGATCGGT
The DNA here is from genome assembly GCA_964633125.1 of uncultured Pirellula sp. Lineage (GTDB taxonomy): Bacteria > Planctomycetota > Planctomycetia > Pirellulales > PNKZ01 > PNKZ01. Next base: position 1,036 of record CAZWDN010000098.1, on the reverse strand, counting down.
TTTTTGGCCAGGGCGAGTTGTCGCCGTGACATCGTAAGTTGCCGGAGCAGGAAATCAACGTCCGTCGTAAGCGATTGTCCGGATTGATGTTGCGTCTCCCGGATCAGTATTGACTCACTTTCTGCCGGGCCTATAATCGCTACAAGTGGCAAGCTCGGCAATTTCGGTTAAACCGGAACTTGTCGGAGATTGAGACAACGTCAGTGACTGAGACAAGATCAGTGACTGAGTGAGTGCCACTGTTTGAAGAGTGTCGGTGGTTCATCGACGATGTGAGTCATCGATGGTTTGAGTTACAGCCGAGTCGGAGAGAGAGTGAGTCTGCACGGCGATCGGAGCGCGGCGCGAAACGTCGCGACTGATTGCACGGTGGGGGGCAGGCGTGCATCGGGCGAGCGTCCGAATAGCGTAACACGGAGGATTAGGAACTTTGGAGACGCTGTGGCACGCGGCGTCGACTAGAGTCCCGCTTTGGACTGGCTCGCTTAACGAGCCGGGGAGAAGGGTGTAAGGGCCGCATGAAAACCGTATTCACAACCGGCGAAGCCGCGAAGATCTGCAAGGTCAGCCAGCAAACGATCATTCGCTGTTTTGATTCCGGCCAACTGAAAGGCTTCCGCGTACCGGGCAGCCGCTTTCGTCGCATTCCCCGCGATCAGTTGTACTCGTTCATGAAGGACAACGGCATTCCGACCGATGCCCTGGAAAGCGGCAAGCGGAAGGTGCTCTTGGTCGACGACGACGTCGAATTGGTCGAACTCATCTCCGACGTATTGGACAAGGACGGACGTTTCGACGTGCGCATCGCCAATAACGGCTTCGATGCCGGCATGCTGGTCAAGGAGTACGGCCCTGACCTAATCGTTCTCGACGTAATGCTTCCGGACATCAACGGCAAGGAAGTTTGCCAGCGGGTCCGCAAGGATCACACGCCCGAGGAAGTGAAGATTATTTGCATCTCGGGCATGGTCGAAGAAGACAAGATCGCCGATTTGAAGGCGGCCGGCGCCAACGAATTCCTGCATAAGCCGTTCGA
>CAZWDN010000097.1:0-14912 GCA_964633125.1 uncultured Pirellula sp. | reverse complement strand
CATCGCCACGCAAATCACCGCCCCGACCGCTTCGAACGCCGCCACGGTGACGACGGCCGTCATTCCCATCAACAGATAATGGACCGCCACCGCGCTAATGCCCATGGCAGTCGCGAGCGCCGGGTCGAACGACGCGATCTTCAATTCCTTCCAAAACACCGTGACGAACACGACCACGGCCCCCAGCGCCAGCAGCATCTTCGGCAGCGAGCGGGGCAGGTCGAAAGGTCCCCAATAGAAGCGGTCGAGCGAGACGAAATCCATATCGCCGAATAGCACGCAATTCACGTCGATATGCGCGCGCGATGTGTAGTTGCTCACCAGGACGACGCCGATGCTGAAGAGCGACGTAAACACGATCCCCAGTCCCGCGTCTTCCGCCACGCCGCCGAAACGGTGGAGCGTTTGCACGAGCAGCGCCGTGAGCACGCCGACGAGCATGGCGCCGAGAAAGAGCATCACGACGGCGTCGCGCCCGGCGAAGAGATACGCCAAGACGATGCCCGGCAACACGGCGTGGCTAATCGCATCGCCGAGCATGCTCATCCGCCTTAGCACCAAGAAGCAGCCGAGAATCGCGCAGGCCGAATTGACGATCGCTCCGACGGCGATATTCCACCAGGTGTATTCGGCGCCCGGTCCCCACAAGGCGAAGTCGCTCATGGCCGGCCTCCCTTCGCACGGCGCGCCGCCGCGTAGACCTCGGCCGAGGCGCGCGTTTCCGGTAGGCGATTTTCCGCGCGAAGCTTCGCCTCCAAATCTCGAACGACGTCGGCCGGTAATTGTTCGTCGACCTTCGCCAGATCCAAATCGACTAACTGCCCGGCTAAATCAGGATGCTCGAGCAAGTACAGCCGCCAGATTCGCTCGCCGCGCACGACGAGGCTCGCATGGTCCCAGCCGAAATCGGTGAGACCAAATTCCGTACCCTTGGCCGACTCGCGCGGCTGCAAGGCGCCGCTGAGCAGAGCGTCGTAAACGACGCGACGCGCGACGCGCGGCGGCGTTTCCAACGTCGCCGCGATCTCGGCTTCCGTCAGCCACGCATCGTCCCCCTCGGGACCCTCGCAAGACGCATAGAGCGCGGCCAACAGTTTTTGCCGAGCCAGCATCCGGCGGAACTCGCGTAACGCAGCGGCTCGGGCCAGCACGCCCCTTCGCGGGGCGAAGAGCATCGAGAGCAGAAAGATCAGCGTGCCGACGAGAATGATCACCGGCCCCGCCGGCAGCAGGCTGTATTTCGCGCTGGCCAGCGTCCCGACGCCGCCGATCGTCGCGCCGATCAACGCGGCCCCCAGCAAGAGCGTCCCGAGTCGATCGGTCCAAAAGCGCATCGTCACGCCCGGCAGAATGAGCATCGCCGCCACGAGCACGGCGCCGACGGCCGGCAACCCGACGACGGTCACCAGCGCCGCCAAAGCCATCTGCAGATTATCGAGCGCCAACGCCGGCCAACCTTGCACGCGGGCAAAGCCGGGGTCGAACGACGCGAGCTGCATTTCTTTGTAAAGCAGCACGATGCAGACGAGCGCCGCCAGCGCGACGCCGCCGATGAGTTGCACGTCGGCCGCGATCATGCCGGCGGTTTTGCCGAGAATGTACGAATCGAGCCCCGCCTTGCTCCCTTCGACGGAGCGATTCTGGATATAGCTGATGAGCACGACGCCGCCGCCGAAGAAGACGCTGCGGATGGTTCCCATCACGGCGTCGTCTTTGACGCGCGTCGCACGACGCAAGAGCGTCAGCAGCAGCACGGCGATCAGCCCCGACGCCAGCGCTCCCGCGAGCATCGATGTGAGGTTGCGCCGCCCGAGGATCAGAAACGCCAAGCACAATCCCGGCAGCGCCGCGTGCGCCAAGACGTCGCCGATGAGCGCCCGCCCGCGCAAGACGGTAAAGCTTCCGACCAGCCCCGCCCCCGCCCCGAGCAGCGAAGTGCCGAGCAAGACGACGATCGTGTTGTAGGAGAGGTCAAGCACCGGGGAGTTGCTAGTAGCTGGTAGCTAGTGGCTAGTGTGTGATAGTTCCGCAGTCCGCAGTCCGCATTGCTCCTTAGTCGCTGCGCTGCTTCTTCCGCAGGGCTTCGGCCGCCGCGTCGAGCACTTCGAGCCGGCCGCCGTAGGTCTTGCGCAGGTTGTCCGGCGTAAACGTTTCCGCCGTCGGGCCGGCCGCCGTAAGGCGCATGTTGAGCATCGCCACCATCTCGAAATACTCCGCAACCGTGCGCAAGTCGTGGTGCACGACCAACAGCGTCTTTCCTTCCGCGCGCAACTGCTTCAAGAGCGCGAACACCACGCGCTCGGTCGCCGCGTCGACGCCGGCCATCGGCTCGTCCATGAAGTAGATGTCGGCCCGTTGCGCCAGCGCTCGGGCCAGAAACGTTCGCTGTTGCTGCCCGCCGGAGAGTTGGCCGATCTGGCGATGGGCGAAATCGGCGAGCCCTACTTGCGCTAGGCATTCGCGCGCCCAGGCCACGTCGGCGGCCCGCGGCCTGCGAAACCAGCCGAGCCTGCCGTAAGTGCCCATCAGCACGACGTCGAGCACGCTCACGGGAAAATCCCAATCGACGCTCTCGCGCTGCGGTACGTAGCCGATGCGTTTGCGCTGCGCCTCGGGCTTCGTGCCGAATAGCTTTACGCTGCCGCCGGCCAGCGGCACGAGACCGAGAATCGCCTTGATAAACGTGCTCTTGCCGGCGCCGTTGGGGCCGATGATCCCGACCAGCCGCGGTTCGTCAAGCGTGAAGTCGACGTCCCAGAGCACCGGCCGCTGGTGGTAGGCCACGGTCATGTCGTGCACGTCGAGAATCGGCGCGGCGCTCGGTTTTGCGGAAGTCGAAGTACTCGCGGCTTGCGGCATGCTCATCTAGCGAACCTCTAACGCAGTGCCTTAGCGATCACGTCCACGTTGTGCCGGACCATCCCGACGTACGTTCCCTCGGGCGTGCCGGGTTTCCCCATCGAGTCGGAAAAGAGCTCGCCGCCGATGCCGACGGCGTGCCCTTCGTGCTTGCAACCTTCCAACAGCGCCTGCACGTTCCGATCGCTGACGCTCGTCTCGATAAACACAGCCTTGATCTTGCGGGCCGTGATGAAATCGACCAAGCCGTTGATTTCCTTCACGCCGGCTTCCGTCTCCGTGCTCACCCCTTGCACGGCCCGTACTTCCACGTTGTATGCGCGGCCGAAATAGTGAAACGCGTCATGTGCGGTGACGAGCACCCGTCCGTCCGTCGGGATTACGGCGAGCTTTTCCCGGCACTCTTGGTCGAGCTGTTGCAATTCGGCGCGATACGCGGTCGCGTTGGTTTTGTAATCGGCGGCGTGCGCGGGATCGAACGTCGTGAGAAACTTTTCGACCGAGTCGATCGTCAGACTCCACAGGCCGACGTCGAACCAAACATGCGGGTCGTGTTCGTCGTGCCCGATGTTCAGGAGTTTGTCGACCGGAATGCCGGAGGTGATCGCAATCGTCGGCTTGCGCTCGGCGAGCCGCTCGAAGACGTCGGCCATGCGCCCTTCGAGATGCAGGCCGGAATAGAAGATGACGTCCGATTGCGCGAGCCGCGAGATGATGTCGGGCGTCGCCTTGAAGAGATGCGGGTCGATCCCTTCCCCCATGATCTGTTCGACCTCGGCATGCGCGCCGGCGACGTGGCGCACGACGTCGGCGACCATGCCCGTGGTGCAGACCGCTTTCATCGGATGCTTGCCGGCAAACGGTGGCCAAGTCCGTGCCTCGCCGGGCTTCAGGGCGTCGGGCGTGGCAGGCCCGCAACCGACGCAAAGGAGCGCCAGCGTGAGGGAAAGCAGCGTACGACGTCCGGCAGCGGCCTTGAAATCGAGGTGCCGCGATGCGCCGTAGGCCGTGTTTTTGAGCACAGAATTGTTCATTTTGGAGGGTCGAAAGAGTCAGATTAGGTGCTGGTACGCTTCTCTGTCAAAGGGCATCGCGACTTCGCCGCGGGCATGTTTCTTATCATCGCACGTTTGCTGTGGTTGAAAATACTTTTTTTGAGTAATCAAAAACGTCAGGTGTGACGATTTGGTAAACATGCCTCACTTTTACTATGTCCGAACCGCACTTCTGCGAGCCCTCACGCTCAGCATCTTGGCGTGCGCCTCAAACGCTCACGGCGACGAGCCGACCGTCGCACTCGACGGCGATTGGCTCCGCCCGGTAGCGCGCACTTCATTTCGCCATGAGAAGTCGCTCTTTCGCTGGGCGGGCCAAGGTCCGGGCGAACCGGGGCGTAGTGAAACCATCATCACGGATCGGCCGCACTTGAGCGAAGCAAGCAATCTCGTCGGCCTCGGCACCGCGCAGCTCGAAACCGGCTACAGCTATTCTCATGACAGCAACTCCGGCGTCGTTACGCAGGGGCACTCGTTCGGCGAACCGCTCTTGCGACTCGGCGTCTTCGCCGAGTGGTTCGAGTTTCGCTTGGCGACGACCTATCTGATGGAACAAACGCGCGATCCGGTCACGGGCAACACGCGGCTGCGCGGCTTCGACGATTTGTATGTGGGCGCCAAACTCGCGCTGACGCGGCAAGACGGTATTTTGCCGGAAACGGCGATTTTCCCGCAAATGCGCGTACCGGTCGGCCGCGACGGGTTCTCGGCCGACGAAGTACTGCCGGGCTACCTATTCGCCTACAGTTGGACGATTAACGACTGGCTGGAACTGGAGTGCAACAACCAAGCGAACCGGCGGATCGACGACACACAACACGCTTACGTCGAACTGATTCAGACCGCCAATTTCGAAGTGACGCTTAGCGACAAGCTCGGCTCGTTCTACGAGTTTGTACTCTTCACGCCGACCGGAGCCCTCACTGCGCAAACGCAGTATTACTTCCACACGGGCGTCGTGTACCTGCTCACCGACAACATGCAACTCGACGTCCATAGCGCCGTCGGCTTGAGCGAGGCCTCGGACGATCTGGCGTTCACCGGCTGCGGTTGGTCGATTCGGTACTAATTCGGGCGACGTAGGCGTGTAGGCAGTGGCACACTTACACGTCGCGCAGTCTTCGGTTTCGCGCCGTCGAAAAATGCGCTTTGCGCCGTCGCACGTTGCGACCGTGTCTCAGCAGCGAAATCCCGAGATTTTCGCATCTTCCCGAAGTCGGAAGCGGCACGTAGCCTGAGAGTATCCCGCCTCTCACTACGCTCGCCGAGACCCACGATGAATGCTCCCGCCGTTCGTTCGTCCGCCGTTTCTTCTCGCGCCGTTCGAATCGTCGCCGCGGTGTTGATGCTGGCCGCGGGGGCTTGGGCCGGCCGCACGTGGGAAGCGCGGCGCGCGATGAAAGCTCCTGAGAAGGCCGCCGCTCTCGAAGCACCGATGTCCACCGCGGAAACCGCGACGTCGCCTGCGATCGTGCGCTTCGACGCTTCACGCCAGGCGGCGGCGAACATTAGGACGGCGACGGTCGAGGCCGTCGAATCGCAAGAAACGATTACGGTCACCGGCAAGCTGGCAGTCGACGACGATCGCCTGGCCCACGTCTACTCGCAGGTCGAAGGAGTGCTGCGCGAAGCGCCCGTGAAACTCGGCCAAGATGTGAAGGCCGGCCAACTCTTGGCGATGGTCGACAGCAAAGAGGTCGGCCAAGCGAAACTCGATCTAGCGCGCAACCAACTCAACCTCGGTTTTGCCCGCACCAATCATCAGTGGGCCGAGACGATTCACACCAACACGCAAGCCCTGATCAAGGCGCTGGCGTCGAACCCGCCGGTGTCGGAACTTGAAAAGCAATTTCGCGATCAACCGATGGGAGACAACCGGCAGTTGCTCGTCGCCGGTTACGCGAAGTACGAACAGACCAAAGCCGATTACGAACGACTGCATACGCTACGCGAGCAGCAAGTCGGCGTCGAGAAAGACTACATCCGCGCCAAGGCCGAGTACGAATCGGCGAGCGCCACTTATCAAGCGGTGCTCGAACAACTGAAGTTCACGACGCAGCAACGCCTGCGCGAAGCGGACCAGAAGCTGCAAGAATCATTGACGGCCGAACGCATGAGTCGGGCCTTGCTGCTGATTCTCGGCTACACCGAGGCCGAGATTGCGAAAATGGACCCGCTGTCCGAAGGGGAAAGCGTCGCGCACTATCCGATTCGCGCGCCGTTCGAAGGTACGGTCATCGGGAAGCACGCGGTGCTTTCCGAGCAAGTGGGGCCGACGCATCAACTCTACGAAATCACCGACCTTTCCAAGGTATGGCTGCACGCCGACGTCTTCGAAAAGGACCTCCCGGCGCTGGAGCGCGTGACCGGCAAGCGTCTGGAGTTCACGACGGCCGGCTACAACGATCGGCGTTTCACGGCCGAAGTGGCTTATACGGGTGACTCGGTCGACGAGAAGACCCGCGCCGTGCGGCTGATCGCCATTGCCGATAATCCCGAACGTTTGCTGAAGCCGGGCATGTTCGTCGCCGTGGCGTTACCGATCGGCTCGAAGGGAACCTCGGTACAAATTCCCAGCTCGGCCGTGCAATCGCAAGGGACGGAGTCGTACGTGTTTGTCGCCTCGGGGGCCGACGAGTTTCAGAAGCGCGTCGTTCGGGTCGGCCGCACCGTCGGCGAGCGCGTGGAGGTTCGCGAAGGGCTTCGCTCCGGCGAGAAAATCGTCGTCGAAGGCGGCTTCGCATTGAAGAGCGAACTGATGAAAGACCTGCTCGCCGAGTAGCCGCTTCCCGAACCGCCGCCACGCTTCGCCTTCTCCTTAGCTCCGCATCCCCGACGCGCCGCCATGATTACCAAGTTTATCGACTGGGCTCTCGACAACCGCTTCGTCGTGGGGCTCAACACGTTGCTGCTCGTCGCGATCGGCCTGTGGGCCACGGTGAATCTGCCGATCGACGCCGTGCCCGACGTGACCAACGTGCAGGTGCAGATTCTCACGACGGCGCCGGCCCTCGGGCCGCTCGAAGTGGAGCAGTTTATCACCTTTCCCGTGGAAACGGCGCTCAGCGGCGTGCCGCGCGTGGAAGAAGTGCGCTCGGTGAGCCAGTTCGGACTCTCGGCGGTCACGGTCGTGTTTCAGGAAGGGACCGATATCTATTGGGCCCGGCAGATGGTCGGCGAGCGTTTGCAGCTCGCTCGGCAAAACATCCCGCCCGGCATGGGCGAGCCGGAAATGGGACCGATCTCGACGGGGCTCGGCGAAATCTACCAATTCGAGGTGCGCTCCAAGCCGGGGCATACGCATACGCTGATGCAGTTGCGCGAAGTGCTCGATTGGAACATCGCCTACCAATTGCGCAGCGTGCCGGGCGTGATCGAAGTCAACACGTTCGGCGGCGAATTGAAAACCTATGAAGTGCAGATCGATCCGAATCGGCTGCTGAACTACGGCATCTCCATCAACAAGGTTTTCGAGGCGCTGCGACAGAACAACGCCAATGAAGGGGGCGGCTATCTCGTTCACCAACAAGAGCAACGCGTTATCCGCGGCGAAGGGCTCATTACTTCCGTCGACGACGTCGCCAACATAGTGCTCGACGATCGGGCCGACGGCACGCCGATCTACGTGCGCGACGTGGCCGATGTGCGCTTGGCCCCGCTCCTGCGACAAGGGGCTGTGACGCGCGACGGCCAGGGCGAGGGAGTCGTCGGCATCGTCATGCTGCTCATGGGTGAAAATGCTCGGGTCGTCGTCGATCGCGTCAAACAGAAGGTCGCCGAAATTGAAAAGACGCTGCCGGAAGGGGTCGTGATCGATACCTTTTACGACCGCACGGATCTGGTGCGCAAGACGATCGCCACCGTGGAAAAAAGCCTCGCCGAAGGGGGCTTGCTCGTCATCATCGTCCTGCTGTTGCTGCTCGGCAGCCTGAAGGCGGGGCTGATCGTGGCGCTGGCCGTGCCGCTTTCAATGCTCGGGGCCTTCATCGGCATGGTGCTGACCGGACTCTCCGGCAACTTGATGAGCCTGGGTGCGATCGACTTCGGCCTGATCGTCGACGGTTCGGTCGTGCTCATTGAGAATATCGTGCGCCGCGCCGGCGAATACTCGCATCATCATCCGGGCGAGAAGGTGCCGCAAAGCGTCATTCGCCGCGCCTGCCACGAGGTGGCGCGGCCGGTCGTGTTCGGCGTCGGCATCATCATGATCGTCTACTTGCCGATCCTCTCCCTCCGCGGGCTCGAAGGAAAAATGTTTCGCCCGATGGCGTTCACCGTCATCTTCGCGCTGCTCACGTCGCTGATTCTGGCCCTGACGCTGATGCCCGTGCTCGGTTCGATGTTTCTCCGTAAGAACATTACCGAGAAGGAAACATTCCTCATTCGCTGGGCCAAGCAGCTTTATCGGCCGCTCTTGGCCGGCGTGATGGCCCATCCGCGCGGCGTGCTGCTGACGGCGGGCGGCATCTTCGCGTTGAGCGTCGCCGTAGCGCTCAGCCTGGGTGCCGTGTTCGTGCCGCGGCTTGATGAAGGGGCGTTGGCGATCCAGGCGGTGCGGCTGCCGAGCGTCTCGCTCGAAGCGTCGATCGAGATGATGACGCGGGCCGAGCAAACGCTGAAGAAGTTCCCGGAAGTCGAGAGCGTGGTGTCGAAGACGGGCCGGCCGGAAATTGCCAACGACCCGATGACGGTGAACCTGACCGATCTGTTCATCTCGCTCAAGCCGGAAGCCGAGTGGCCGGAGAAGATCACCAAGGAAGAATTGGTGCGGCGCATGGAGCAGGCGCTCGACGAAGCGGTGCCGAGCAATTCGTTCGGCTTCACGCAACCCATCGAACTGCGCGTGCAAGAGTTGATCGCCGGCGTGCGGAGCGACGTCGGCATCAGCCTCTACGGCGACGATCTCGAAGCCCTTAAAGCCAAGGCGGATGAGATCGCCGCGGTCGTCGCGAAAGTGCCGGGCGCCGCCGACGTGGCCGCCGAACAAACGGCCGGCTTGCCGACGCTGCGCGTCCGCGTGCGGCGCAACGACATTGCCCGCTACGGCATCAATGCCCGCGACGTGCTGGACGCGGTGGCCGTAATCGGCGGCAGCACGATCGACCAAGTATTTGAAGGGCAGCGTCGCTTCCCGCTGCAAGTGCGGCTCGGGCCCAATTGGCGACACGACGTCGAAACGCTCCGTGCGATCAAGATCGCCGATCCACAAGGTCGGCAAATTCCGCTGGAGCAATTGGCCGACCTGATTATGGAAGACGGCCCGGCGCAGATCAGCCGCGATGCGCTCCGCCGGCGCATCCTTGTGCAAGCCAACGTCCGTGGGCGCGACCTTGCCGGCTTCGTGCACGATGCCCAAGCGGCCGTCGATCGCGAGGTGAAACTTCCGGCAGGCTACACCTTGGCGTGGGGCGGACAGTTTAAGAACCTGCAAGAAGCGAGCGGCCGGCTGGCGATTGCCGTGCCGCTGTCGCTGCTGATGATCTTCGCGCTGCTGCACCTGACGTTCGATTCGCTCAAAGCGGCGTCGCTCATTTTCTTGAACGTGCCGATGGCCGTGACCGGCGGCGTCTTCGCGCTCTGGCTGCGCGATTTGCCGTTTTCGATTTCCGCCGGCGTCGGGTTCATCGCGCTGTTCGGCGTGGCCGTGCTCAACGGCGTGGTGCTCGTTACGTCGATTCTTGAACATCGCCGCGGCGGGCAACCGATGGATGAAGCGATCGTCGATGCTTCGATGTCGCGCGTCCGGCCGGTATTGATGACCGCCTTGGTCGCCATGCTCGGCTTCGTGCCGATGGCGTTTGCTTCGGGGAGCGGCTCGGAAGTGCAACGGCCGTTGGCGACGGTCGTCATCGGCGGCCTCGTCACCTCGACCCTGCTGACGCTGTTCGTCGTGCCGGCGATCTACCGCTGGTTTGAGCCGCGGGAACTGCAAAAACAGCCCGAAGCCGACGTGGCGTAGGCGGCGACCGGTTGCGGGCCCTGCCGGCACCTTCGTTCGGCCGACCGGCTAGAATGGGCGAACCGCCGGCGGGCATCGCCTCTCTCCCTTCTGCCGGCATTGACCCCGGCTGCGGAATTGCCGTATTCTTCCCGCCCCTTGGAGGGCCTGCCCCGGCACGGCCAGAACCACGTGAAAACGCCCACGACGACCACCGTTCCCACTTCGCTGAGCCGCCGCGCGCGCGCTTCCGGCGGGCAACCGATCAACTTCCTGATGCAGACCGCTCTGGCTCAGCCGGAGCTGATCTCGCTGGCGGCCGGGTTCGTCGATCAGGGGTCGTTGCCGACCGAGGCTGTGGATGAAGCGTGGCGCACGCTCGCGGCCGATAGCAGCTTGGCGCACGCCGCGTTGCAATACGGCACGACGCACGGCTACCGCCCGTTGCGCGAACTCTTGCTCGACGAACTCCGCGCGGCCGACGGCAACCCGGAGTGCATGCGCGACCTGCGGCCGGAGCAAGTCGTGGTCACCGCCGGCAGCAATCAACTTCTGTACCTCCTCGCCGATACGCTTTGCGACCCGGGCGACATCGTGCTCTGCGCCGCGCCGACGTATTACGTGTATCTCGGCGTCTTGAAGAATCTCGGCATTCGCGCCGTGAGCGTGGCGACCGACGAACAAGGCCTGGTGCCGGAAGCGCTCGCCGAAAAGCTCGAACAGTTCGCCAAGGCCGGCGAGCTCGGCCGGGTGAAGGCGATTTACGTCGTCAGCTATTTTGATAATCCCCAAGGTGTGACGCTGCCGGCCGCGCGCCGATCAGCGATTGTCGAACTGGCGCAGCGATACTCGATCGAACAGAAGATTTACGTGCTCGACGACGCCGCCTACCGCAAATTGCGCTATTCCGGCGACGACGTGCCGGGCTTCGCCGCGTTCGACGACGACGGCACGGTGATCACCACGCACACGTTCTCCAAATCATTCTCGCCCGGCATTCGCGTCGGCTGGGGCATCCTGCCCGCGGAACTTGTGCAGCCGTTCTGCGATCAGAAATCGAACATCGATTTCGGCGCGCCGAATTTCGCACAGCACATCGTTTACGAAGCGCTGCGTAGCGGCGCCGGGGCCAAGCAAGCGGCCAATCTCTGCGACGTTTACCGCGTGAAGCGCGACGCCATGGTCTTGGCCTGCGAGCGTCATATGTCGGGCCTCGCCGGCGTGCGCTGGCTGCATCCGACGGGCGGCCTTTACGTGTGGCTCACGTTGCCCCAGGGAGTCGATGCCGGAACCGACGGACCGCTCTTTGCCGCCGCGTTAAAGGCCGGCGTGCTCTACGTACCGGGCGGGTTTTCGTACGCCGCCGAAGGCATGCCGATCGCCGACAATACGATCCGGCTCAGCTTCGGCGTACAAGCTCCGGCCCGCATTGAAGAAGGCATCCGCTTGCTGGCGACCGCGATCGCCGCGGTGGCGAGGTAACCCGACCCGATGCGCATCATCGACCGCTACCTGCTGGCCCAATACGTCAAAACCTTTCTGATCTGCTGGATCAGTTTGACGGGCCTGTACGTGGTGGTCGACGCGTTCAGCAACCTCGACGAGTTTATGCGCTACGCCGAGCATAGCGGCAAGCCGCTCGTGCGAATCATGGGCGAGTTCTACACGTTCCGCGCGATCTACTTTTTCGACCGTTGCAGCGCCATCCTCGCGATGATCGCCGCGATGTTCACGATCACCGGCATCACGCGCCACAACGAGCTTACGGCCCTGTTGGCCGCGGGTATTTCGCGGATGCGCGTCGTGCGGCCGATTCTCATCGCGGCGGCCGTCGTCACGGTCGGCGCCGCGTGCAGCCGGGAGTTCGTCATTCCCTCGCTCCGTGAACACCTCACGCGCGATCCCAAAGACCTCATCGGCAACACCGCGCAGGAAATGCATACGCAGGTCGACCATGAGACCGGCCTGATCCTCAAAGGTCAATTCACGATCGTCAACGAGCAAAAGATCCATCGCCCGACGTTCGTGATGCCGCCGGGGCTCGACGTCTACGGCAAGCACCTCTCGGGCGTCGACGCTTACTTCCAACCCGCCACGGACGACCATCCGCAGGGATATCTCTTCCGACCGGTGACGTCGCCGCCGGAACTGCTCAAGCAACCGTCGCTCACGTTTCAAGACAAGCCGGTCGTGCTGACGCCGGCCGACCATCCCTCGTGGCTGAAACCCGACGAATGCTTCGTCGCCAGCGCCGTGAGCTTCGCGCAGCTCAGCACCGGACGCACTTGGCGAAAATTCATGTCGACGCCGGAGCTCATCGAAGGGCTCGCTAATCCGAGCCTCGACTTCGGAGCGGACGTCCGCGTGATGATCCACAGCCGGCTCGTGCAGCCGCTGGCCGACGTGACTCTGCTTTTTCTCGGGCTGCCGCTGGTGTTGCGTCGCGAAACGCGGAACGTCTTCGTGGCCGTGTTTCTGTGCTTGGGACTGACCGTCGTCTTCATGCTCGTCGGCATGGCCTGCCAATACCTGGGCACGATCGTCGTTTTCCGCCCGTCGCTGGCCGCCTGGCTGCCGCTGCTGATCTTCGTGCCGGTGGCGACGGCGATGTACGATCGGATCGATAAATAGCGACGACGCGCGCAAGTCTGTATAAAATGCCGCAGCAGACGTGAGGTTCGAGATCAACCTTCCGGCGGGAGATTTCGGGTATGAGCGAGGCGGACGCGAAGCCTTGGGTCGACGGCTTACTCATCGGTGAAGTACTGCGACGGACCGCCGAGCGGAATGCCGAGCGCGATGCGCTGGTGTTCACGGCGCTCGACTACCGCCGCACCTGGCGCGAGTTTTACGAAGAGGTCGATCTCGCGGCCCGCGGGCTCTGGTCGCTCGGCCTCCGTCCCGGCGACCACCTTGCACTGTGGGCCACGAACGTGCCGCAATGGGTCGTGCTGCAATTCGCCACGGCACGGATCGGCGTCGTCCTCGTCACGATCAATCCGGCCTATCGACCGTTCGAGCTCGAGTACGTCCTCCGCCAAAGCGACGCTCGGGCGTTGTGCCTCGTCGATCGCTTCAAGACCTCGGATTATTTTGCAATGTTGGCCGAGGCCTGTCCGGAGCTCGTCGATGCGACGCCGGGCCGGCTCCAAACGCCCGAGTATCCCAAGCTGCAATGGGTGATTGCGCTGCGCGGCGAAACGCCGCCGGGCGCCATTTCCTGGGACAATCTCTTGGAGCGCGGCCGCGCCGAAGCGATCGATTGGCCGGCGATCGAAGCATCGCTGCATTTCGACCAGCCGATCAACATTCAATACACGAGCGGCACGACCGGCTTCCCCAAGGCGGCCACGCTAAGCCACCGCAATTTGCTGATGAACGCGTTTTACATCGGCGCATGCCAACGCATGAGCGCCGACGATCGTATTTGCATTCCAGTGCCGTTTTACCATTGCTTCGGCTGCGTGCTCGGCACGCTCTGCTCGGCCGTTTATGGAGCGGCGATGATCATTCCCGCCGACTCGTTCAACCCGACGGCCACGCTGGCGGCGATCGAGCGCGAGAAGGCCACGGCCCTCTACGGCGTGCCGACGATGTTTATCGCGCAGCTTCAAGATCCGACGCTCGCCGAACGCAAGATTACGTCGCTCCGCACCGGCATCATGGCCGGCAGCCCCTGCCCGATTGAAGTGATGCGGCAAGTGATCGACGTGCTCGGCGCCCGCGAGGTGACGATCGCCTACGGCCAAACCGAGGCCTCGCCCGTCATCACGCAAACGCGTTACGACGATCCGCTGGAGTTGCGCGTCGAAACGGTCGGCCGACCGCTGCCGGGCTTCGAAGTGAAGATCGTCGATCCGGCCGACGGCCGCACGCTTGGCGACGAGGTACAAGGCGAGCTTTGCGCCCGCGGCCACGGCGTAATGATCGGCTATTACAGCGACCCGGCGGCGACGGCCGCGGCGATCGACCCCGAAGGCTGGCTCCATACGGGCGACCTCGCGGTGCGCCGGCCCGACGGCTATTACCACATCACCGGCCGCATCAAAGACATGGTGATCCGCGGCGGGGAGAACATCTATCCGCGCGAAGTCGAAGAGTATCTCTTCCGCCATCCGGCGATCGAGCAAGCGTCGGTCGTCGGCGTGCCCGACCCGAAGTACATGGAAGAACTCTGCGCCTGGGTCAAGCTCAAGGCCGGCCAAACGCTCACGGAAGACGAAGTGCGGGCCTACGTGAAAGCCGGCCTCGCGCACTACAAGGTGCCGCGCTACGTCCGCTTCGTCGACAGTTTCCCGCAAACGGTGACGGGAAAAATCCAGAAGTTCAAAATTCGCGAATTGATGATCGCGGAATTAGGACTGAAGGAACAGAAGACGGCGTAACAGCTCTCCGCTTCGCAGGCTGGGTACTTTGTCAACCTTGGTTTTGGGCCGGCCAAAAATCGCCTGGAATCGTTCAGGCGAACTGGTATCGTGCGAGGTGGCGCGGAGTAGCGGAAGACTTGAGATTGAAGGCTTAAAAGGCGAGTACCCCGTCGCATCTAAGTCTTTAAGATTCGGTCGTTCGTCTTGCCGACTTGCGTCAACACGACGCGCTCGGCCGTGCGTACATAACTCGGGCTTATGTACGCACAACCCCAAAACCCACAAGGGGTGCGTACTTAACCGGAGTTATGTACGCAGTGGGCGATCTCCGAAAATCGACGTAAGTACCGGCCGTGCGACTTCCAGACCTTGAGGATTTGCAGTGATGAACGACCACGGATTTCGACGAACTTGCGCCATGGTGATGATCGCAATGGCGTCGGCGTCGGCGATCCGCGCGGAGGAGAAAATTCTTTCCGGCGAGAAGTTTCTCGACAACGGCACGGTCCGCCTCGGCGTCGATCTCGCTCGCGGCGGCTGCATCAGCTACTTCTCGCCGAGCGGCCGCGACGAGAACGTCGTCAACAACTTCGACCTCGGACGGCAGATTCAGATGTCGTTCTACTCCGGGCCGGTACCGTTCACGGTCGGCGAGAAGAAGCCGCAACCGCACTGGGCGCACATCGGCTGGAA
>CAZWDN010000096.1:0-14937 GCA_964633125.1 uncultured Pirellula sp. | reverse complement strand
CGGGGGACGCGTCGGCGCGCATCGCGTGCCGCGTCGCCACGGACTTCACGATTCCCGCCGGCATTAGCAATTGGGGCGCTTATGCATTGGGCGCGGCCGTCGTTTCGCTGCGCAGTGCGCAACGGCCGGAGGCGGTGCGAACGCTTGCCGATTGGACGGCGGCCAAACATCAAAAGCTGCTCGCCGCATTGGTCGAGGCCGGGGCCGTCGACGGCGTCACGAAGCGCGCCGAGGCGACGGTCGACGGAATTCCGCTCGACGTGTATTTGGCCCAATTTGAGCGAATTAAAGCCGCGGCCGTCTGACCATCCCGGCGGTGCGCATCCTTGTGAGCCGCGGCTTGCCTCCGTACAATTTCCAGGCTCGGCAGTAGGGTCGTTTCGCGTAGGGGTTGTTTCGTGTAGGGAAGGATCGGCAGCTATGAAGGTCTTGGTCATCGGAAGCGGAGGCCGCGAGCACGCCCTGGCCTGGAAATTGGCGCAGAGCCCCAAGGTCACCAAGGTTTTCTGTGCGCCCGGCAACACGGGCACGGCACTGGTCGGCCAGAACGTGCAGATCGAATCGACCGATTTCGCCAAGCTGATTCGCTTTGCCAAGGAGAACGACGTCGCGCTGACTGTCGTCGGTCCCGAGACGCCGCTGGTCTATGAAATGCCCAAGGCCGAGTTTCTTAAAGAGAAGCTTGGGTCGAACAACGATCAGATTCCGCCGGTGCTCGGCATCGTCGATGCCTTTACCTGGGCCGGTTTAACGATTTTCGGCCCCACGCGCGCCGCCGCGGAACTCGAAGGCAGCAAGGTTTTCTGCAAAGACTTGCTCCGCAACGCCGACGTGCCGACGGCCGACTATCGCGTGTTTCGCAGCGTCGATCGGGCCGTGACGTTTTTGCGCGAGCGCGAAGACGTGCCGGTCGTCGTAAAGGCCGACGGGCTCGCCGCGGGTAAAGGCGTGATTGTTTGTTCGGGTCGCGCCGAGGCGCTCGATGCCGTGGAGCGGATCGGTCGACAGTTGGAATTTGGCGACGCCGGTAAGCAGCTAGTGATTGAAGAGCGTCTCGACGGTCGCGAGGCGAGCGTGTTGGCGATCACCGACGGCCAAACGATCATCGCTTTGCCGGCGGCGCAAGATCATAAGCGCGCTTTCGACGGCGACACCGGCCCGAATACCGGCGGCATGGGAGCATACTCCCCTGCTCCGCTCGTTACGCCGGAAATGATGAGTTGGATCGAAGAGCACGTGCTCGTGCCGACGGTGCACGCCATGAAGCGGGCCCGCCGCCCGTTTCGAGGCGTGCTCTACGCGGGGCTAATGATCACGAATCAGGGTCCGAAGGTGCTTGAATACAACGTGCGGTTCGGTGACCCGGAGTGCCAACCGCTCATGATGCGGCTGAAGAGCGATCTGTTTGAATTGCTCTTGGCTACGGCCGAAGGCCGACTCGACTCGATCCAACCGCCCGTGTGGGACGATCGACCGAGCGTCTGCGTGGTGATGGCCAGCGAAGGGTATCCCGGCAAGTATGCCAAGGGGAAGCCGATCCGCGGACTCGACGAAGCGGCCAAAGTCCCCGATTGCCAGGTGTTTCACGCCGGTACGGCGTTTGGTCCCGACGGCCAAGTACTCACCGACGGCGGCCGCGTGCTCGGCGTTACGGCGATCGGTAATTCGATTCCCGCCGCGAAGCTGCAGGCGTACACGGCCGTGAAGGCCATTCGCTGGGACGGCGCTTGGTGCCGCAAGGACATTTCCGACAAGGCCTCGGACAAGACCGGCGGCTAACGTCGATCGTCACTTCGAGCGACGCAGGAATTTCTGCACGCAACGACGAAGTTCGAACAATTGCTTGAGGCCGAAGACGCGGTCGTACCAGTGTTCGAAAATGTCGCTACGCGAGCTGCGCTGATGGGCGAGGCTCGGCGCCGCCAACAGAGTGACGACGTCGGCATTCTGCATGCGGAACATGTTCAAAGCGCCGTCGTAGTGCTGCGGCCCGCCGTCGGGATGCCCCGCCGGACGCTTCGTCACCGCTTCGAGAAAGTCGACGAGCCGAGGTAACGCCCGGCCGTGCACGGCGTAGCAATGTGATTGCTGAAACGGGCGATCATGGGCGACCCACGTTCCGGGGGCGGCATCGTCCAACGCTTCGGGGTGCCCAAGGTAGCAGAGGTCCCACTCGCGGTCGGCCAATTGTTCGACGAGCGCGGCGCGCATCGCCGTCGGTCGCGGTGTGAAGTCGCAATCGTCTTCAAGAATGAGGATGCTTTCGAGACCGTCGGCCGCGGCTGCTCGCAGAATTTCCAGATGACTTTGAAAACAGCCGCGGGCGCCGATGCTCGGCCAATCGCCGACTTCCCGCGGACGGGCGGCGGCAAAGAAGCGAATGCGCGGGTCGTTTGGGTCGGCGCCGACGGCCCGAAGTTGTTGCTCCATTTCGCGCCGTCGATCGTTCCGTTCCGGCAGATTGACGACGATGATCCGTTGAAACCCGTCCAGCAACAGTGAAGAAGGAGCTTCCAGCAACATAATGCGAATTCCCGGTGAGCTTTGGCGCGCGAGCATAGGGCCACTTACTTGAGCCTGTACGGCGAGCCACCGGGTGTCGAGAGAATACAGGTCGGCGGACGCAAATCGGCCGGCGTCCGGCGTCGAGCGTAGCGGACGTGCCGGATATGCGGCCCGGAAACGGGACGCCGCTTCTACTCGTCGGCGTCTTTATCCTCGACGTCGTCGGCATAGCCGGGCGGGAAGATGTCGCCCCATGGCGAACCAGAGGGCGTGACGTCGTCGCCCACTAAGCGACGGAGCCAAAAATCAACCTCGGCATCGCTAACCGAGGCACCGGGCTTGGAAAGGTCTTCCGCCGGGGATCTCGCTCGGCTTGTGCGTTTTCTCAGGGCGGCATCGTACCAGACGTCGCTATCGACGGCCGTCGCGCGGCGGCGCCGCGCCGCGCGCTGGACGCGATGGTCGCTGGATACCACGGTAAGGCGTCGCGGGGAGTTGTCGGCCGCGATCAACTCCTCGAGCAATTCGTCGGCGTCGGTATACCCTTTGGCGAAGCGAACCGTAACGCCGTCAATAATCAGTGTGTGCGGTAAGCCGGGCGGTGCGCCTGCCGCGTCAAACACGACGACGGCCGAACTCTTGTCGCCGGGCTCCAGCGTGCCGGCGACAAATTGAATCAACGCGGCGCGCGAGCGCTCTAAGCCGCGATCGCCGCGACCCGGCGGGCCGACGATGCCTGCCGCGTACATCAGGTTGTAGCCGTCGATGAGAAGTCGCATGAACCGCAACGTCTGTTGAGCGGAAGCCGCAGGCGAAACGCGAACCGTTCGCAAATTCGGCTGCGTCGCATTTACGCCACATGGTCGCTTTTCGTCAACTTAGCGATTCGAGGTCGCGAATTCTTCGCAAGAATACGCATCTTGACGCCGGAAAGCGGTTTTCGCGGCGAAATCGGCCGCGTAAGCAGTGCCGGTTGTTGTCCGCCTGCGGTCGTAAGATATAGTTGGGTGCAGAGGGAATCTTACGCATTTTGGAAGGAATGTTCGCTATGAAGACCACATCACTGGCCCTCGCTCTGTTGCTGACGGCAGGTAACGCCGCGTCTGGCGCCGATTGGGTGTTGGCGCCCAGCCCGACGGTACAGCAACGAACCGTTTACTACTCCGCGCCGACCGCCGTCGCAACGCCGGTCACTTCGTATTACGCACCGGCCGCGCCGGCGACTGTGACGTCGTATTATGCTCCGACGGTCGTGGCGCCGAGCGCCGTGCCGGTCACGAGCTATTATGCTCCGAGCGTCGCGGTACCCGTTACAACCTACTATGCGCCGGCCGTAGCGACTCCGGCACCGACCGTGGCGTACTACGCCCCGACGGTCACGGCGGTTCCGACGACGACTTACTACGCACCGGCGGTTGTGGCGCGTCCGGCAGTCGTGCGGTCGAAGGTTTACTATCCGTATGAGCCGGTGCGGAACTTCTTGAAGGCGATTGCGCCGTAGACCGTGCCGCGGAAATCGTCCATGAGCTAGATCGCACTGAACAAGGGAGTCGCGGAAGCGGCTCCCTTGTTCTTTATGGGAAATGGAGGTTCGTGGAACGTCAGGCTGCTTGGACTAGCCGATTGTCGTTCTGTAGCCCGACAACGCATCGGATTTGTTTGACGCGACTCACCGTTGGCTCATAATGGACAGGCTGCCGACGAAGATCGGTCGTCAGCCCTCGGAACAGGGGTGTTCGGGGCGCGGCGTGGGCTGTTCTTGAGTCGCGCGAGAACGCTTGGCCGTGAGTTTCCATCTCCTGTTCGAGGATATTTTGTGATCATCAAAAACTTCGGATGGCGTCTGTCGCTTCCGATTCTCGTATTCGGAACTTTGATTCTGGTTCTCGGCGCCCTGGCCGCGGTTTACGTCCAGCGTGAATATCAGCGCCGATCCGACTACGTCACCCGCCAGTTCGCCGGATTAAGCGCGCTGCAGAACCTGTTCGTGGCCGAGCGCGACGTGCGTTACTACTTGCGTGAGTTTCTCTTGCGAGGAGATGCGACGCAGATCGATGCGGCTCGTGAACTTCGCCAAGCGTCCGAACAGTTTACCGATGATGCGGAGATGTTGGTCGTCACGGAAACGGGCAAGGCGTTGATTCGAAGCATTCGCGAAGGTGAGCGATTAGTTCAGAAAGGCTTCGAGGAATTGCAAGAAGGAACGTTGCCGGCGAAGCGTCAAAAAGTCATCGAGTTGCTCGATGTGCTGGAAAATCGCCTTATCGCGCCGACACGGGAGTATTTCGATCTCAAACAGCAATACATGGAAGAAGGACTCCTTCGTACGGAACAGTTTGCTCAGCTGCTCGTGTTGACGATGACCTTCTTGGGGTTGTGCGGGGCGACATCCGGCCTGCTCTACGGGCTCGCCGTGACGCGCGGGATCGGTCGCTCGTTAGTGCAACTCAGCGTACCGATTCGCGATGCCGCGGGGCAACTTAGCGAAGTCGTCGGGCCTCTGACGATTCAGACCCATTGGCGATTCGAAGAATTGCCCGAGGTCGTCGGCCAGATGGCGGAGCAGATCGGCGACGTTATCGAGCAGATGCGGGCCTCGCAACGTCGAGCCGAACGCTCGGAACAATTAGCGGCCGCCGGTCAGTTGGCCGCCGGCATGGCCCACGAGTTGCGAAATCCACTGACGTCGATGAAGTTGCTCGTGCAGAACTCGCAACAACAAGGCACCGACGGCGGGCATATGAAGTCCCGCGACCTGGAAATATTGGCGGAAGAAATTGAACGGCTGGAGCGCGTCGTGACGACCATCCTCGAATATGCGCGGCCTCCTCAGGCGAAGTTCTCGGAAACGGACCTGGCGGAAGTTGTCGGCAAGTGCGTCGAGTTGATGTCCGATCGCTATCGTCGTCGCGGCGTTCGCTTGAAACTCGAGCCGACCGACGGTCCGCATGTCGTGCAAGGCGACCGTTCGCAGCTGCGGCAAGTCGTTTTGAATGTTTTGTTGAACGCATTGGACGCATCGACGGCAGGGCAGGAAGTCGTCGTTCGTTTTTTCAAGGCGACGGATCAGGGCGCACCAACGGCGGCGGCGGCGCGCTGTGAGGTCGTTGAAGTGCTTGATAACGGGCCTGGGTTGCCGACGAGTCCGGAGATCGACATCTTTGAGCCGTTTGTCAGCACGAAAAAGGATACGGGCCTGGGGCTGGGGCTCTCCATCTCGCGCCAGATCGCCGAAGCTCACGGCGGCGCGCTCATGGCAGGCAATCGGCCGGAAGGAGGGGCCGTATTTCGCTTGCGGCTACCCGTTGAAGGAGCGATCGCGCCGGCAGGAACGATCTCGGCACTGCAGGAGCAAGCGTAGTGGGGACGTTCGGCGAGTCGAATCGACGCGCAACGCGACGACGGCGTTTCCGCCGCTTGGAAAAGAATGCTTAGGTTAGGTACGACGCATGTCATTGCTGCTGATCGTGGACGACGAGCCGAACATTCGCTACTCGCTCGAGGCGAGTTTGCGTTCGCAGTTTACTGAGATTATCACCGCCGATTCCGTCGCGAGCGCCGTCGAAGCCGTACGCACTCGCAGGCCCGATGTCGTGCTGCTTGACGTGCATCTTCCCGACGGTTCCGGACTCGACGCGTTCCGCGATATGCGGCGGCTGGATCCCCGGCTTCCCGTCGTCATTATTACGGCGTTTTCGACCACGCAAACGGCGATCGAGGCGACGAAGCAAGGAGCGTTCGACTATTTGGTAAAGCCGGTTGAGTTGGGAGTGTTGACCGACACCGTTCGGCGCGCTTTGGAGTTAAGCAGGCTCAACAAAGTCGCCGTGTCGTTCGATCAGGGGTGGTTGTCGGCCGACGTCGATCCGCTCATCGGCCGCTCTCCGGCGATGCAGACGGTTTATAAGGCGATCGGCCGCGTGGCGCCGCAAGACGTGACCGTGCTCATTCAGGGAGAAAGCGGCACGGGGAAAGAACTCGTCGCGCGCGCCATTTATCAGCACAGCCGTCGGAACCATTTGCCGTTTCTGGCCGTGAACGCCGCGGCGATTCCCGACGCGCTCCTTGAAAGCGAGATGTTCGGGCACGAACGAGGCGCCTTTACGGGCGCGGAGCGCACTCGGATCGGAAAATTTGAACAAGCCGACGGCGGCACGCTCTTCCTTGACGAAATCGGCGACATGAGCACCGCGACTCAGGCAAAGCTACTCCGCGTGCTGCAAGAACGGACGTTCGAACGCGTGGGGGGCAATGAAACCCTCACCTCGGATGTGCGGCTGATAGCGGCGACCAACAAGGATTTGGAAGAGTCCGTCGAAAAGGGGGCGTTTCGCCGCGATTTGTACTATCGACTGAACGTCTTCATTATTCGTCTGCCTGCGTTGCGTGAGCGCATTGAGGACCTGCCGCTGCTCGTCGATTATTTCATTCGCACTTTCAATCGCGAGTTGGGACGCACGATCCATCGCGTTGACGCCGAGACGTTGCGCATGTTGCAACGCCACGATTGGCCCGGGAATGTTCGCGAACTGCAGAGCGCCGTGAAAAGCGCCATCGTACATGCGTCCGGCGAAGTGCTGACGATGGATTGCTTTCCGGAGTCGTGCCGTTCGTCGGCCGCCGCCGGACTCAATGACGACGTCGAACCCCAGACGCCGGAATCGAGTCTTGACGTCGCGGCCCTGGTGGATCGGCTGTACGAAGAAGGACACCAAGATATCTATCGCTACGTCCATGCAGAGACGGATCGATTGCTCGTCGATGCGGTTTTGCGCAAGACACAGGGAAATCAGCAACTCGCAGCCGAATTGCTCGGAATCTCACGAACCACTCTCCGTGCGAAACTTCGTTCGCTCGGCTTTTCAATTGAAAAGCACCTCACGCCAGATTCTGACCACGATGAGAAGTCGGTGGCCGGCGACGCAGACTGATCGTGCGCCGAATAACGGGTGGTGAACGAGAGGGGGTAGGTGAATTTCCCCCTAAAATGCCGCACTTTTTGCGTGCTGTAAACCGTAAGGTTTTGTAACCGAGCACGGCATGCACTTTGCTTTGCGTCAGGACGGCGAAATTTAATCGCCGACTATTCGGGAATTACCCAAACGTACTCGGAGCGCTCGTGGCAGCCAGAACGAATTCATCGGGAAAGCCCATCGGCCCCAAGGGGCGACGTATTCAGGTGCGCACACAACCGCAACTTACCATGCTGGAACGGCTTTATCTCTTGCTGCAACGTAGTGCCTTGGCGAGGTTCTTCGGAGTCGCGGTTCTCTCGATTCCCGCCCTATTTGTACTCTGCTTATTCTGGTGGAATGTTCGGGCCGACGCCGATTCGGCGCCGAATTCGGCTCAAAATACTTCGCGGCGTCTGCTCCCCGATGCGGGGTTTTCGGGAAAGAATGCGGAACGCACGCAGTTTCTTTCGGAGTTTGAGCGCCAAGACGGAATGCTTCTCGGCTGCAATGAACTTGTCGAATATCATCCGCGCGTGATGACGGATATGGTTCGCGCGCTCCACGGTAAAGTGGAAGTTTACGGCTTAGTCAACGATGCGGACCAGCGTCAGAAAGTGGTTTCGCTGCTGGAGCAAAACGGATTGCCCGCCAATGCGGTGGAGTTCGTTGAGATTCCGGCGTATGGAATGTGGGTCCGTGATTTCGGCCCGAAGTTTCTCCGTAACAAAGTCGGCGGGTTGACGATGGTCGACTTCGCTTACTTGGATCGCCCCGCCACCGACGGCACGATTCGCTCCGACGACGATAAAGTTCCCGAACAATTGGCAAAGATGTTTCGTACGAGCGTTGTTTCGATTCCGCTCTCGATGGAGGGAGGAAACCTGCTGACCAACGGCTACGGCGTTTGTGTTAGCACGTCGCAGATCGTCGCCGAGAATTCCCATCGCCGTTACGGCATGCAGGAAGTCGCTCATATTTTGCGAGATTACTTTGGGCAGGAACAATGGGCTTCGCTCGAACACCTTCCGGTTGATAATACGCGGCATGCGGATACCTTTGTAATGTTCACGTCGCCGGATACCGTCGTCGTGGCCTCGTGCGATCCGAAAGAAGACGCCGCCTCGGCGGCGGTAATGGACAAGGCGGCTGAACAACTCTCTAAGATCAACTTCATGGGTAAGCCGTTGCGCATCGTGCGCATTCCCATGACGCTTAAAGGTGACGAAGCCGTTCGCACATACACAAACGTCGTGTTTGCCAACGGCACTCTGCTCGTTCCGCAATACGCCGACGCAGGCCCGGGAATGAACGAGCAGGCGCTGAAGATCTATCGCGAAACGATGCCGGGCTGGAACGTCGTGGGGATCGAATGCCTGAGCGTCGCTCGCAAGGGAGGCTCGCTGCATTGCATCACCTGCAATGTGCCTTCACCGAGCCTGGCTCCGCTGGACCTGGATCAGGGCGGCAAATAGTCCTCCCTATTGCAAGGGCCTTACCGAGGTCCTTAACCGCCGCGCAACGGAATGCGACGCGGCACGTCGATAACGGGCTGCAAGCAGAGTTCTTCAGCCTGTACGCTTGCGCCGTTCTCAATGTATTTGGGCCCGCAGCCTAGCGAGGCTTTCGCTTTGCGACTACGGCTTTAGCAGACGGCTTCTTCTCCGTAGGCTTTTTAGCGGCCGACGGCGCGGCCTTTTTCGCTGGGACCGCGGTCTTTTCCTGCTTCTTGGGTGCAGAAGCGGCGCCCTTTCCCTTAGTTTCCGGCTTCTGCCTCGCGTCGGGCTTGGCTTCCGGCTTGGCACCCTTGCCGGCCGGTGCGGCAGGAGCAGGTTCCGGCTTCTTCTCGACCGGTTTCGCACCGCGCTTCGGTAAGCGGCTCTTAGCCTCGGAATCGACTTCGAGCAGGATCTTGTGCAGGTTCGTCGAGTACGGATTCGTCGTGAAGTCGATGGAAAGTTGGTGGAGGAGCGAGCCGAACTCCAGCCCCTTGTTTTTGGGAATGGCCCGTTCCATGCCGGTGCAGCCGGTTTTCGCGGTGTCTTTTTCGCTCACGAGCCCCAGTACCAACAGCGCGCCCATCGCGCCGTCGTCCAGCGGAATCGAGTGACCCCCGAGTGATGTTTGCGTGATGTAACTCACGACGAACGGCGAGGCGCCGTCGTACGATTCGAACTTTTGTACCGCTTGGCCGAGGTTCAGCTTCTTCATCGGCTCAATGTCGAACGAGTAGTTTGCTTCGAATACCGATTGCAGGCAGCGCCGCAACCGGGTCGCCGAGGCCTGAGGATCGGGAAGTTGCTTCATGACTTCCGCAATTTCCTTGACCGTGCTTACGCGGACTTCGTTCCAATCGAAGTAGGTCTTCGATACGGCTTCAAACGCCTGTTCGGCCGCCGCGTACGGTGAGTTTTCCAAGCAGCAGGCGAATAGCAGGTTCTCCAGCAGCGTGCGGCCGGGAGCGGGCAGAACCGGCTCGTAATGCTTTTTCAGGACCTTGTGAAGTTTCGTCAGGAGTGCAGCGCGATTGATGGCGGCCATGTTCGAAATCGGAATGTGGTGATTGCTTGCTTAAAGTGCGGTTTCATTCGGAGCCGAGTCGAACTAGGAACTCGCATCCGGTCGTTCGTTCTTTGCTTCGGATTTCTCTTCTTCGACGTCCAACGCGTCGGCATCGTCCTCGACGTCAACGTCGTCCAAGTCATCATCTTCGTCCGCCGTGACCGAATCGTTCGGCAGCACGCGGCGGAGGATTTGGTCGATTTGCTGCAAGTTCTTGGCTCCTTCGTCCAGCAAGAACTCAAGCCGGGGCGTGTAGCGCGTATCGATCCGTTCGGCGATCTTGGCTTGCAGGAAGCCTGCCGCATTCTGCAGGCCGCGCAACGACAGGCGTTGCTGCGTTTCGTCCCCCATGATCGTGACGTAGACCTTGGCCTGCTTCATGTCGGGAAGAACTTCCACCTTCGTGACGGTCACGTACTTCACGCGCGGATCGCGCAACTCCGTCAAAATCGCCATGCTGACGACTTCGCGAACGGCTTGAGCGGCTTTTAACAGGCGGCGTGAGGTCATGGAGCGTCGAGGGAGAAAGAAGCGGCGAACGGCAAATCCGGGCATTGTCTCAGGCGAAACCTCTAGGAGAGACGCGAAACGCACGCCTTACAGGGTGCGAGCGACTTCTTCGACCTTGTAGGCCTCGAGAATGTCCCCTTCCTTTACGTCGTTGAATCCGGCCAACTTGATGCCGCATTCCATGCCTTCGCGAACTTCGCGGGCGTCGTCTTTTTCGCGCTTCAGCGTGTCGAGGCCGTAGTCGCCCAGAATGCGGCTGTCGCGAATAATGCGAATGCGGCAGTTCCGTTCGATCGTCCCCTGGAGAACGCGGCAGCCCGCGACGGTACCGACCCGGCTGATGGCAAACGCCTTTTGCACCAAGGCCCGGCCGAGATCGATTTCACGCTTCTCGGGCTTGAGCATGCCTTCGAGGGCGAGTTTCAGGTCGTCGGTCACTTGATAGATGATGTCGTAACGGCGGATCTGCACGCCCTTCGCATCGGCAAGCATACGGGCCTTTTCGTCGGGCACGACATTGAAGGCGATGATGATCGCGTCGGACGCGTCGGCCAAATGGACGTCGGCTTCGGTAACCCCGCCGACCGTGGCTTGCAGAACCTTGACCTGTACCTCGGGGTGCTGGAGTTTGCCGAGTTCCTTTTGGATGGCTTCGATCGAGCCGCGAACGTCGGACCGCAGGATGAGGTTTAGCGTTTGCACCCCTTCGCCGCTCAGCTTGTCGAACAAGGTTTCGAGCGTGACGTGAGTCGGGCCGCCGGTGAGCGAAGTCGACCGCTGCTGCGCCGCGCGTTTGGCGGCAATCTCGCGAGCCTTGGCGATGTCGTCGACGACATAGAAGTGATCGCCGGCGTTTGGCGCAATGTCGAGGCCCGTGACGGTAACCGGCATCGAGGGGCCGGCTTCTTTGAGTTCTTGACGCGTGTGGAGCGTATCGTACAGGGCTTTGACGCGGCCGTGCGCGGCGCCGCAAACGACGATGTCGCCGACCTTGAGCGTTCCCTTCTGCACGATGCATTTGGCCGAAACGCCTCGTCCTTCGCTCATATCGGCTTCCAAGCAGGTGCCGTTGGCGTCGCGATTCGGGTTCGCCTTGAGTTCGTGGAGGTCGGCGATCGTGAGCAGCGTTTCGAGTAATTCCGACATGCCTTCGCCGGTTTGCGCGCTACAGCGAACGAGTTCCGTTTCACCGCCCCACTCCGTCGGCTGCAAGCCGGACGTGACGAGTTGCGAAAAGACGCGGTCGTAGTTGATGCCCGGCAAGTCGACCTTGTTGAGCGCCACGACGATCGGCACGCCCGCCGCGCGGGCGTGACTGATGGCTTCTTCGGTCTGCGGCATGACGCCGTCGTTGGCCGCGACGACGAGCACGGCTATGTCGGTGACGTTGGCGCCGCGGGCTCGCATTTCCGTGAACGCTTCGTGGCCCGGCGTATCGACGAACGTAATCGGACGGCCGTCTTTTTCGATGCGGTAGGCGCGGATGTGTTGCGTGATTCCGCCGCTTTCGCCTGCGACCACGTTCAAGCCGATGAGCCGATCGAGCAGCGACGTTTTGCCGTGGTCGACGTGTCCGAGGAACGTCACTACCGGCGCCCGCGGTTGCATCAACTCGGGCGAGTCTACAACGGCGTCCATCTCGGCGAGCAGCGTCGCTTCCACGTCCTCCGGCTGCTTCAAATCGATTTCCAATCCGAATTCCACGGCCAAAAGCTCGACGGTTTCGGCGCTAAGTTGCGAATTGATGTTGCCGGGCAACCCGAGTTGCAGCAATTTCATCAGCACTTGCGGTGCGCGAACGCCGAGAGCTTCCGAAAGGCTTCGAACCGTACAGGGCATTTCCACGACGACTTTTCCTTTGCGCGGAGCGGCGGTGTTGGCGCCGGTTCCCGTCAACTTGGTTCTGCGAACGTGGTGGATTCGCTTCGGTTGCGGAACATCCTCTTCGAGGCCCGTGACGGCATTAATGCGTCGCAACGGTACGTCATCGGTCTTCTTCTTCCGGCCGAGTTGGCGTTGTTCACGCAGCGTGAGTGCGTCATTTCCTTTGCCGGCGGTTCCACCCGCTGCGCGACGTGTTCGTTCGCGAGCGAGTTCTTCCGCTGACAGCGGCACCGCGGGAACGCCTGGGCGACCGCTGCGCGTCACCGGACCGCGGCCCGCCGCTTTGGCTTGTTGCTCGGCGTCGAGTTCGGCTTTACGTCGATCCTCGTGTTTTTTCAGGTGCGCTTGTAGCGGCTTGCCGCCGACCTTCGATGCGCGAATGGCATCGATCGGCAGCTTCAAATCGGGCTTCTGCGGAGCGGGTTCGTTCGACGCGGCCGTCACGCGCGGTTGTTCCACCGTCGGCATGCGACCGACGCGAATTGCCGGCGTGCGCGGCTTCGGTTCGGCCGGTTTCTTGGAGCCGTCGCCGCCTTTATCGCCCGTGTCGCGATTGACTCGCGAAGACAGGATCGGCATTCGTCCCGCAGTGCCGGCGGGTCCCAAGTAATCCTCGCGCCGCATTCCTTGTTGTTCCGTTGCCGGAGCTTGGGCGGCGATGGAAGGAGACTCGAGCGGCGCTGCCGGCGCACTTTCCACGACCGGCGGCGTGACGACTTCCGGGGCGGATTCTTCTTCCGGCGTTTCAACGGGCGCCGGCGGGGCGGATTTCGGAGTCGAAGGAACCTTCAGCACCGGCGGCTTCCCGGTGATCGAGGGAATAACCGGCGGAATCGGGGCCCGCAACGGAGCCGTGAGCGTGGCCGACGCGGCCGTGGCGGCGGCTACGGATGGAGGGGCCGCGGCCCTTGCCGCACCGCCGCCGGCCATGAAGGCCTTGACCTTCGCGACTTCCTCGTCGGTAAGGCTGGCTAAAGCCGAGCCCTTCCCGCCGACGCCTGCTTTAGTGCAGATGTCTACCAGGACCTTGCTGTCCAGTTTCAGTTCTTTGGCTAGCGAATAAATCCGAACGACCAAGCGGCTTTCTCCCTCGGAAGCGCGGGGCTGCGAACCTCGCAGACCAAGCTTCCAAACTCAATGAATTCTGTCTCGGGCTTCGGTTTATCGAGCGACTTGTCATAAGTCGCACCAGATGTCGCCGCAGCCAATGTTCCGACTCGTCTCTGAAACTAATGTCTTGCTCACGACGTCGACTCGCTCGCACCGGCTTCACTGGCGCTTTCGGCGCCTGCATCCTGGGGCTGCGATTCATTCGCCGCCGCTTCGGCAGCCGCCTTTTCAGCGGCTTCCTTGGCATCGATTTCCGCTGTCACGGCGTCGATGCGCTGTTGCTCCCGTTGCCGACGGCGTTCTTCCGCTGCGGCCACTTCCGCTTCTTGAGCCCGCGCTTCGGCTTGGGTCGTAATGCTTTCCACCTGCTCTTCCGTCAACCCGCTCATTTCCATCAGCGAATCGGGCTCGATGATGGAAAGATCGTCGTACGACAAGAAGCCCTCGCCGACGAGCTTTTCAGCCAGCGATTCGTCGACTCCTTCGATCGTGCAGAAGCCGCCGACGGCCCGTTCAATTTGCTCGTCGAGCTCTTCGCGGGTCATGATTTCAATATCCCACCCGCAGAGCTTGCTGGCCAACCGCACGTTTTGCCCGCGGCGACCGATGGCCAGCGAGAGTTGGTCTTCGCGCACCAAGACGATGGCTCGACCGAGCATCGAGCAGAGGATCACCTCTTCGACTTCGGCCGGTTGCAAGGCGTTGGGAATGAGCACCTGCATATCGTCGCTGTAGCGGACGATGTCGATACGCTCGCCGGCGAGTTCATCAACGATGTTCTTGATGCGGTTGCCGCGCACGCCGACGCAAGCGCCGACGCAGTCGACCCGTTGGTCGCTGGAACTGACCGCGACTTTCGTGCGGTAGCCAGGCTCGCGCGCCATGGCTTTGATTTCGATGACGCCGTCGCCGATTTCCGGGATCTCTTGCTCGAAGAGCCTGCCGACAAGTGCCGCGCGGGTGCGGCTCAGGATGACCTTCACGCGACTGCCGGCCTTACGCACTTCGCACACCGTGGCCCGCACGCGTTCGTTGGGGTGGTGTGATTCGCCGGGGATTTGCTCGCTCCGCGGCAGAATGGCTTCGCAATTGGGCAACGTGACCGTGGCCGTGCCGTTTTCGTAGCGTTGTACGATGCCGGTGACCAGTTGACCGATTTCGCGGTCGTATTCGTTGTAGAGCGAGTCCCGTTCGGCTTCGCGGACCTTTTGGATGATGACTTGCTTGGCGGTTTGAGCGCCGATGCGGCCGACCGTTTCTTCTTGGTCGAGCAGTTCGCCGTTGTGCGTGGCGGAGATGGAGCCGTCTTGCCGATTGATCGCGACGGTGATCTCTTCATTCTCGCCGTAGTGCTTCTTCGCGGCGGAGACCAGCGCGGACTCAATCGCTTGAAATACGACCTCTTTGTCGATGT
>CAZWDN010000095.1:0-15025 GCA_964633125.1 uncultured Pirellula sp. | reverse complement strand
TCGAGCTCTTGCTCGTACTTCTTCAAATCGAGCGGCTGCTTGCGGCGTTCGAGCGACAAGCATTCTTCGCGCGGAAAACCGATGAACCGGACGCGCGGATCGCGGTCGCGATCTTGCTCGCTGCCGGTGACGGCGCCGGCCAAGCCCTTCTTGCCGTGGAAGCCGAACCGTGTGGCGAGAATCACGTCTTGCCCGGGCCGACGCTCCAGCGCGCACCAGAGCGCCTTTTGCACGGCTTCGCTGCCGCTGGCGGCCCAGATCACTTGTTCGCAACGGGCGCCGCCCGGTTGACGACGCATCAAGTTCACCAGCCGTTCGGAAGCTTCGACTTCGATCTCCGTGAGGCCGTTGTAAGCCGTGAGCGGGACGGCCGGAAGAAACTCGCGCTCGGCCCCGACGGTTTCATCGAGTTCGCCGGCAAGCGCGACCGTGCTCAGGTTCAGGTAACCGAGCATCCGCTGCCACCAACGCTTCGGATTGTGCCCGAGGTTGGCCACGAGCACGCCGGAGGTGAAGTCGGCGAGCTTGCGCCCTTCGGGCGTGTAGTGGTAGCTCCCTTCGCTCCGCGCAAACACGGCCAAGCTCGGCGTGTAGGTTCGCAGGCAGAGCGGTTCGATCGTCTGCATGCGACGACGCAGATCGTTCGATTGCTCTTCGCCCGGGTGTTCGATCGGCGGCACGGAGTCGACGGCTTGGGCCATGGAAGAAGTTCCTACGAGGCGTTTGCGATGAAAAAGTAGCAAGTAAAAGAATCAATGAACAAATCGAAAACGAGAATGAGAAGCTACCCCTCACTCCCGGCCCCTCTCCCGCAAGGGGCGAGGGGAGTCAAACCCATTCTTAGCGGACTGCATTCACTCGGCCGGCGTAAAGTATTTCCGGTTCTTTTTGGCCGGGCGCGAACAACACGAGCCCGCCGGCTTGGTGATCGATTTCAACAACGCAATTCGGTCGGCCTTTCACATGCCGTTCGAGAATCGCTTCCATCGCCTGCACCGCGGCGACGGTCTGCCGATCGGCCGACACATCGTTATAAGCGAAGGCCCTAACCCGATCCAAACGTTCCGATCGCCGGTTTGCCGGTCCGCCATGCTCTACGTAAGCCAATTCTCGTGCAAATCTCTCGATCACCTCGATCCCGTAGCCGCGTTGCGACCGGGAACCCCACGGTTCGGCAAACGTGCCGTTGTAGTGGTTGTTCATGGTCGTTTTCCGCTTAAAGGGGGTGCTTCCCTCGATGGTGCATTCGACCCCTCGCTTCCGGCTGTGTGCGTTCCAGACGCCGTTGTCGAAACGGAATTGCACCTCCTGTTCGACGTAGCCGGGGAAGTTGTCGGGCGTCACCCAACTGGTGTGAATGTCGAAGGCCGCCTCGCGTCCATCGGCATACTCGTAAATCATCCGCAGTTGGGTCGAGTCCCAAGTCGGGCCGTCGGCCGGACCGACGAGGCCGCGTTGTCCGGTACATTGCACGCTCTTGAGGCGCCCGCCGAAGGTGAAGTCGATGAGCTTGATGTAGTGCACGGCGACGTACGTGCCGGGATTGCGGCCGACGATCCACTCGGCAAACTGTCCGCCGGAAATCGACTTCGGCTCCAACAGCGTGCAGTAGCCGTTGTTGACGTGCTTCAATTCGCCGTCGACGACGAGCGTACGCAGTTTCTTATGGTCGGGATCGAGCAACTTGTGATAGACGACTTTCGCCAGCACGCCGTTGTCCAGCGCGAGGCGCTGCAACTCGTCGAGTTCGGCGAGCGACAACACCGACGGCTTTTCGATAAGCAGGTGTTTGCCGGCTTTGAGCACCGCGGACGCCGCTTCAAAGTGGCGATTGTCAGGCGTGGCGACGCAGACGAAATCGACGTCGGTCTTGAGCAATTGGGCTGCGGAGTCGGCGCCGGAGAAACTCGCAAGTTGCCCGAGCTTGCCGGGCGCCGCCTTGCGGTATGCTTCAGCCCGCGTGCCGGTGCGGCTGGCGACGCAGGTAAGTTCGACCGCACAGAGCCCGAAACGCGGGTCGTAGATTCCGCCGTCGGCTTGAGCTTGTTCGAAGAACGGACGGTAGGTTTCGTCGAAGATCATGCCGATGCCGATCATGCCCGCGCGAAGCCGGGAAACAGGCACGTTTTGACGATCGGAAGTAGGTACTGTTGCAGAGTTTGCGTTCATAGTGTTTTCTATTACCTAGCGGCCGCGGCGTTGGTCAACTGTTCGCAGCCCGTGATGAATTCACTTCAGGGCGAATCGACGATCTTACTCCGTCGGGCGCTCCCCAGCGTGAAATGCCGGTGAAGGGGCTAAATCGCCCGTAAACACCGGAGTTTTTCGCGAAGGGAAGCTGCTTACTTCGTCCCGTATCGGCCATTCAAGTGAATTCACTTTAGAGCTTCTTCCTATGGCTGTCAACCGAAAAAATAGAAAGTCGAAGAATTCTTCCTCCGCCGGCGGTCGCTCCGGGGCCAAACTTCCGCCCGACGACTTGGCCGGCGTCGCCCACGCGACCGACCACGACGGCGCACCGGGCAACGGGGAGCAGACGCTTGTCGACGGCGTCTACGAACGAATCTTGCTGCGGATCATCCAAGGCAAGCTCCATAGCGGGCAGGAACTCAAGAGCACGATCTTGGCGCAAGAGCTTGGCGTGAGCCGCACGCCCGTCGTGCAGGCCCTGCAGCGCTTAGCGGCCGACGGCATCGTGAACCTCGAACTCAACAAACGGGCCGTGGTTCGCCCCGGCGCGGAGAATTGGCTCGTCGAGATTCATCAATTGCGCGAGCTCCTGGAGCCCCCGGCGGCGGCGCTCGCCGCGCAGAACATGCCCGACGATCAACTCGCACGGCTCCGCGAACTAGCGGAAGCGGCCGCCGACCGAAACAGCCCCGGCTGGAGCGATGCGGTGCGCCGCTTCGACTTCGCCTTGCACTTGGCAATCGCCGACCACACGGGCAACATGGCGTTGCGCGAGGCCATTCGCAAGTGCTGGAGCTACAAGCGGCTCTCCTACATGGCCGTGGAAGATCATCCCGACCAGTTCGCCAAAGCGTATGAGGAGCATTTGGCGATCGTCCGCGCGCTGGAATCGCGCGATTCGCAAACGGCCAGCGCCGCGATGTTGTTCCACCTCCGCTCGGCGGCGGCCATGCGCACGGAACGGCGGATCGTGTAAACACTCACTTCGGCTTCGCGTCGATCGCCGCGCGGAACGTGTAGAGATCGGCGTCTCGCAAATAAAATTCCAGGCGGATCGTTCGGTCCGATAGTTCGTCGAGCGAGCGCTTCCCCCAGCGCACGGTTTGCGCGACGCCGTCGCCGGTCAGCGCGGTGCAATCGTCGTAGTTGAAGCCGGCGATCGGCTTGCGTCCTGAATCGCTGACGCGCACTTTTAACTCTCCCGCCTGCGCATCGGCGTTCACCGTAAGATCGCCCCCCGGCCAAACGATTTTGCGCGTCGCCAGCACGCCGCCCGACCTCGGCCCGCGTATGGAAATAAAGCCTTCCTTTCGCAGGGTTGCGAGCCCGAGCCCCGGCTTGCGCATCGTCGCATCGGCTTCGTGAGGGCCGTCCCAGCCGGTGTAGTAGAGATACCATCGATCGCCGACCTCGACCCAAGGAAACTCACCAAACACCATGCCGTCGTCCCATGCGCCGTCGGGGCCGCGCTCGATCAGCTTCGGACGCTCCGGCAAGCGTTGATAGTCGACGCCGTCGCGCGAGTAGGCGAGTTCGACATGGATGTCGGTGTTCATTTTGAAACACCAGAGCGCGCCCCAATAGATGCCGCCGTAGATTTGCGTCGGCATGCCGTAGAAGCAATTGAATCTCTCGCGTTCGTCGAGATTGTCCGGCACGAGGATCGTTTGCGGTTCGCCTTGCCACGGAGACCAGAGGTCGCGAGAGGCCAGCCGAGCCACGCGGCGCGATTCTCCCGTATCGACGACGTCTCCTTGGAACGTGCGATAAATATGCTTGGGGCGACAATACATCACGTACTCGCCGCGCGCCGCGTCGTGCACCAGAACGTTATGCGTATCGCTGTGCAGTTTGTAGATCGGCTGCACGCTCTTAGGGTCCCAATGGACGCCGTCTTGCGAGCCGACGAGGTGCAGACCGCGTTGGGAGCGATAGAGCATCACGTGCGAGAAACCGCGCCGATCGGCCTCCGGCAAGTCGAGCAGAAACGGGCCGCGAGCGCTGTGATCGGACAAGCCGGGCCAAACGATATTATTGTCCTTCGAGCCCTCGTGTTCGTAGAGCCCGAGCTTCGGCAGGGTCCAGCGGATGCCGTCGGCCGATTCCGCATAGGCGACGGCGTGCTCGCCGATCTTCGGCGCTCCGCGCACGTCGACTTGATACCACATGCGGAACTTGTCGTCGGCGTCGCGGCGCACGTGCGGCATTTGCCCTTGGCCGGCGAGCAGCGGATTATCCGGATGTTTTACGGGTGCATGAAAGACGCGATCGAGCGATTGCCCCTTGTATTTTATCGCCCATTGGTTGTCGATCACGTGTCGATCGAACACAAACTGCGGCTCGGCGCCGATCGAGAGCGGCTCTGCGGGCAACTCGGTCGCGGCGACGGCGGACACGCGGCAGAAACCGACCGCGAGGATCGACCATACGGTCGGGAGCCGGCGGCAATCGAATACTTTCATGAGCGGACCTCGCAAGCGCGGATGAGACCCGGGAGAGCAGGAAACGGGCTTTAGTTACTCGACGCGCCGACCGACTTGATTATCGCCTGCCGCCGCGACGGCCGCGAGCGCGCCCCTTGCGAACATTGTGAATCGCAAGCACAATAACGCCTCGCGCAGCATCGCTAACCCCTTCGTTTCGCTTCCTCACGAGCACATCATGGC
This sequence comes from uncultured Pirellula sp., assembly GCA_964633125.1. Taxonomy (GTDB): domain Bacteria; phylum Planctomycetota; class Planctomycetia; order Pirellulales; family PNKZ01; genus PNKZ01. The sequence continues at coordinate 10,169 of CAZWDN010000095.1, read as the reverse complement.
CGACAAGCCCAGCGTTATCCTGAGTGGTTTTGCCGACGAATCCGCCAACCAAAAGACGGCGGTGCAACAGTTCTGCGCATTTGCCGCCATGGGCCTGCAGTATTACAGCCTGCGGTTCATCGACGTCGGCGAAGGCATCAAGAACGTCATGAAGCTCACCAAAAAAGAGATTCAAGACATTCGCCACCTGGAAGACGAGTACGGCTTGAACGTCTCTTCGATCGGCTCGCCGATCGGCAAGGTGAAGCTCGTCGACAAGGAAGACGGCACGAAAAACGCCTACATTCCGTTCAAGAAGTATCTCGCCGACGACGTGAAGAAAGCTTGCGAACTCGCGCACGCCTTTGAAACCAAATTGATTCGCGGGTTCTCCTTCTATCATCCGAAAGGGGAAGACCCGAAGGCCTACATCTCGCAAGCCGTCGACCAACTCGGCAAGATCGCCGAAGCTTGCCACCGCAGCGATTTGACGTTCGGCCTGGAAATCGAAGCCAACCTCGTCGGGCAGACCGGCGAACTCTTGGCGGAGATTCAACGACAGGTGAAGCACCCGGCGATGATGCTCATCTTCGACGCGGCCAACATCCTCTGCCAAGGCTACACGACGCTCGACGTTTACAACCAATATCTGGCGATGAAGCCGTACATCGGCTGGATGCACATTAAGGATTACCGCCATCCCGCGCCGCCGAAGCGCGTCGGACACGTGGATGAAGAAGCGATCAAGAACTTCGTCCCGGCCGATCTCGGTCAATCGGCCAACGAGTTGATCTTGCGCGATTTCAAGGATGCGGTTCCGGCGCTCACGAAGAAACTCGCCAAGCGCGGCATTCCGGGCGTGTTTCTCGATTTGGAACCGCACGTGAAGGGCGGGGGGCAATTCGGCGGCTTCAGCGGGCCCGACGGCATGGGCGTCGCCCTGCGCGGCCTCTGCAAGGTGCTCGACTTCGTCGGCCTCGACTACCACCTGCGCGACTTCGAAGACATTCGCGCGGCCCGCGGCTTCTAAGCGAAGCCGCTCCCGGCAATCGACTAGTCGGCCGCCTTTTCCGCCCCTTCGCTGCGCAACTTCGCGGCGGATCGTTGGAGCACGTCGTCGAGCGAGCGCGTGGTCTTCTTAGCCGTGCGACGCAACCGTAGCGACTTCGCCGCGAAGAACAGCATCGTAGCCAGACCCGCGACGGCGGCCGGCATCGCCTGTTGGTAACCGAGCAATGTCGCGCCACAAGCGCCGAGGCTGACGAGCCCCGTACCGGCGGCGACGATGCCTTTCCAACGCGAGGCCTTCTGGCTGGTCTTAATCTGGTGATTCGCCACGGCCGCACGGGCATTGACGTTGGCCAACTCGCGCAGCGCCGAGAAATCGGTCGCACGTTCGGCCGCGACGCTGCGGGCCTTGAACTCGCCGGCCTGAAACGGCGCTTGCGCCGGTTTCTCTTCCAGCTTCGGCGGAGCAGCCTGTTTGATCGGGCGCACCGGAGCGGAGACATGCCCCGCCGACGGTGACGCGGGCGTCGCCGAGTTCGCCGCCATCTCGCTATTGCGCACGCCGAGACGTTGGAATAGCTGAGCCATGTAGTCGTTCAGATTGTCTTCGTCGCCGTGTTCGCCGTGTGCGGCGGCAGGAGTCGGAGCGGGAGCGGCGGCGGGCGCAGGGGGCGGCATACGCGACGGCGCCGGGCTCGGAGCCGCAGCGGCGTCATCCTCTTCGAGCACCGAAGCTAAGCCGAGCCGACGTAGCACGTCTGCGGCGCTTTCGCCGCCGGCTGCGGCGCCCGACGACGACGCATCCGCTTCCTCGTACTGTTCGTCCGCGATTCCATCCGCGCTTCCGTCCGCTATTTCGTCAGCGACTTCGGCGGCGACTTCGGCGGTCGGTTCCGCTTCGCAGATCGAGTCCGTCGCATCATCGTTCATCATGAGCTTCGCTTCACATCGCGATTCGACGCGTGCGTCCGTCATGTCTTCCGCATCTTCACTTGCCGCGTCTTCCGACGCCGGGGTTTCCGCCGCCGGCATTTCCAATGCAGGCTCGTCAGCGGCAAGGAATTCGGAAGCAGTCGCTTCCGTCACGGTCGTCGGGGGAACCGCGGTCGGTCCGTTCGGGGCCGTCGGCCGCGCGTCCAACTCTTCACTGCGGCGATCCAATACTTGTTCGCGCGCGATGAGTTCGTTCCAGTGACGCTTCAGCGCTTCGCAGCGATCGGCGGCTTCGGCGGCACGGCGTTCGATTTCGGCCCGGCGTTGCGCCAAGGCGCTCTCTTGCTCCGCGATACTTGCGGCACTATCCGCGAGCATCGACGCCTTGGCATCGAATTCGCCGGCGCGGCGGTCGAGCGCTTCCGCATGGGCCGCAAGTTCCGCCGCCCGAGCTTCCGCGGCGGCGGCTTGCTCGGCAATCGCCGCGGCGGCGGCCTGCACTTCGGCTTCCTGCGCCTGCAAAGCGGCGATCCGGCTCGCAAGTTCCACGGCCGACGCCTCGAGCTCTTGCCGTCGCGCGTCCAATGCTTCATTCGCCGCGGCGGTAGTCGCTGCCGGAGCCGCGGCTTCCGCAGCCGCGGCAGGCGCACTCGCGACCATCGTAGCGGCGGCGGCCGCCGCTACGGCCGCTTGCTGCATTTCCACTTCCCACGCGGCCCGCTTAGCCGCGAGCGTCTGACCTTGTACGGCAAGCTCCTGCTTTTGCGTCAAAAGCTCTTGTTTCTGGGCGAGCAGATGCTGCTCGCGCGCGGCGAGTTCTTGCTTCAACGTCGCCAACGATTGTTCGCCGGCCTCGACCGCCGCCGAACGTTCGGCCAGAGCGGCTTCCGCCGCCAGCCGCGCCGCGTCCTGTCGGGCGAGGGCCTCTTCGCGGCGAGTCCAGGCTTGCTCACGCTCCGCTAAGACCGCGCTGCGGCGTTGCAGTTCGGCCGCTTCGCGCTCCAGCGCCGCTTCGCGATCGGCCGCGCTTTGATCGCGGGCCGTCATCGTCGCTGCCTGCTGCGTCGTCATGCGGGCGATGTTCGCTTCACGCACCGTCAGTTCGGCGGCCAACGCGCCCAATTCGGCGGTGCGGCCTGCCAGTTCGTCGCGGCTCAGTTGCAGTTCGGCCAAAGCTTGCGAGAGTTGTTCTTCGCGCGATTCCAAATCGCAAATGCGGGCCGCATCGCGCGCCATGCGTTCGGCGTGAGCCTGCGCTTGTAGTTCGAGTTCCGCGGTGCGGCGTTTCAGATCGACGTCGGCCGCTTGCACGCGGGCCGCTTCCGCTTGCGCAGCGGCTTCTTGCTCGGCGGCTTGGGCCAATTGTTCTTGTAGCCGCGCTTCGGCGGCGGCGAGTTCGGCGCGGCGTTGCGTTAGCGATTCTTGAGCCGCTTCCCGATCTTGGCTCGATTGCTTGGCGAGCGCTCGCATCCGCTCCGCTTGCTCGAGCAACAGTTTTTCTTCCGCGGCCAGCGTTTCGCGGCGGCGATCGCATTCCGCCAAACGAGCCTGCACTTCGCGATCGAACGTTTCCAAACGGGCTCGTTCGAGCGCAAGCTGGGCCTGTTCTTCGGTTTGCAGCCGTCGGCGGCCTTCGGCCTCGGCCAAACGCATCTGATATTTGCGGAGTTTCGCCACGGCGGCGCGCAGCCGGCGACGGCCTTGACGATTGGCCAAATCGAGCCGACTCTTCAAGTCGCCCAGGCGGCCGCGGTCGGCTTGCAGTTCTTTACCGAAGCGCTTCACGGCGCCCAGCGCTTCGTGCAATTTCTTCCCGGGAAGTTCGACGACTTGCAACTCAATCGGCCCGACCGACAGGCGATCGCCTGCGGCCAGCGGCATGTCGTCGAACGTGCGATCGTTGAGCAACGTGGCATCGCTCCAGCGGCGCACGACCGAACGTCCGCGTCCGTGCAAGATCACGCAATGCACCGGCTGCACTTCCGCCCCATGCAGACGCAATGTGCAGAACGGAGCGGAGCCGACCGTACACTTGGCCGACGACAACCGCACCAGACGACCGCATTGAGGGCCGGCCGTGATGCGCAGCACGAACTCGCCGTCCAGGCGACCTAAGAGCGAAAGATCGTCGTCGCGCGTCGGCAGCACTGCCGCGGCCGACGGCATCGTCGAGGTTTCGCCGGGGGTCCACGGTGTTTTCAGGTCGGTGCTCACGTTGTCTACCTGGGGAAAAAGCAGCGAAATCAAAGCAACCTGTCCGCTCGCAGCGCGGGGTGTGCGCAGAACAGGCCACGAGCATCTACCTCACAGTTGGGAGGGAGTCAAAATCGCTACAGCGCATCCATTTCGCCCCAAACGCAGGCTTTCGCCCGCCGGGTGCCGGTTATGACGTGTGGTGGCCCGCAGGCATGCGGGCGAACCTTTCAAGGCGCAGGCCGTCGTTAAGCGGGGCAAGATTTCCCGCTTGTGACGCTCATAACGAACTTTCCTTAAAAAAAGGACTGCACCTTTGTGACGGTTGTGACGATCTACGGAACTATCGCTCGCTGCGTACCACTCAGCGGGCGTTGTAGGCCACGCAGGGAAGCGTGCCGCGCACCAAAAGCGCGCCTCACGCGACGAATCTTTGCCGATCGGGGCGCGTTCCCCATCGGTACGGGTCGCCGCCGAAGGTCCGGCTGCGCGTCGCAACCCTTTGTGGGTAAGGGGGTTCGAGTTCGAGCACCTTTGCCGAGGCGGAACGGATTTTCCAAAACCGTTCTTGCCCGACTGCGTACTATAGTTGGGACGCAACGGAGTTTCCGGCTCTACAGCTCCAACGGGTATCAACGTGGATAACAAAAAGCGTTTGACGCAAAAACAACGCACGAAGAAACAAGTCGCCGGCCCTAAGCCGGCGGCGCGGGAAGCTCCGCGTGCGCGTGAGGAAAAACCGACCATGGCCGGAAAAGACACTGCTGCGATCAAGATGCGCGAGTTGCTGGAAATGCGTCGCGACGCCCTACGCCAGGCGCTGGCGGGCGATCTCAGCGGCCTCATGGAACTCCGCGAACAAACGGCCGGCGACGCGATCGATCAGGCCTTGGATTCGGCTCATCACGAACTGAATTCTCAATTGGCGGAAGTCGAAAGCCGCGAATTGGCCAGCATTGAAAACGCCCTGGAGCGAATGCGCGTCGGACAATACGGCCTTTGCGAAGGTTGCGACAACAAGATTCCGTTCGCACGCCTGAGCGCTTTGCCGTACGCCACGCTCTGCATCGAATGCCAACGGGTCGCCGAACGGGACGGCACCGCCCCGGGCATGGAGTTTATGGATTGGGGACGCCTAGTCGACGGCGGCGGTGGTGCCGGCGGCGACGATCTGACTTCGATCAGCGACATCGAGGCCGATGTTTCTTAATGCCGATGCCGCTTGATAATGCGTTCTTTCGGAGCAACAATTCGTAAGGCGTGCGGGCACGCCTCACGCGTGCGAAAGCTTCGGGAGAGCGGGATCATGATGCGGGCTGGACACTTAGAACAATTCTCGGCTTCGAACAGAGCCGACCAACGAGGGGCCGTCCTTGCGACGGCCCTCTTGTTTTGCGCCGCCTTTTTGTCGCCGACTCTTTTCTCGCCGAACGGATCGGCCTTCGCGCAAACGCCCGCCGGGCAGCCTTCGGCCGGGCAAGAGTTCACGCATCCGCTCTATCAACCGGAAGTGCGGAACCAGCTCTATCAGCAGCTCTACGTCGACGTTGCCGCCGTGGAGAAACACGGCAATATCCTGAAGACGGTCGTCAAGCTCATCGGCCCGACGGTCGTTCATATCGAAGCGAAGCGCACCGAAGGAAGCCGCGTCTACGGGCGCAGCCGCACGGTGGAAGAAGCCGGTAGCGGCGTGATTCTCGAACTGGATTCGAAGAAGTTCGTCCTCACCAATCGCCACGTCGTCCGCGACGCGCCCATGGCCGACATCGACATCGGCCTCGCCGACGGCCGGACGATCCATCCCGACAAAGTCTGGGCCGACAAAGACACCGACGTCGCCGTCATGGCCGTCAGTGCCCCGGGGCTTGTCGCCGCTCGGCTCGGAGACAGCGAAAAAGTGGAGATCGGCGATTTCTGCATCGCCGTCGGCAGCCCGTTCGGCTTGAGCCACTCCGTCACCTACGGCATCATCAGCGCCAAGGGGCGCCGCGACCTCGAGTTGGGCGACGGCAACTTGCGCTTTCAAGACTTCCTGCAAACCGACGCCGCGATCAATCCCGGCAACTCGGGCGGACCGCTGATTAGTCTGCGCGGCGAGATCATCGGCATCAACACGGCCATCGCCAGCAACTCGGGCGGCAACGAGGGAATCGGCTTCAGCATCCCGATCAACATGGCGATGACCATCGCCCGACAACTCATCGACCACGGCTCGGTCGTTCGCGCCTTTCTCGGCGTGACGCTCGATTCAAAATTCAATGCGGAGACGGCCGAAAAGCTCGGTCTGCCGCGCCGCATCGGGGCGCACGTCATTCGCATCACGCCGGGCTCGCCGGCCGAAACGTCGGCGATTCAAGTCGGCGACGTTATTCTCACCTTCAACGGCACGCCGATCGACGACGACAGCCATTTGGTGAACATCATCAGCCTGACGAAAGTCGGCACGCAAGTTCCCGTCGGCCTCTTCCGCGCCGGCAAGACCTTGGAACTCAAAACCGTGGTCGGCGACTACGACCAGTTTCTCAAAGCCGTCGAAGCGCAGCGCACTCCGAAATAACGCTGCCTGAGCGACCGTTCAGCCGGCCAAAAATCGCCTGGAGATTGCCCCGCCGTTTCGCTACGCTGCGGGGTGATCTTTGGCAATTTGCATGTTGCAGGCACACTCCGTGCGCCGTCGGCAGCTTCGTCGTGAGCGATTGTCCGAGGCGACTTCGTTTTTGCGCCCGACGGCACACGGCGTGTGCCTACTACCTTGACGTAAGTCACGTCTCGTTTGCGGCACTTACGTCGACGGCCGAAAACGGCCCGCGCACATAACTTGAGTTATCTACGCACAACCCCAAAACCCACAAGGGGTGCGTACATAACTCGAGTTATGTGCGCAGCGCGAAAAACAGAGTCGACGTAAGTCGCGCAAGCGATTTGCGACTTACGTCGAATTGCGGACTCTCTAGGGAACGCCCTCTGTGGCGTTCTTGACGGGCATTGTGCTCGGAACGCCACAGAGGACGTTCCCTACAGGCGGAGTAAAGAGCGGACCAACTATCCCGCGGCCCGTTCCAAGCCGGTGAGCAAGGCGTCGATCACGCCCGAGACGTTCACGTCGATCGCCACGTCGACGTTCGGCGGCCCGTGCGGCACATGACGACGGTCGAATACCGTGCAGCCCGAAGTGAGCTCGCCGGAGGTTTCCACATCGATGAGCGAGCGCTGCGTCGTAAAGAGTTCCGGGTGCGTCACCGCGAGTAGGGCTACGGCGTCGTGCAGCCGAACGCCTTCCAAGCCGAGTTGTTGTCGATAGGAGCGGAACGAAAACGGCAGCACCTTTCGCAACAATCGGCCGACGCGCGTCTCCAAGTCGGGCAGGCGTTCCAAGTGCCCGAAGTCGAACACCGGCTTGCCGAGGACGTCGAGCGGCAAAATCGTTTTTGTGGCCCGACAGCGGAGCACGTCGCGAGCCGCCTGCGGGTCGAAGTACATATTGAACTCGGCCCACGGCGCCACATCGCCCGGCACGGCGTACGTTCCGCCCGAGATCATGAGTTGCCCGACCTGACCGACCAGGGCCGGGTCGCGACGAATGCTGCGGGCCACGTTCGTGAGCGGCCCGAGCGTCAGCACGGTGAGCTGTTCGGCGGCCGAACGAATGGTTTCGGTGAGCACCTTCTCGGAAGGGTGCCGCTGATGCAGTTCGGCGACTTGGAACCCGGCGTTGCCGAGGCCGTCGGCGCCGTGCAGAAAGCGCAGCGTTTCGGCGGGAGCGGCGTCGGGCTCGACGGCGGCTCCGACGCGCGGCCAGCGCGGCGGATCGAGCTGTTCGATGATGGCCTGCACGTTGCGCGTCGCCTGCTCGGCCGAAACGTTGCCGGCCACGGCCGTGACGGCCAAGACTTCGAGCGTGGGATCGAACAAAGCGAGCGCCAGCGCGACGGCCCCGTCGATGCAGGGGTCGATATCAATGGCGATCTTGCGAGCGGGGGTTTCGCCGACCAAAACGGTTTCCTTTCCGACAGTTCGCGAAAATCCGCAACCGGCGCGCGTGCGACAATTGCTCCAACTGCCTGCGATTGTAGAAGCCGCGGCGCGCGGAGACAACGCCGCTACGACCTTGCGCCCCTAGGAATTGGGCCACGGCGGCGTTTACAATTTCCTTCTGCATCGCCCGACATCGCCACCTTAGCATCCGCCGACGCCGATGACTTCTCTCGACCACCGCACGCTCCTGGGCCGTCTGTCGGCCGGCGAAAGCCTCTCCCTGAAGGATACCGCCGAGGCCGTTTCCGGCATCATGGCGGGACGTTGGGCCGAAGGTGAGATCGGGCTTTTTCTCACGGCGCTGCGCGACAAAGGAGAAACGGCCCAGGAAGTGGCCGGAGCGGCTCGCGCGATGCGTGGCCACATGCGGAAGATCGCCACTTCGCGCACCGGTATCATCGACACCTGCGGCACCGGCGGCGTCGGCAGCGAGATCTTCAACGTCAGCACCACGGCGGCGCTCGTTACGGCGGCGGCGGGCGTGCCGGTGGCGAAGCACGGCAATCGCCGCGTGACCAGCAAGAGCGGCTCGGCCGACGTGCTCGCCGAACTCGGCGTGAACGTGCAAGCGGAGTTTGAAACGGTCGAGCGTTGTCTGGAAGAACTCGGCATTTGCTTCTGCTTCGCCCCGCTCATGCACGCGGCCATGAAACACGTGATGCCGGTCCGCCAAAAGCTCGGCGGCCGCACGATCTTCAACCTGCTCGGACCGCTCACGAATCCGGCGGGGGCCGAATACCAACTGCTCGGCGTCGGCCGCAACGAGCTCCGTCCGCTTCTCGCCGAAGCGTTGCAATTGCTCGGCACGCGGCGAGCCTCGGTCGTGAGCGGCGAGGACGGACTCGGCGAAGTGACGATCGCCGGCACGACATACGTGACCGACGTACAAGGTATCATTCGCTCCAGCGACGAACTGCGCTGGACGCCTGCCGATTTCGATGCGCCGACGTCGCCCGTCGATTCCCTCATCGTGAATTCGCCGGCCGCCAGCGCCGCGATTGTGCGCGAAGTGCTCGCCGGCGCCGCGGGACCGGCTCGTGATATCGTCGTCGTCAACGCGGCCGCGGCCATTTGGACCGCCGGACGCGCAGCCACGACTCACGATGCGGCCATCGTGGCCCGCAAAGCGATCGACTCCGGCGCGGCCCGTGAACTGTTGGCAAAGCTCGTGCAGATGAGCAACGCGTAACCCGGCTGCAGCGCAACTATCGTCATAACTCCAAATTCATCACTCATAACTCCGAGCGCATCCATGCCCCCGCAAGACAACACGCAGCGTTTACTTTCCTCCGGCGTCGTCGGCATCATTCGTGCGCCGGACGGCAGCCGGCTTGTCGACGTGGCCCGAGCGCTGGCGGCCGGCGGCATCGATTGCTTGGAAGTGACGTTCACCGTGCCGAAAGCGCACAAGGTGCTCGAGCAAGTGGCCGACGCGTTAGGCGACAAGGTGTTGCTCGGAGCCGGCACCGTGCTCGACACGGAAACCTGTCGTACGGCGATTCTGGCCGGCGCGGAGTTTATCGTGTCGCCCGGCACGAATCTCGACGTCATCGCGATGTGCCGCCGCTACTCGAAACTCGCACTTCCCGGCGCGCTCACGCCGACCGAGGTGATCACGGCGTGGCAAGCGGGCGCCGATTTCGTGAAAGTGTTCCCCTGCGACGTGCTCGGCCCCGCGCATCTCAAGGCGCTGCGCGGTCCGCTGCCGCAAGTGCGCATGATCCCGACCGGCGGAGTCTCGCTGGAAACGGCCGCCGATTTCATCAAGGCCGGAGCCTCGGCCCTCGGCATCGGGTCGACGCTCGTCGAGCCCAAGGCCGTGGCCGCCGGCGATTTCGGGCGCATTGAAAGCCTGGCGCGCCAGTATGTAAAAATCGTTCAAGAAACTCGGGCGGCCATGCGCGGCTAGCCGTTTGCAATGCCGGCGGTCGGGGCGGGGGCCTTAGACTTTACCGGGTTTGCCTGATTTCTCTCACGCGCAGCACCTGCTCAAGCCGCATCGTCTCGGGGTCCGATACCCT
>CAZWDN010000094.1:0-15168 GCA_964633125.1 uncultured Pirellula sp. | reverse complement strand
ACCTGAAGACGCTCCAGGAAATCGGCTACGAAGGCCCGCTCACCATCGAGCGCGAGATTCCGCAAGAGCCGGAGCGCCAAAAGGCCGAAATCGGCCACGCCGTTCGCCTGTTAACGGAACTCAAGGACAAGCTAGCCTAACTGGTTTACCGCGACGCGGCAGCGGAGCGCGTCCGTTACGACATCCATCGCACACACTTCTTGCCACGGACGCACCCATGCCCAAGTTCAACACCTCGGTTCCCCACACGCTCGGCCTCGACAAAGCCAAGACGTCGCTCAAGAGCTTCTTCGAGAAGGCCCGCGAGTTCGGCTCGAAAGACGCCAGCGACGTGCAAGAAGATTGGAGCAAGTGGGATTCCGACGGCGCGCTGACCTTCTCCTTCAAAACGTTCGGCATTCCGATCAAGGGCCTGATCACCGTGCTGGCGGACAAAGTGACGATCGACGGCGAAATCCCGTTCGCCGCCATGATGTTCAAAGGCAAAATCGAAGAAGGCTTCCGCGAAAAAATCGGCAAAGCACTTAGCTAACGCCGCATTCCTACCCTTCTCCCCTCGCGGGAGAAGGTGGCTCGCAGAGCCGGATGAGGGGGGCGCGACGAATGGCGTCGCGAGGTCGCAACTCACGCAACGCTCACCCCTCCCCCCTCACCCGCCGCCTAAAGGGCGAGGAAGACGACAAGGACGTCGCAAAGCCCGCCTTCCGAAATCTACTTATTCGGTCCGAACGTAATGCGGGCCACGATCTCGGGCTTTTCGCTGCCGTCGAGCGGAGCTCTTACGTCGACGCTCGCCTCGTAGTTGGGCGGGCGGAAGGCCGTGTGGCGCTGTATCGAGCTACTCTCAGGTTGCAGCAGCGCGCAGCCGGTGAAGGGCAACAAGAGAGCCGCCCCGAATAATAAACGCTTGGTAGCCGTCCGTACCTGATTCGTGCGCATCGGATAGGTCCCCCCTATGCCGACGTTCCCTGTCTCCATACTTGGAATGGCGACCCTCTTCCTGAGGAAATCGCCCGCGAGCGCGGACTCAAAGCGAGCGCCGCGCTCATGTAATTCAATCTGCGTGATTCAATCTACTTGATTCAAACTCTCCAACCGTGCGGTCGATACGCCGTTCATCCGCGACGCATCGACCGCGCCCGACACTTATCTTGCCGTAGCGTTTCCCGCGGCGCGTCGAGTCTCCCCAATCACCGCTCGACGCGTAGCGGGGACTCTTTTTCTTACGGCGGCGGCCGCGGAAGGTTCGAACCGGCGCGCCGGGAAGTTTTTGCCGCGGTTTGCCTGGGCGGGCGGCGCCCAAGTGTCCTTGCGGTCCGATCGCGAAACGCCCGTTTTTTCAACGCGCAGACGCTCTTCGCCTGCGATCGTCGACAACTACGCAAGCTCCGGTGACTTTCCGTTCGAATGCCGGCAGTGATCGCGGTAGCATGATGCCGAACACGCCGGCCGCCGCGCTACGTGCCGTACATCGGTGATTGCATCGCACGCCCTTGGAGAAGATCGCACCCATGGATTCCCACAAACTCTCGCGGCGCGAACTTCTCGCCGCAGGCGTGCCCGCCATCGCCGGAGCCATGCTCGCCGGCCGCACGACTTCGGCGGCAGAATCGACGCCGTCGGCCGACAAGGGCACCGGCAAGGCGTGGCCCGCGCGACGCAAGCAAATCGAACGGGCCTGGCTCGACTTGCTCGGCGAGTTTCCGACCGAGATTCCCCGGCTCGATCCGGTGATGAAGGAGGTCGCGCGCGAGGCGGGCATCACGCGTTACCACGTGAGCTTTCAAGCCGAGGAAGGAGACCGCGTGACGGCGTGGCTCCTAGTGCCGGATAACGCCAGGAAGAAGACGGCGCCGGCGATCGTTTGCATTCACAGCACCACCTGGGGCGCGGGGAAGAACAGCACGGCGGGCCTCTCGGGCCGGCGCCTCGAAGACCCGCCGACGCCGCGCGAAGGCGGTCGCGCCAACGGCCTGCTGCTCGCCGAGCACGGCTACGTGACGCTCTGCATCGACTTGCTGACCGACGGCGAGCGGATTAAGCCGGACCAACGCGTGATGGACACTCGCGATTTTTATTTGCGGCATCCCGAGTGGTCGATCGTCGGCAAAAACATCTGGGATGTGATGCGGAGCATCGACTTTCTGCAAACGCTCGACTTCGTCGACGGCAAGCAGATCGGCTGCACCGGCTGGTCGCTCGGCGGGCACTCGTCGATATTTGCCGCGGCGTTCGACCCGCGCATCACCGCGACGTTGAGCAACGGCGGCGTGCTGGATTGGCATCGCCCTTCGGCGGCGTGGTCGCGCGAGCCGACCTCGTGGACGCCGTGGAGAAAAGGGGACCCGGAAACGAATAGCCCGGAGTTGGAACGCCGCTTCGGCTTCAAGACCAACAGCGGGCCGTACACGTACATCAAGAAATTTCGCCCCTACATCGACGACCCGAAGAAGCCGTTGCCGACGGACTTCGACGAATTAATGATGCTCGTGGCGCCGCGGCCGCTGCTGATTATTTCCAGCGAGTGGGAATTCTACAGCCACAAGACGCTGCCGAAAAGCTTGGAAGCACTCAAGGTGTACGTCGACTGGCAAGACGCGCCCGGGCTGCCGAGCGCGGTGCACGCGCGCATCGAGCGTGCTGGCTACGACCAGACGCTCGAGTACTACGGCTTCAATTACGAGATCGCGCCGGAAAAAATCCCGGGGCAGCTCCGGCAGATCGGCGCGGGAGATTGCTTCGGTTGGTTTTCGTTCCCCGGCGGTCACAACTACCCGCCCGTCGCGCAGGCCTACAGCTTCGCGTGGTTCGACCGCTGGCTCGGCCACACGTCGCCGCCGGCCAAGGCGTAGCGGGCATCGGCGATGGCGCCGAAACCTGACGTCGCGGGCCGGTGCCTGATTGTTATGCCCGCTGCTCGAAAGCGGGCGAGGCCCCTGCAAAATGAATTCTCTTTTCTCTTCGCCTGTCATGGTGCGACGGAGGGGGAAATCACGTCGGTCGGCCTACCCAACTTGTTTCCCCGCGTTCTGAGCGGCAAGTTCTCAAAAGATGCCGCTTGCTCATGGAGAACACATGCAAGAAGGCACATCGTTTGCGATGGCTGTGAATTCACATGAGCCCGCAGCGCTACTTCCGCGCCGTGCGAGCTGATGCATATCAAGATTCGAGCCACTTGAGGGACGGTGCCCGGCCGGGAATTCTCGCCATGCTCATTCGAGCGCGGCGCGGTCGGGCCCGCCCGTAACAGCGAAGGAGCGTGCGGATGTTTGGTTACCTCATCGACATGGACGGCGTGATCTACCGCGGCAGTCATCTTATTGCGGGCGCCGAGCGATTCATTCGCGCGCTGCGCGACTCCGAGATTCCCTTCCTGTTTCTCACCAACAATAGCCAACGAACCCGCCGGGACGTGGCGATGAAACTCAGCCGGCTGGGCATCGACGTGGAGGAGGAGCATGTCTTCACCTGCGCGATGGCTACGGCCCGCTACTTGGCACGTCAAAAGCCGGGAGGTACGGCCTTCGTGATCGGCGAAGGAGGGCTACTCACGGCCTTGCACCAGAACGGGTATTCGATCGTCGACAAAGACCCGGACTACGTCGTGGTCGGCGAGGGCCGTACGCTCAACTTCGAACTCGCCGAGGCCGCCCTGGGAATGATCATGGGCGGCGCGAAGCTCGTGGCCACGAACCTCGACCCCAACTGTCCGACGCAGAACGGTACGCGCCCCGGCTGCGGCGCCGTCGTGGCCCTGCTCGAAGCAGCGGCAGGCGTGAAGGCGTTCAGCGTCGGCAAGCCGAGCCCCGTGATGCTCCGAGCCGCGCGGAAAGAGCTCGGGCTGTCGACAGATCAGACGATCGTAATCGGCGACACGATGGAGACCGACATCCTGGGCGGCGTGCAACTCGGCTACAAGACGATCCTAGTGCTAAGCGGCGGGACCCGTCGCGAAGACCTGCCGCAATACGCCTTCCGGCCGGATCGCGTGGCGGCGTCGATCGCGGAACTCGACCCCGGCGACTTGGAGCGGGACTTCGGCGCCGACGTGTCGCTCGCCGGGCAACCGGCGTTGCTCGGCGGGCATTAGCGACTTGTGCCGTAAGGCAGCGGGATTAATCCCCGCCGCTCGCTTTACACCGCTATCAGCCGATTGACCACCGCTCCCGCGCGAATTCTAATTTGCCGATCCTTCGGACAACTTAGAACACGGCGCAATACCGCACCCGGGAGCACGCACCATGGCCAAGAAATCGAAAAGCTCGAAGAAGACCAAGAAGCAACCGAAGCAAAAGCTCGCGAACGAACGGATTGTTCTGCGTACGGGCGAGGCGCTCGTCGAGGCCGACGAAGCGTGGTCGGCCGCCGAGCCGGAAGTGATTATCGGCGAACTCGACGGCCCGGTCGGCTACGCCCTGGCGAACCTGATGGGCAATCAGGTGAAAGGGCATACCAAGGTCTTCGCGATCTTGAATTCCGACGTGCAAGTACGGCCCGCGACCGTGATGGTGAGCAAAGTCACCGTCTCCAGCGAGAAGTACACCAATATCCTCATGGGCACGGTGCAAGCCGCCGTCGCTCACGGCGTGCTCGACGCCGTACGGGCCGGCGACATCCCGGAGCACAAGGCGAACGACCTGGGGATCATCATCAGCGTCTGGCTCGACCCGAGCGTCGTCGACGTGGAAATCGACCATAAGGTGCTCTTCAACACCCAGCGGGAAGCGACGACCAAGGCCATCCGCAAAGCGATGCGTTGCGAACCGTCGATCGGCTGGCTCCTGAAAAACCAAGACCAAGTGCCGCACTACTTCCACCAACTGGCGCTGGACGGGAAGCTGTAGACAAGTTCACAGTTCCGTCTCGATTCTCCTGTCTCTTTCGTAGAACCTAATCGCCTTTGCTTCAGGATTCTTTGATGCCGAATCTAGAATTTTGGCGGCCTGCACTTCCGACAATTGCTTAAATGCTTCTCGTGACTCAATCAATAACTGAAAAAAGTCGTGCATGATCCAGCTACGGACATTCTGCGGCTGAGAAATGTTTCCGTTTTCGTGCGAAACCTTTGTTCCGCGCCAAGTGTCACGCGATCGAGCCTTGATGTGAAACACACATATCAAGCCCGCAAGATTGCTGATAACAGCCGAATATCCGTTGTCGCGATCAATTAGCGTATAGCCACCTACGCTTCGACGAATCGCGACATTTGGACCAACAGCTGAAAGCTCTGGTGATGCAACATCACCTCCGGTCCAAGCTATCACATGATTCTTTAGTACCGCACCCAACGCATCGGTTCCAAGTAGATACCCCCGCAGCAATTCTTCGCTTTGACATAGTTCCGCGATAATGTGCCGCGGATTTCGTGGATCTTGCTCAAGATCTGGAATATCGAGGATCAACGTCCTCCATGCCACACTGCTAAGAAATCGATGAAACCAGGGCCCATAGGAAAATCGATCCTGATCACTGTTATGAAACGGAAGAAAGACCTTCTGAGCAAACTCGTGTTCCCACACACTAAAGCGTTCTTCGCAATCGGTGCAAAGCAAAGGCAGCTTGTCACCGTCTTGCAATCTACGATTTGGCGAGAATGGATTCCGGAGAAATCCCGTCGGAGAGTCTGATTTAATTGCACGGTATACGAGCTTCGAAATTACATGACTGTTCTCGATTGCCTCGCTAGTTCGACACAATTTGCACAAACTCATCGCTCATCCTCGTGCCGACTATGTGATTACTCGGACCACAACGACTATTGACGCAACCAATTGTGCAGCGGTTCGCACGAGACCACATCATTTTCAGTGAAACGCGCGTTGTTTCACCACGCCGCCGTTGGCTTCGAGCGCTTGCAGAATGACGAAGAAAGCGTTCTCGTCTTTCTCGCGGACGATCGTCTCCAGTCGGGTGACTTCGAGCCGCGTGACGACGCAGAACAGCACTTCCTGGGCTTCGCCGGTGTAGCCCCCTTTACCGACTAACGTCGTGCAACCCCGGCCGAGGTCGTTGAGGATCGCTTGGCGAATGGCGGCAAACTTGCCACTGACGATCAGCACGCCATGGTACGCCTCGATGCCGTGCAGCACGTAATCGATGGTCTTGGAGCCGGCGAAGTAGGTGAGCGTCGAATAAAGGGCCGCTTCGACGCCCAGCAGCAGCGCGGCAAGCGAGAAGATCACGACGTTCAGGGCCAGCACGACTTCGCCGACCGTGGCGAACGACCGCTTGCTGACGATCACGGCCAGGATTTCCGTGCCGTCGAGCACGCAGCCGCCGCGCATGGCGAGGCCCACGCCTGCGCCGGTGAAGAACCCGCCGAACGTTGCGGCGAGCAGCTTGTCTTCGGTAGCGGTGGGAAAGTGCAGGAACGTGAGGCATAGCGCCTGCGCCGCGATCGCCAAGAAGCTGCGCAGCGCAAAACCGCGACCGACGTGCCGAAATCCCAAGGCGATAAAGGGGAGATTGAATAGCAGCAATAATGCCGGCAGCGGCATCTTGGCCGACCTCGCGGCCAGCATCGAAATGCCAGTGACGCCGCCGTCGATAAAGTGATTGGGAAGCAGAAAGCTTTCCAAGCCGACGCAAGACACCAGCACGCCTGCCAGGATGCAGAATACTCCTCGCAGCTTCGCCCCTTCCGCCATCGTCAACCTCTGCGCCTTGCGCGGCGAACATACTCACATTGTCGAAAAGCTCTCTTGTCGGGCCGGCAATATAGCTTCCCCACCCACGACGACACGAGGCCTATTGACGGATGCGCGAGGCGCATCGGATGTGGGATATCCTGCTGCAAGAGATGCGCCTGACGGCATGGCTTGAGCTTGGAAACAATCGTCGGCCCAAGATTATGCATCATTCACGGCTCATTCATCGCCGGTCCCCCGGTGGACGGCGGCGACACGAGATCACATGTATTCAGCCGAACAAGCTCGCACTCCGGAAACCAGGTGCGCGTTCTGTATTCAGTATTTCACCTTCGACATTTCCGCCCCGTTCCCCCTGGTGCAATCGGCCTTCCGGGTGGTTAGAATAACGGTCCGCGATTCGCCCCCGAGCCGCATTAAGGCGAGGCTCGAAGCCGCTGCGAATCATTCCCAAATTCCCGCCTCACGCACGCATGTCAGGAGATTCTTGAGCATGGCAGACGACAACGTTTCCCGTCGCGACTTCGTAAAGACTTCGGCCGCCGCTGCCGCCGCCGCCGGAGTCGTGAGCAGCTTTGCCGCGCCGGCTCCGGCCCGCGCCGTAGGCGCCAACGGTAAGATCCGCATCGGCTTCATCGGCCCCGGCGGTCGCGGCTTCGGCGCGCATGTGAAGTCGCTCGCACGTCTGCATAGCGAAGGAGCCAATATCGAGCTTGTCGCCGTGAGCGAAGTCTACAAAAAGCAAGAAGACATGGTCTGCTCCTTCATCAAGGAAAAGACCGGTACCGAACCGAAGCGGTATCTCGACTACAACGACATGCTGGCGGACAAGGACGTCGATGCCGTGTGCATCGGCACTCCGGACCACTGGCATCACAAGCAGATTGTCGATTCGCTCCGCGCCGGCAAGCACGTGTATGCCGAAAAGCCGATGACGAAGAAGGTGGAAGAAGCCCTCGACGTCGTGAAGGTGTGGAAAGAGACCGGCAAGGTCATGCAGGTCGGCGTGCAATCGACCAGCCTCACCGTGTGGGACCAAGCTCGCGAGTTGATCAACAACGGCAAGCTCGGCAAAGTGCTCGGTTTCCAAACCGAATACTTCCGCAACTCGGGCGTCGGCCAATGGCGCTACTACAAGCTCGAAAAGGAAATGTCGCCGGAAACGGTCGATTGGAAGCGTTGGCTCGGCGTCAAGGAAGGGCTCGCCCCGGAAATGGACTTCGATCGGGCCGTCTACGCCCAATGGCGCTGCTACTGGCCGTTCGGTTCGGGCATGTTCACCGACCTGTTCGTCCACCGTACGACCGCCATGTTGAAGGCGACCGGCTTGCGATATCCGGCCCGCGTCGTCGGCGCCGGCGGCATCTACCTGGAACTCGACACGCGCGACGTGCCGGACGTGGCGACCGTGGTGGCCGACTACAACGAAGGTTGCCAAGGCATGATCACGGCGACGATGTGCAACGAAGCCTCGCGCATCAAGCAAGTGATTCGCGGCCACAACGGCGCCTTCGAATTCGGCAATGGCGAGCAGTTCACGGAATTCAACTTCTTGGCCGAACGACCGCAAGTGACGTTCGACAGCACGGTGAAGGACGAGTTGATCACGACCGATCTGGCCGGCACCGACCTGAAGAAGAGCGACACGACTTACTTGCACTTCAAGAACTGGCTCAGCGCCATGGAGAGCAATAAGCCGGAAGCGTGCAACAATACGCCGGACCTCGGCGCCGCTGCGGTCGTGACGGTGATTCTCGGCGCCATGAGCTATCGCTTCGGCAAGGTCTATCACTTCGATGCCGCCACCGGCACCTACAAGGACGGTGACGACAGCTGGTCGAAGAAGTGGGAAGAACTCTCGAAGCAACGCGCCAAGCCGATGCAAGTTCCGGGCTGGGTCGCCGGCGACAAGGGAAGCACCTTGCGCCCCGACAAGTATATGGAACTCGCCGGACCGTGGGCGGGCGGCAAGGATCCCTCGGGAGCCTAAGAGAGATTACTAGCAGCCGGTAGCTAGTTGCCGGAAGAAGACGAGAACGGGGGCCTTCGGGTCCCCGTTCTGCGTTGACGGCCTTGTCGAGCGTCCGGCTTAGAAATCCAAGAAGACTCGATTGCCGTCTTTGAAGCTGTTGCGAGCGGCCAGCACCGTGGTGAGTGCTCGGTAGGTGTCTTCCAAGCCGGCGGAGTTGCGGAGCAGGCTCGTCACTGCGCGGTGGAATTGACCAATCATGACTTCGCCGACCGGACGCTCGCTGTCGAGCGATTCTTGATGCCGACCGGCGTTGTCGAACCATACGAGCGTCGACGGCAAGTCGATGAATGCTATGCCGTTTTCGCACGCCACCTGCAAGGCGGCCGGCGGTCGATAGGCGACGGCTTCGAGCCAAGACGAAGGCATATAACGACCGCAGCTGATCTGCGCCGTGGCGCCGGCGCCCGGCCCCAAGGCCCGCTCGGCGAAGTCGAGGCTCATCATCTGATAGTCGTCGGTCTGGGCGTCGCCCGCCGCAAAGTGGCGGACGCCGACGACGCTGTTCGGCTCGCTGCCGACGACGTATCGGCACCAGTCGACCAGTTCCATAAGATCGTTGGTCGTACTCGGATAGCAGCCCGGCCGGCCGGCCTGTTGCTCCGCGGGAACGCGGGCATGGCAAAACAACAGCCGGGGCTTGCCGAGTCGCGTGGCGATCAGTTCCTTGAGACGTAGCGTCGCCGGAGCATGTCGCCGGGGAAACTCGGTCATGAAGGCGATGCCCGCGTCGTCGACTCGCGCCTTCACCAGTTGGGCCTGCTCCGGATCAAGTTGCAAGCTATTGGCACAGTAGACCGCCTTACCGGCCTCACACGCCGCCAGAATTGGAAGGTAGCCATACCACTGCGGAGCCAGCATCAGCACCGCGTCGATGTCGGAGCGTTGCGTCAGGGCTCGGAAACCGTCGCAAGCCTGAGCGTTCCACTCGCGGGCCGCCTGCTCGGCGCGGAGGGCCACCTGGTCGCAAACGGCGCAAACTTCGAAGCGATCGCTGAGGGCACGCAGGGCCGGACGATGTCGCGATTCCCAATGGCTGCCGAGACCGATCAGACCTACGCGAAGCTTCATGCTGTGGGGGCCGTGGAAGGTTGGGCGAACTCGGCGGGCGCGCCGAAGGTCGGTGTGCATGACGACGCGGCGGCGGGAAACCACCCGCGTCGGGCTCACACGATTGCGGGCCGATTGTAGCCGGACGCGACGTAAATCCAAAAGGAAAAATAGCTTCGATTCATTCGCTGCCTCATTTTGGCGACGGCATGTATCGCGCCGAGCGTAACCCAGTTAGCGGAAAGGCATCGTAATAGTAAGCCGGGCGGAATTTGGCGGGTTGAATCGATCCTGTGCCTCGGTAGACTGGGGAACTCTTAACGCCCGGGCGAGCTTTAACGTCCTTCGGGCGCCTAAGGTTTCCAGCCGACCAAGGACGCCGATTCGCGAGATCGGCCCTGGAGATTCTGACCGGATCGGCGACCACGAAGGTTCAATCGCAAGGAGAAGTGCCCAGTGATTTCCATGGCTATGGCGGCTTTGTTGCAAACCGCGGTGTTGTCGGCGAGCCCGACGTTGACGTACGACCAGGCTTTCGCTGAAAACGCGAAGTCCGGCAAGCCGCTCGTCGTGTTGGTCGGCGCCGAATGGTGCGGAGCCTGCCGAGTGATGAAAAACACATCGCTACCCCAAGTTTCGCAAGACGCCGTTTTTCAACAAGTTGCCTTCACGATCGTCGACACCGACAAGCAACAGGAAATTGCCAAGCAAGTGATGCAAGGTGGCTCGATTCCTCAGCTCATCATGTTCCACCGCACGAGCGAAGGCTGGCAGCAGCAGCGGCTTGTCGGAGCTCAGAGCCCGGCGAACATCATCAAGTTTCTGCGCGAAGGAGTGAAGAACTCCCTCGGGAAACTGGCAAACCGGGAGTAGAGCCAGGCCGGCTGCCCGAACGCTATAGTAACGTCAGCGGATTGACTCGTGTCTTGAGCGGCAAGGTTACGGGGCCGCCGACGCGGGCTGATTCAAAGATGCCGACGATCAATTCGATTGCGGATCGACCGTCGTATGCGCCGCAAAGCGGCTGGCGATCGGCTTCAATTGCCGCGATGAGGTCTTTCACGGCGGCGATATTGCCGCCGTGCAATCCGGCGTCGGTCGCCATTTCCGGCTTGCCGATGCCTTGGGTCGACACCGGCTGCCATTGCGCCCCGGACCGCCCCGGCGACCAAGCCGGATCAGCGAGATAATGCACCATCGGATGGTAGCCGCTGGTGATTTCAATGATTCCTGCGGTGCCGAGAATTTGCAGGGCGAACCGCGATTTGCCTCCGCCCGCGTTCCGTTGCGTGGCGAAGTACGCGGTCACACCGTCGTCGAGCCCATACATTGCCGCCACCTGATCGCCGGCAAGCGGCCCTAGCCCTTCGGCTCCTTCCGTCACGTCGGCTTTCGTAATGTTGTGCCCCGCCTGCCGCACTTGCGCAAAGCACCAGTGAAGCTCGCCGCCGAACGTGCGGATGAGATTCATGATGTGGGAGCCGAGCACCCACAGATCTTCGCCGCCGCCGCGGCGGTCTTCCTTGCCGCGACCACGGAGCTCCAACACCCGACCGATTTTCCCGTCGGCAATCAGTTTTCGGACGACCTCGATCAACGGGCTATAGCGCGTTTGATGGGCCAGCGCAAGTTTCACATGCGATCGCTCGCAGGCGGCGACCATCGCGTCGGCATCGTCCAGAGACCGGCAGAACGGCTTCTCCATATACATGTGAACGCCGCGCTCGGCGCAAGCTAGAACCATATCGAGGTGCTGATCCAGCCAACGCGGGCCGATGCCGACAATCTCCGGCTTCACGCGGTCGAGCATCTCCCGATAGTCGACGAAGCTTTGTGCGGCGCCCGTCGCCTTCATCGCGGCCGGGATTGCGGCTTTGTTGTCGTCGGCGACTGCGACAACCTCGACTCCGGGCACTTCGCGCCAAACGGTGTCGATGCCGTGACCATAATTGCCGCGGCCGGTGCTGCCGATCACGGCGACGCGATACGTCTTAGCCATGGAAGCGTTCTCGGGTGGGATGGCGAGCGTTCAAGGCGGGAGCGCGTAGTATGCAGCGCGCCGCCGCGGCTGAAAAGAGTTTCGCCGTCGATTGTCGAACTTCGCCGATTTCGGCCCGAGCGATTACAGCTTCAGCAACGAAATGCTGACTTGCATCATCCGATCTTGAAACATCACCGCTTCGGGGTCGTCGTGTTCAAACACGACGCAAAGAAACTCCAACCCCCGCGCGTAGGCCATGCGATAGCCGTTGCCGACGATCACCGACGGCACGGTGATATGCGGAAACGCCCAACCGGTGTTGGCAAGCGCCGATTTAATGCCGCCGACGATGATGTTCGTGATCTCGCCGACGCCGTCGACCACCTGAGCCGAGAGCGTTTGGTACTGCTCCTGCAGCAACCCGCCGACCGCTTGAATGGCCATCCGCTCGGACATGTTCACGTTGACGAAGCCCGACACCTTGCCGTGGACGCCGATCATGCCCGTGATATTGCCCGGTTCATGCGAAGGCACGGTGCTGACGCCGACGCACTTCGCGCGACAGTTGCACATGATGAGGCAATTATTGACGGCGTCGCAGATCGCCTTGTAGAGCGGGCCTTCGGTTGCGCGGTCAACCGCGTGCTCCATGACTGCCGTCGCCATGCCTTAGTTCCTTGAGAGAGAGGGAGGGAATCACCCTCAACTCTAGAACGCGGCTCAAGGTGCGCGGAAAAAATCGCGCCGTGGGAATTCACTCGACGCCGAACGGGGCGGCCCTCATAACCGGAACAACCCGAACTCCCAATCAACAAGCAACGCGCGTAACGACCGTCGTCCGAGCTTTCAGCTCACGCGATTCGGCGGTTGGTCGGCCGAGCCGTAACGCCGCAGTTTCCGATCGAGGGTCGACCGTTCGATGCCCAGGATCACCGCGGCTTGGCTCTTATTGCCCCCGGTAGACTTCAGCACCGCCTGAATGTGCCTCTGTTCCATCTCCGCGAGCGAGCACGGCTTGAAATCGACGGGCGCGCCGGGAACATCCACGGTATCGCCGGAAGTCGGCAGCTTGGAAAGCAGCAAATCCGACTCGCCGATGTATTCCCCCTCGGAAAGCACGATGGCCCGTTCGACGACGTTCTTCAACTCGCGTACGTTGCCCGGCCAGCGATAACGAAGCATTTGCTCCATCGCCTTCGGCGTGAATCCTTTCAACTTACGGCCCGTTTCCGTCGTGAAACGATTGAAGAAGTAATACGCCAACTCGGCGATATCTTCGGGCCGCTTGCGTAGCGGCGGTACCAGGATTTCCAACACGTGCAACCGGAAATAGAGATCGCGCCGGAAGATCCCTTCCGTCACGGCCTTTTCCAGGTCGCGATTTGTCGCGGCGATCACGCGCACGTCGACCTTCACCGGTTCGCTGCCGCCGACCCGTTCGAACGGATGCCCTTCGAGAACCCGAAGAAACTTCGCTTGGATCGCCGGGCTCATTTCGCCGATCTCGTCGAGCATCAACGTCCCCTGGCTCGCCGCTTCAAACTTCCCCATCTTGCGACCGACGGCGCCGGTAAAGGCCCCTTTCTCATGGCCGAAAAGCTCGCTTTCCAGCAGCGTCTCGCTCAGGGCGGCGCAATTCAAGCAAACAAAGGGGCCCTTGCGACGCGGGCTTGAAAAGTGCACGGCGCGGGCGACCAATTCTTTGCCGACGCCGCTCTCGCCGCGAATCAACACCGTGGCGTTGTTCGGCGCGGCACGGCTGATTTCCTCGGCAACCCGTTGCATGGCGCGGCTCGTGCCGACGATTTCGCTTTCGGCTCCCAACCGTTGGCGAAGTTGCACGTTCTCATCGCGGACCGTATTCAGGTTTTCGGCCAGTTCCTGACGGCGCTTCAGGTTTTGCAACGCCACGCCCACGGTATCCGCCACGGCGAGCGTAAATTCCAGATCGTCCGGATCGGGCATTCGCTCCGGCTTCGTCGAGTACAGATGAATCAGTCCGACGATCTTCTCATTACGACGAATCGGCGCACAAAGCACGCTCACGGCTTGGATCTCGCCGCGACTATCGCGACTCATCACCGTGCTGTCGCCGATCACGTTGCGTGCAAGCACCGCTTCCCCCTCGCGCAACACCGTCGCCGCCAGGAACGGCGAAATCCGGTGATACGGCAGGTTGGTGCTCGACTGCGAAGCCACGACTTCCAGATCCGCATCGCGCAACTCCCCGGCGGCGTTGCGACGCAGCAACAGCACGGCGCCCGCATCCACGGCCGCGCCTTCGAACAGACCTGCCAGCGAAATCTGCGCCACGCTATACGGGTCGGTCGACTTCGCGAGTTCGAACGCCAAACGACAGAGCTTTGCCGCGGCCCGGCCGACCTTCGGGATGCTCTCCTGATCTTCCTTGCCGGGTTCGAGAAACTTCGTCTGCATCCGACGATGGGTAATCATCGTCGGCTCGTGCAGATTCATTGATGAATCGCTCTCGCCGAGCGCCGCTTCCGTGAGCGGCGATCCGACTGCCGGAATCGTGCGCAAAGAGTTGCCCGATTCCGGAAAGGCCATCGTCAGGTCGTGTACGAACGCCAATTGCGAATTGCCGATGCGAATGACGTCGCCGGCGGTAAGCGGCGTTTCACCGCGAATCGGCGTTTCGGCGAGCAACGTACCGTTGCGGCTCTCCAAATCGCGTACATACCACTGGTCGTCGCGCAGGTAGACTTCGGCATGATTACGGCTGCAACGATCGTCCTTCATGACGATTTGGTTGTTCGGAGCCCGTCCGATCGATGCCGTTTGGCCGGGCACCAAGCGGAACACATCGGTCCACTTCGCCCCTTCCCGAATCACTAGGTAGGCAAGATTTGGGGGCATAGCGGCGGCGTACGGCCCTCGAATTCGGGGCGTAAGGAGTAACAGAATCGTCGCCGCGCGGTCGAAGAATGTCCGCCCCAACGACCAAGCTTTACCTTAGCCTTGCCTCCCCCTTGATCGCAAGTACCGGTCGCGGCGGCGCAACGATTCTGCCGGATTTGCCGCGAGTGCAGCCGTTGGGCGGTGTTTGAAGCCGCTTTTCATAGCGTTTCCTTGCAACCCCCCGGTACGCTAACTATTGTAGCTTTGGGGCACTTTAGGCGAAAAGGTCCGTTTCAGTTCGTCGTGTTCCGGCCCATTTCTCTTCGGGGAGTTCTCCCCGCCCTTGAGATTCTTCGAACCCTAAAGTCGACTTTGATCTTCCTTCCCAATCCTTGACGTTGGTGTTTGTTCGATGTCTTTCAACTACGACATTTTACGGCGATCGGCACCCTATTTTGCAACGCTCGCCGTTGCGCTCTCGGCCCTGCTGCTCCGTGAAAACTTTGATCGTTCCCGAATGAGCTACGGCTGCACCGGCTTCGCGCAGAGCGCCGTGGGGGGCGTGCGCGTCGATGCGTCGGGGGCGATCGAGCGGTTGGATC
>CAZWDN010000093.1:11457-15202 GCA_964633125.1 uncultured Pirellula sp. | reverse complement strand
TTGCATCGTTCGGGTACTTTGGAAATTCGACGTTCGATCCCGATCCGCTTTATATCGGCGCTTTGCACGCCCTCAACTCCTCCGACGGCGTGAACAACCCCGACGTCGTTGCAGTCACGGCCTCCACGATCACCACCAACGGCGCGGCGCAGCCGACCATCAACTACGGCGGTTTTGCCGAACTCGACGTTAATACTCGAAGCGGCGCCGATTCGATCAGCATCGACGTCGCGTCGGGATTGCCCACGACAATTCGCGTCGATGCCGGCGGTCCGACTTCCGACGATGCGCTGATCGTTCGCGGCACAACCGGCAACCAGAGCTTCACGCTCTCCGGCGATACGATCAACACCGCCGCGACGAGCATTCGCGTCACCGGCGTCGAAGACCTAACGATCGACGTTTCCTCGGCAGGCGCCGGCGACACGGTTTCGGTCGATCGCTCGTTCGCGCTTTCAGGAACCGCGCCCAAGCTGCAAGTGCTCGGCGGCGGCGCCGCGGATAACGATCAACTCGCGGTCGACACCGAATATCCCGCGGTTGCGCCCGACGGCGCGCAAGATTTCACGTTCGGCGGCATTAAGTTTAATCAATCCTCGACTCCCAACTTGTTTTCAGAGCTCGGTATCGGCACGCTCGACGGGGGTTACGGGGCCGTGATTACGACGCGCCCGTCCGACACCGGCACGGCCGTCGGGTTTGTCCCGGTACCGGACGTGGTCACGGACGTCTTCAATCCTTCGCTCTCGTTGGGAGCCCAGTGGGGTCGTGCGGCCGCCGCGACGCCCCTGTTCGTCAATCTGCCCGACCAAACCAACAACGGCACGACGGCGCGCGCAGGCTTCGCTCTGAGCTGGGACCAGGGGCGCACGCTTACCAACGCCGCCGGCGCGGACTTCGTCATCTATGAGTCGGGGGATGCGGGCCCCGACGCGTTTATGGTCCAGGTCCACGATTCCGATACCGGAGTCTGGAGCCAGTGGGTTTACCAAAAGGCGTCGTCGCAGACGGCCGGGATTTACGCGACCTCGTTTGATCTTGCCGCCGACTTCGGCGTAACAGGATCGGTCGACGCGATTCGCGTCGCCAACCTTACGGCGGCCGACCGCGTAACGGACGCATCCGGAGAAGGCGCGGTCGTGATCGGCGGCGGCCCCGGCTTGTTTCAACCGCTCGATTCGTCGAATGCGACGTTCGGCGCGGGGGGCTTCGATCCCGATCTTCTCTATTTCGGCGCAATTCCGTCGCTGGGCATGGTTACGTCTCGTAACGACGTCGTGGCGGTCGACGCCGACTCCATCGACGTCGACGGCTATCTGGCGATCGATTACTCGGGACTCGTCAGCCTCACCGTCGACACCGGCGGCGGCGCCGACTCCATCCTCGTTACGCCCGGCGCGGATACGACGTACGCCATTCTCGGCGACTCTCCGACGATCGACGTCAACCCGGGCGATCGCCTCGTGCTCAACCTCGCGGGCGTGACGACTCCGCTTTTCACGGCGACGGGCATCGGCGCGGGGACGTTTACCTCCGACAATCGCGCCGATGTCCTCGTCGCCGGAATCGATTCGCTCGGAGCAACGTCGCCGATGGACGTCGTCGTCTCGGAAGCGGCCAACCCGGACGCGGGAACCGTCGATACGTTCGACGTCGCGCGAAACGGCGCGAGCGACGAGGTTTCCGTTAACGGGGAAAGGGTCCTCCGTGTAGACCGCGAAGCGATCGATAATCTACGAATTCTCGGCTCCGATGCGGCCGACGATCAACTCACAGTCGACTTCTCCGGCGGCAGCCCGATTTCGACGAACGGCCTCACTTTTACGGCCGGGGCCGGCGGAACCGACTTGCTCACTTACTCCGGCACGGTCGTAACCACGGTAACGCAAACCTACGACAATTCGACCGACGGCAACACGGCGATCGATGCCGACGTCGTCGACTACGCGGGCCTGGAAAGCATCACTGACGATCTGAGCGCCGCAAACCGCAACTTCGTCTACCTCGCGACGGACAACACGATCGACCTCGGCGACGACTTGACGGATTTACCCGGCGGAGGCCGTTCGCTCATGACGAGCGACCATGGCGCGACGACCCGATTTCAGAATCCGACTGCTACGCTTTCGCTCGACGCCGGCCCCGGCAACGACATTATCACTTTGGATAATCTCGACGACGCTTTCGCGGCTTCCGTGACTCTTCGCGGCGGCACGGGAGACGACGACATCGCACTCGATGACAACGGCCGCGCCACGGCCGGCGGCACAGTCGACTGGATCACATTTCCGTTGTCGATCGACGGCGGCGGTCAACTTGACGATCGCCTAACGATCGACGATACCGGTTCGACGCGCGACAAATCGTATTCCGTCAGCAACGTGCAAATCGGCGGTGCGGGAGTTCCCGCCGGCGCGGCAGTTTCCGTGCCCGGAGTCGTTCCCAACGTCAACGGCACGATCGACGGCGCGGAATGGGATCAGGTGCCCGTCGCCTTCGATTCCGGCGCGCGTCCCGCAAGCGGGGCGCAGTCGATACTCCATTTCGATTTCAACGCCGACGGCGGCACGACCACCGCCGACTCCACCGGCAACAACAATACCGGCCTGCTGGTCGAGCCGCCGGGGCCGCAGTTCCGCGTGAGCCAAGGCAAGTTCGGCGGCGCGCTCGATTTCGACGGCGTCGATGATTTCGCCTGGTTCCAAGACGCTTCGTTCGACGTCGGCGCTCGAGGTACGTTGAGTTTCTGGGTGCAGATGGACAACGTAAGCCGGCGCAACCAATTCTTCGAAGGGCCGGGGAATTCGAATCTGGAGTTCCAGTACCGGAATAATTCCAACGGCCAATTCTACGGCCGCGTTCAGGACAACAATGATTTTGTGATTCGCTCCGGCGGCGACAACTCGGCGGCCGGTGTTTGGACGAATCTGCAGTTTGTTTGGGACATTTCCGGACTTCCGGGCGACACCACCGCCAAAATGCGCATCTATCGCGACGGAGTCGAATCGACCTATGCGTCCGGATCTACCCCCACCGATCTGAACTGGACGACGATTGCCAATACGGTCAACGGCATGATGAACGTCGGCCGCGACCCCGGCGATCCGGCGCGCATGTTCGACGGCCGAATGGACGACGTCGCTTGGTTCAACACCGTGCTCGACGCGACCGAGCGCAACGCGCTCCGAACCGTCGGCGTCGAAGCGGCGCAGGCCGATATTGCCGGGGCGAACGCCGCGGGCAGGCTCAATGCCACATCCGTCGCAGGCGGCAACCTCGTCGCCTACTGGAATCTCGACGACGCCCCCGGTACGACCAACGTCGCCGGCGACGGCGGCACATCGATCGTTCTCCGCACGACTCCCCCCGTCGCGCAGTTCGTCGCCGGCGGCAAGTTCGGCGGCGCTCTCGATTTCGACGGACTCGACAGCTACGCGACATTTCAAGACGCGTCGTTCGATGTCGGCGCTCGAGGTACGTTGAGTTTCTGGGTGCAAATGGACAACGTAAGCCGGCGTAACCAGTTCTTCGAAGGGCCCGGTAACTCCAACTTGGAATTCCAGTATCGGAACAATTCCAACGGCCAATTCTACGGCCGCGTCCAGGACAACGGAGACGTCGTCATCCGCTCCGGCGGCGACAACTCGGCGGCGGGCGCTTGGACGAATCTGCAATACGTATGGGATTTCTCGGGACTTCCCGGCGACACCTCCGCCAAGTTGCGAATCTACGTTAACGGAGTCGA
>CAZWDN010000093.1:0-11357 GCA_964633125.1 uncultured Pirellula sp. | reverse complement strand
AACTGGACGACGATCGCCAGTACGGTCAACGGCGTTATGAACGTCGGTCGTGATCCCGGCGATGCGACGCGCGCCTTCGACGGGCGTATGGATGATATCGCTTGGTTCAACACCGTGCTCAACGCGACCGAGCGCAACGCGCTCCGAACCGTCGGCGTCGAAGCGGCGCAGGCCGATATTGCCGGGGCGAACGCCGCGGGCAGGCTCAATGCCACATCCGTCGCAGGCGGCAACCTCGTCGCCTACTGGAATCTCAATGACGCCCCCGGCACGACGGTCGCCCAAGGCGACGGCGGCACAAGCATCGCCCTTAGTATCGGTCCCCAGGTCGAAGGCGCGCAGTTCGTCATTGCCGGCGGTCCGACGTTGCCCGTCGGAGGCTCGGCGCTCAATGCCGTAGTCTTCGACGGCAACAAAGATTTTATCCGCACCGCGGACTCAACAAGCCTCGACTTCGACAAGTCGCAAGGCACGATTTCGTTCTGGGTGCGTCCCGATCAGCTTACCGTCGACAACAACGCCTCGACCGGTTACATCGCGCTGGTCGAAGACTCGAATCAACAGATCTTCGTCGGTATCTCACGGCAGCAGAACGCCGGCGCGTCTTTTGGTAACGCCGATTTCTTTTCGCGGATCGTCTTCTCCCCCTTTGAAAATACGCCTACGAGCAACCAGAACGTCGTCGTCGGCAACACCCGTCTTACGGAAGGCGTTTGGACGCATGTCGCCGTGACCTGGAATTTCGCCTCCCAGACGGCATCGATCTTCATCAACGGCGCGCTCGATACGACGATCGTCAACAACACGACGAACCCCGCCGTCTGGACGCAAGCCGCGGGCAACACGGGAGACTGGATCTTCGGAGCCGACGGTAAGACGCAGGCGCACGGACTGCTCGGCGCCATGGCCGATATCGCCGTCTACGGCAATGCGCTCCGGGCAAGCGAGGTGCAAAGTCTCTATCAGACCGGCGCGGCGGATTCCGGGTCGTTCGATCTGGCGGGAGCTCGCGGCCGCTTCACGTGGGACGACACCTACGTCTACGGCCTGATCGAATCGTACCCGGCCGGCCCGGGAGCGGCCAACGGACCGTTCGATAATCTGGAGCTCGATCTCTACATCAACGACCGAACCGGGCTTGCCGCGCGGCTCGATGCGTCCGTGCTGGTGCCCGTGAATAACGTCGCGGGCTCGACGGTCGCGCCTTCCGGCTCCGACGTACAACTCTACGAATTCCGCATTCCGATCGCGGCGATCGACGACCTCATTCAACCGTTCGACCCCGCGGCAGGCGACTCCCTTCGCTATCGCCTGCGCACGATCGACGGTAATACCGCCGGCAGCGGGTTCGACACGCGCGACACGACGCTCGGCTGGATCGTCGAACCGCCGATTACTTCCGACGGCCTGCGACGCCTGGAATTCGCGCGCACCGAAAACTTCTTCGGCGTGGGCGGACGCCTAAACTACACGAACTTCGCCCATCTCACGATCAATGCCGGCGACGGCATCGACACGCTCACCGTCGTCGACTCACAAATCGCTCCGGCGGCGACCAACCCGACGCGCACGTTCACGATCAACGCCGGCGGCGGTAACGACGTCGTCTCGATCGACGCGGTCGATTCCGCTTTTACCGCGGCCGTAACGATCGACGGCCAACTCGGCGTCGACCAAGTAACGATCGACGCCCCGCTGACGCTCGGCAGCGCCATATCCACGGGCAATCTCGAAGTAACCGCCGAAACGATCGCGCTCAACTCCGCAATCAACACCGCGGCGGGCACGGTCGGCGACATAAGCCTACACGTGAGTAGTACGCTCGCGATCGCCGATGCGGCGAACCTCACGGCGGGCGGCAACGTTCTGATCGACGGCGTCGGAGCGACTTCCACGGCCGCGAACATCACCACGGTCGGCGGCGATATCACGATCAAGACGGCAACGACGCTTGCCGACTCCGTGACGTTCGATTCCGCCGGCGGCGACATCGCCTTTGCCGATCCCGCGGCGACGCTCGACGGGCCGTTCAACCTCACTCTCGACGCGGACTCCGGCGACATCCGATTCGACGGCGTCGGCGGCGGCGCCGGTCCGCTCTCGGCGTTGATCGACGTCGTCATCACGGCGGCCCACGACGTTACGATCAACGAAGCCTTCACGGCCGAATCGATCGCGCATACCGCGGGCACCGGCACCACGACCTTCAACGGCGCCGTCACGCTTTCGGAAGCCGTCGACACGGCGCTCGCGCTCAACACACCGGAAGTCGTCGTCAACGCTTCGGTAAGTTCCGCCGGGGGTCAATTCCAAATCACCACGGACGACATCGCCGTTGCCGCCGCGCTCAACGTCAACGGCGTCGGAGATCGGCTGATCACTTTGGTGGAGCGTACCGCGGATCGCGACCTCGAACTCGGAGGCAACACCGCGGGCCGCTTGGCCCTCGATGCCGCAGAGCTCGCGTTCATCACCGCCAAGACGCTCCGCTTCGGCGACAATCTCGCGGGCGATTTACATTTATCGGCCCCCGTCGTCTCGTCCGGCGTAACGAACCTCCATCTGCAAGTCGGCGGCGGCGTCTCCGGCGCGGGAACCATCACGGCGACGCACCTCGCAGTCGAGGCGGTCGACGACGTCCGGCTCGCAAACGATAACAACGTTCAAACGCTCGCCATCCAAACGACCGGCCCCGGTAGCGAGATCTCGTATCGGGATACCGACGACTTCACGCTCGACGATGTCGACGGCGTCGGCGGCATCGCCACGGAGAACGGCGACGTAACGCTCGAAACCCCCGCACAAGTATCACAAGCGTTCTTCGGCAGCATCGTCGCCCGCGGCCTGCAATTGCTCGGCGGTTCGGCGCTACTCGATCTGCAAACCAACGACATCGACGTCTTAGCCGCCGATCTCGACGGCACGCTTGATTTCGGCGACACCGACGACGTAAAAGTCGGTTCTGTGCAAACCTTCGGGCCTGCCACCGTCGGCATTACTACGACGAACGACTCCGTCACGCTCTTCGCCGGCCAAACCCTGTCGCTGGAAGAAGCAATCGCGGTCGGCTCGGCACAAGTGAATCTCACCTCGGACTTCGGCGCGATCGACGACGTCGGCGCCGTGGCGGTGAAAATTGACGCCATGAGCCTTGCCTTACGTGCCGACCAAGGCATCGGCGTTACGCAGGCCCTGCAAACCGATGTTTCACTATTGGCCGCAGCCAATTTCAGCGCCGGCGGCATTCGTATCGATGACGTCTCCGGCAACATGCTCACCCTCGGAACCGTCGTCGGCCCGGTTTTCAGCACCGTCGGACTCATCAACCTAGGGTTGGGCGGTACGGTCATCAACCATCTCGGCGGGCTTGTCGTCGCGAATTTGGTCGGCGACGCCGGCGGGGGCATCACGCTCACGACGACCTCCAACGGCGGCGACGACGACCATCTCGTCGTCAACGCGCCGGTCTTGCTCGCCTCCCTTGGCGGCGGCGACATTACGTTCACCGCCGGCACCGACCTGCTCGTCAACAACACGGGCGATTTCGACGACGTCCGCAATTTCGGGTCCGGCAGCATCATCGGCACGGCAGCTCGAGACGTCGTGCTTGGTTCCGACGTTCGAATTCGCAGCCTCACCGGCGCCATCGTCGGCATTCCGCCGCTTTTAGAAAACCTAACGGCCCCCCAAATCGCCAATACGGGCGAAGGTTCCGTAACGTTCGATTTCGGCCGAAACGACGAGTTCCACTTCACGGCCGTCGTCGACTGGGCGGACGGCGTCGTCGACACGATCGAGCTAAATCAACCGGCTCGCGCCACGACGACCGCTTTCCACATTTACACCGGCAATCCCAATCTTGCCGACCCAGCCGCGCCGATCCCGGTTACCGTCGTTCTTCGTAGCGATTCGCTGATCCGCTTTACAGGTTACGAAACGTCGACGGCACAGATCCTTCTCACGTTTCCTGGCGACGGCGTGAAGAATGTGCGCATCGATACGACCGTCAAGGTGCGGCACCTCACTGCCGAGCCTCCGCAGCGCATCACCGCCGCGGCGTCGCAAACCGTGCCCGTGCAGGGCCTCTCCAACGTCTACAATTCCGGCGGCGCGGCGTTGCAAACCACGGAGTCGGCGGCGCGCGTCGTGATACTTCGCGAGGTCCTCCCCGATGGTCGAGAAGGGAGCGCCGTGCGGTTCCCGCAGGCCGCGCTCGATGATCTACCCGCGCTGTTTAAGAAGCTTCGCAATGGTCGCTACCGCGTCTATCTCTTCGAGCCGGAAACGCAGACGCTGCGCACGGTGCTCGAGGTCGACGTGCGTGAGGGCAAGCCCGCCGTGCCGACCGCCGGCGATGAAACGGAAGTCGCTCCTGCCGACGGCGCGTTCTTCATTCCGCCCGCGAACGACGACATCGACGCCGAATTGACTCCGGAATTGCCAACCGCGGATGCGTCGCGACAATCCAGCGCGCACGTCGCCGCGCTTTCGGCGGCAACCGCGGGCGTCGGCTTGGCATTGGCCGCGAGCGACGAATCGTGGAGCCGACGCGTTGACGGAGCGCTCTCGCAGTTCCGCAAGTTCTCCCGTCTCCGACCGCTGCCGAAGCCGCGCCGCAAACTTCCCCGCTAAACATCAAATGAATTCCTTATGATCCTCTGTCCCGCTTGCAACCGAACTGCAACCGCCGCCGATCAAGCGACCGGCCGTTGCGCGCATTGCGGAGCTGCGCTACCCGTCGTGAATCCCGGTACCGTGGCCGATGTGCGAATCGATCAAACGTGTGAATTCGACTCCGTCGATCCGGTCGTCGCCGCGAAATCCCCCGCCGAACCGAAATCCGGCACCGTACACGAGGTCCATGGTCTACAAACGGCCGAGTTTGACGCCGTATTCCTCGACGACGCGTCAAAAGCTCCTCCGCCGGTTACTCCCGCGCCTAAAACGTCCGGCGAACCGAAGCCCGGCACGGTTCACGACGTGCATGGATTGCAGACGGCCGAGTTCGACGCAGTGTTTCTCGACGACGTCCCGCAGCCGCCTGCCGTGATCGCCCCCAAGCCGGATTCGCCGCCCAGCTCGAAGCCGGGCACCGTGCATGATGTACACGGCCTGCAAACCGCCGAGTTCGGCACGCTCTTCGGCGACGAAGGCGATGCTGAGTCGCCGCAGTCGGGCAGCGCGCCGACCTCGTTACCTCCGCTTCCTCCGAAGCCGCCGTCGGTCGTCGGCCGCCGCACGGCAGTCGATGGCGCGAACCTCGCTCAGACGTACGATTCCGACGAAATCGGCTCAAGCCTCATCGAGCAGTTGTCCGTGGCCTGGGGAGGCGAGATCGAAGACGGGCCCGCGCCGCACGTTACGATCAAAGGGAAGGAGATCACTCGCACGCGCAGCGATCAAACGCTCGTCATCAATTCGCGTGCCGTCCGCGATTCCGCCAAGCCGCTCTCGCCGAACACGACAACGCCGGCGACCATGGCCGACTACGAGCTATTAAGCCTGCTCGGCGAAGGGGGCATGGGCGTGGTTTACACGGCCCGCCAAGCGTCGATCGACCGGACCGTCGCGGTGAAGATGCTCAAGCCGGGGCATTCCAAGAACCGCGATCTGCAACAGAAGTTCCTCGCCGAAGCGGTCGTCACCGGCGACCTCGATCATCCCAACATTGTGCCGATGTACGACCTCGGCAAAAACGAGGCCGGCGACCTCTTTTACGCGATGAAGCGCGTACAAGGTACGCCCTGGAACAAAGCGATTACCGGTAAATCGCAGGCGGAGAACGTCGAAATCCTCCTCAAAGCGGCCGATGCCGTCGCTTTCGCGCATTCACGCGGCGTGATCCATCGGGATCTGAAGCCGGAAAACATTATGCTCGGCGAGTTCGGCGAAGTGCTCGTCATGGATTGGGGACTCGCCTATTCGACGGCCGCATTCCGCAAGTCGGCGAGCATTACGCAATCGTCGAGCATGGGAGGCAGCCCCGCTTACATGGCGCCGGAAATGGCGACCGGTCCGATCGATCGCGTAACCTTCTCCAGCGACATCTATCTCCTTGGCGCAATTCTTTACGAGATCCTCACCGGGCGTCCGCCGCATTCCGGAGGCAACGTCACGAAGTGCCTCATGGCCGCCGCGCGAAACGAGATCATTCCGACGGACAAGACCGGCGAACTGATCGACGTCGCTCGCCGTGCGATGGCCACGCACCCGATCGATCGCTATCGCACGGTCGCCGCGTTTCAAGCCGCCATTCGTGAGTGCCTCGCGCATTCCGAAAGTTTGTCGCTCGCCCATCGCGCCGAACAAGAGCTCGCTAAAGCACGCGAACTTGGCGACTATCAAAACTACTCCCGGGCGCTCTTCGGCTATGAAGAAGCCTACGCGCTTTGGAATGAGAACGACCGCGCCCAAGCCGGTATTCGCACGGCGCGGCTCGCGTACGCTTCGGCGGCGTACGAAAAGGGAGACTTCGATCTCGCCGCCGGCTTGCTCGACCGCACCCTACCGGAACACGTCGCTCTCGGCGAACAGATTCGTAAAGCCCAAGAAGAGCGTGAAGCTCGAAAGATTCGCTTGCGCCGTGCCAAACGCTTCGTCGCCGCATTAGGCGCGGCGGTATTCCTCATCGCCGGCGTGGCGTACTTCGGCATTCGCGCCCAGCGCGATCGCGCACTCGACGCCGAAGAGCAGGCTCAAGTCGAACGCGACAAAGCGATCGACGCTGAAAAACTGGCGGTCGTGGAAGCCGAGCGAGCTCGCAAAGCCGAAGGCGTGGCCGTCGTCGAAGCCGAAAAGGCCCGTACCGCGGAAGGCGTCGCCGTCGTCGCTCGCGACGAGGCGGTACGATCGAAAGCCGCCGAAGAATACGCGGCCTACGGCGCGCGTATCGGCCTCGCCGCAGCCCGGATCGATGAAAATGCGTTCGCCAGCGCCTCGGAACTTCTCGACACTTGCCCCCCTGCCCTGCGCGGCTGGGAATGGGGCCGCCTCAAATATTTATGCGATCGCAGCAAGTTAACGGTGAACGTCGGCGCGCCGCTGAACGGCGTCGCCCTTGACGCGGAGAGGAAACGCGTCGCCGTCGGCGGGTGGAACGGCGCGCTCCGTACCTTCGACTTGCCCGACGGCACGGCATCCGCCTCGTTGCCCTACTCGGGAATGATTAATACCGTCGCGTTCTCACCGCGTGACGGAGCCGTCGCCGTCGGCGGCGCCGATCCCCAAGCC
The DNA here is from genome assembly GCA_964633125.1 of uncultured Pirellula sp. Taxonomy (GTDB): domain Bacteria; phylum Planctomycetota; class Planctomycetia; order Pirellulales; family PNKZ01; genus PNKZ01. Next base: position 4,127 of record CAZWDN010000093.1, on the reverse strand, counting down.
TTCGTCGCGATCTACGGCGGGGCCGACGACGACAAACCGCGCACATTTGCCGGTCATTCGAAACCGGTCCTTGCTCTCGCTTTCAACCGCGACGGAGATCGCCTGATAACGGGCTCGGCCGACGGCACGGCCCGGCTCTGGGATACGGCCGCCGGTCGCGAACTGCGGATGTTCCGCGGACACGCCTCGAGTGTGGAATCCGTCGCCTTCTCGCCCGACGAAAAGCTGATCGTCACCGCCGGCGCCGACGGCACGGCCATCGTCTGGCCGCTCACGGAGAACAACGCGCCGAACGCCGTACCCGAGGTCCGCGCCATGCTCGCCCATCGCGGGCCGGTACATGCGGTGGCAATTGCGCCCGACGGTCGGACGGTCGCTTCCGCCGGAGCGGACGAACGCGTTCTCCTCTGGCAAGCGGCGGATGTGCGTCCCTATCGCCTAGCGGAAGTGTTCGCCGAGAATCCTCCTGCGCCGCCGGCCGTACGAGAGTTCATCGGCCATCGCGCGCCGGTCCTTTCGGTAGCATTCTCGCCCGACGGTACGCGGCTCGTCAGTTGCGGCGTCGATAACGCCGTGCTCGTCTGGGACGTCGCTGCCGGCAAGCTCTTGAAAACCATGCGCGGCCACGCGGGACAGGTTCGAGCCGTTCGGTTCCTCGCCGACAGCCGTTCGGTGGTCTCCGTCGGATACGACGGGCTTCTCAAACTCTGGGACGTTGACGAATACAACGAATCCATCGCCGTGCACCCCACCGTCATCTCCGGCCACGCCGACGCCGTTTTGGCCGCCGATTTCGCTCCTGATGAAAGGTCGATCGTCACCGCAAGCCGTGATCGCACGGCACGCATCACGGCCGTCTCAGCTTCCGGAATGCAGCCGACCGGCGCTTCGGAAGTGCTCGCCGAAGGACACGAGTACCTAACGTCGTCGGCCGCCCTCACTCCCGACGGACGCGCGCTTGTTACTGCCGCGGTCGACGGCACGACGCGCATCTGGGAACTTCGCACCGGCGTCGAACGAGCCGTCCTTTCCGGTACCGGCCGCGCCGCCGTGTTGGCGGTTTCCGCCGACGGCCGCCTCGCACTCACCGGCGACTCCGCCCGCGGCGCGCAACTTTGGAGCTTGGCCGACGGCGTACTGGTGCGCACGCTCCCTTCGCATCGCACGGAAGTTTCGGCCGTCGCATTTTCTCCGGACGGCACGACGCTCTGCACGGCCGAAGGAAGCGGACGCGTTAACGCCTACCGCACCGCCGACGGAGCGCCGCTCTGGAGCGAACTGCGTCATTCACGTCGCATCACCGGCCTGCTCTTCACACCCGACGGTCAGCAACTGCTCACTGCGTCGCTCGACAATACCGTCGGCCGCTTCCAGGCCGCGGACGGCGTCGAACTCCGTCCGCTGATCTGGAAACACCCCTCCGGCGTCACGTCTCTCGCCGCGGTCGGCCCAAATCAGGCCGCCACGACGTGCGAAGACGGACGCGTCCGGCTGTGGACGATTGCCGCGGGCGACGAATCGCACACGTTGCAGCTTCCGGAAGCGAAATACGCGTCGACTTGTTCTTCGCCCGACGGGCGATATCTCGCCGCAGTCGATCCTCAAACCCGCCGGCTACGCCTCTACGACGTCAGGCTGCAAAAAGAGATTAGTTCCGCCGGCATGAACGACGCCGCAAACAGAACCGGTGCTCCGTGGCTCGACGGCGCGGCACAAGACGCGCTGATCTGGTCCGCCGTATTTACCGCCGACGGCGCGAGCCTCGTAACGGTCGGCGGCAACGAAGCGATCCTCTGGGACCGCGCAACGGCTTCTCGCCGCCAGGCATTCCGGCCGCATGGCGCTGTAGCCGGCGTCGCCTATTCCCCCGACGGCCGCGAGGTGGCCACCGCCGGTTGGGACGGTGCCGTAAAAATCTGGGATGTCGCCGCAGGTCGCGCCGTACGCAAACTCCAAGGAAACCACAGCGGCGCGGTGAACAGCATCGCTTACTCGCGCAACGGACGTCGGTTGCTTACCGCCGGCAACGACCGCACGGCCCGACTCTGGGACGCCGCGCTCGGCAATGAACTCGTCTCATTCACGGGCCACGCCCAGCGCGTATTGCACGCTTCCTTCGACGCCGACGGCAAACGCATCGTCACCGCGTCGGCCGACGGTACCGCCCGCATTTGGGATGTCGCAACCGGTAAGACCTTGCACGAACTGGTCGGTCACGGTCGCGCCGTGCTGTCGGCCGAGTTCTCGCGCGACGGCAAGTACGTCGTGACGTCGGGAGCCGACGACACGGCCCGACTTTGGACGACCGTCGACGGTAAACCGCTCGAAACTTTGAGCGGCCATACGGCCCCCGTCACCTCCGCTTCGTTCTCGGCCGACGGGCGTCGCGTAGTGACCGGCTCGCGCGATTCCGGCGTGAAGATTTGGGACATGACCAACGGCAAGGAACTTCTCTCGCTCAAGGGGCACACGTCGGAGGTGAACGTCGTCCGCTTCTCTCCGACCGGCGGTACGATTCTTTCCGCGGGGGCCGACGGCACGGCAATCCTCTGGCCGACGACTCCTTGGCAGGAATTGAAATAGCGCCCCGTTCTCAGAAACTATCGATATCGCGCGGTGTTTCATCGTATAGCGTTTTCATTTCTTCGACGCGCTCGTTTCGAGATTACATCGATGACACGTCGCACGGCCTACTTTCTCTCGTTCTTTCTGTTGCCCTTTGTCCCTTCTCACGGCTTCGGCAATCCACCGGCCGCGGCAACCACCGAGCCGGCGGCGCTTCGGCCGATGCAAGAATTCATCGGGCAATGGAAAGGAGTCGGCCAGGTACGGCGAGGCTCCGCACAAGGTTCGTGGACCGAGGTCGGCGATTGGGCCTGGGACTTTGCCGGCGAGGAACCGGCCGTCGCGTTTGTGGCTCCGGCAAGCAAACACCTCCGCGTGGGACGCATTACGGTCGGCACCCCAAAAGAGAAGCTTACGCTCACGGCTCGAACCGCCGACGAACAAGAACTCGTCTACCAAGGACGTCGCCGCGACGACGCCGCATGGGAGTTTGTCGCCCTCGACGAGAACCTCGCCGCGCAGCTGCCGAGCCGCGTCACGTTGCGTTTCACCGCGGAAGGAAAACGACTGGTGATGCTGCTCGAGCGTCGCGCGGGCCCAAAAGACGATGCCTTCGCAACCTTGGCCGAAATCGGCTACACCCGCGTCGGCAGCAAATTCGGTGAAGGTTCCGGCGGGCCCAAATGCATCGTCACCGACGGCGCCGGCACTATTTCCGTCTCACACGCCGGCAAAACGTACTACGTCTGCTGCTCCGGCTGCAAGGAACTTTTCGATACCGATCCCGAGAAAGTGATCGCCGAATACCAAGCTCGAATTGCGGCGCAACCGAAGTAGCCCAACAAGACAGGCGCGCCGGTGCTACTCCCGCTGCTCCAACAATTCGACGAGCGTGCGGATCATGCAGCCGCTGGCGCCGCCGTCGGCCCAGGGGCGCGGCTTGTCGTAGAACGCGGGGCCTGCGATGTCCAAATGCACCCAGGGAGTTTCGCCGACGAACTCTTCCAAAAACTTCGCGGCCGTAATCGCACCGCCCCAGCGGCCATCGCCCGTGTTTTTGATGTCGGCAATTTCGCTACGGATGTGTTCCGAATACTCGGGAAACATCGGCAACTGCCACAGCGGCTCGCCGGCTCGCCGTGCCGCGGCCAGCACGGCGTCGCACCAAGGCTGATGGTTCGTGAATGCTCCGGCCGTTTCCGTGCCGAGGGCTACGACGCACGCGCCGGTGAGCGTCGCCAGATCGACGATCCGCGACGGTTTGTGATCCAACGCCACGTTCAAGACGTCGGCCAGCACGAGCCGACCTTCGGCGTCGGTGTTCAACACCTCGATCGTTTTGCCGCTACGGGCCGTGAGCACGTCGCCTAATTTCATCGCCGCGCCGCCCGTCATATTTTCGACCAGCCCGACGAGCCCGATCAGGTTGACGGACAACTTGAGCTTGGCGGCCGCTTGCATGACGGCCAAGACCGTGGCGGCGCCGGCCATATCGCACTTCATCGTGGTCATCGAATCCGTCGGCTTGAGCGAAAGGCCGCCGGAATCAAACGTCACTCCCT
>CAZWDN010000092.1:0-15238 GCA_964633125.1 uncultured Pirellula sp. | reverse complement strand
ATAACTCCCCCGTGAACGACATGCGAAAACGCCGCGGCCTGCGGCGAATGGAAATTCGTTTCGAGAAGCGGCACGACGGCGCTCCATGAGAGCGCGCGTGAAACAGCCTCTATCAAGATGTGTCGGCCGGCGGCGCGAGCGGGGATGAGAAAGTTTCCCGTTTATGACGACGGCACCGCTGGGGAGAGGAGTAGCTAGCGGCTGGCAGCCGGCAGCTAGTGAGGGTGCTGGTAGCGCAATCTCGCGCTACGCGATATCGCGCTGGGCGGTGAGGAAGCCGCGATAGCGGGCCGCGTCCCCTTCCACGAGAAACACGACGATCCGCGACTCCTCGCGCCAGACCCCGATTGCCGCGCCGCCGGTGGTGTCGGGCGTGTGAACCGGCTCGGCCGGCAGCGACGGAATGAGCGGAGCGCGATGCGAACCGTCGGCCGCGACGACGTACATGACCGCCCGCTTTTCCTGCGGCGCGGCAAGCTCGTAGGCCGCACCCGGCCGGCCGAGGAATTGGCCGTCGAGCATGCGCCAACGGGGGACCGTGCGCATGGCGACGATGGCCCGACTGAGCGGGTACTCGGCGGGAGGAGGCGTTTGCGTGACCGGAACCGCCGGCGACTTGAGCGCCTCGGGCGAGCCGTAAAACGCCAGCGCTTGTTGCAGTACGTCGTCGTGCGTCAGTTCCACACGCTGCCGGCCTTGCCACCAGAAGAAGAGCCCGAAGCCGGCGGCCGTGGTCGCCGCGGCCGAACCACAGGCGGCCAACCAGCGCCGGCGGCTCAGGTGTTCGCCGCGCGGGGAAGTTTGCCCGCTCGAACCGACAGGTTGCAGCGACGCCGGGACCAGCGTTGCCGCGGGAGCCGGCGGCGTCGCGAAGTCTTGTTCGGCGATCGCGGCCAGTACGCGTTCGAGCGAACCGGCCGGAACGGGTACGTCGGCGAAAGCCTTCGCCACGGCGCCGTCGAATGCCTGCGAACGCTCCAGATACTCGCGAGCCGCGGCATTGTCGCGCAGCGCCTCGGGTCCGGCCGAGCCGAGCAAGCCCGACGACCCTAAGCCGGCCAAGTCGTCGGCTAGGTTTGCGGGATCGGGGCGGCAAAGATCGGCGGCGAAGAAAAGCTTCGCGTCGGTCGGCGGGTTGCGAGGATCCATCACGCTACTGGTTACTCACTCTACAGGCGAGCCTTCTCAGTGCAAAAAGCACTGGGAAGGATCGCTGGTTAGGGCAGCCCGCCAGAACTGCCGCGGTCATCCATCACCAATGTCTCAAAACGTCGCCGTCGTTCGCGCGCCCTTCTTCGGAAGATCAGGCGCGCCGTTTGTTTCGGTATGCGGCAGCTCGACCTGCCGTGTTTCAGTCTGCGGAGACAGCAGCTCGCGTAAGCGTCGCTTCGCGCGGGCCAGCCGACTCATCACCGTGCCGATCGGAACTTCCAAACTCGTCGCAATGTCTCGGTAGGCCAAGTCCTCGAAGTAGAACATCGTCAGCACTTCGCGAGCCTCGGCCGGCAGTTGGTCGAGAGCCCGTTGCAGCAGCTCGCCGTCGACGATCGGTTCGATCGGCGGCAGCGAGGGGATTTCGTTCAGGTCGAGTTCCAGGCTTTCCGCCGCCAGCGGCCGACGCTTACGGCAATGCTTCCAAAAGCAATGTCGCAAGATCGACAACAACCAGCTGCGGGCGGCTTCGGGCTCGCGCAGTTGCGCAAGGCTCCGATGGGCCGCGAGAAACGTTTGCTGCGTCAGGTCTTCGGCGTCCGCCACGCCGCCGCATAGCCGATAGGCGACGCGGTAGACGGAGTCGTGATGCTCCGCGACCAGGCGCGTGATGTCCGCAGGCGAGCGGTCCAATGCAACGTTCCCCAATGTGATAGAGCCCTCGGGCGGCCCCATTATTCCCGAATTACGATGACACGCCTAGAAATACGCCGAAATCTCTTCGCCGACCGGCACAACCCCCGTTTCGGAGGTGAAAATCGATGCGTCCCCTAGTCAGGGTTAGCCGGCATGCTTACACTAGCGGGCTAAATAGCCGTGGTTTTCGTACGAAGCGATGCCTAGCTATTCGCCGCGACCCTCGAAAGCTTGGCTGCGGCGACCGCAAGAATCGAACAACTTTTGAAATTGCGGAGTTTTTTCGCGAAGGCGTGGAATAAATCCCCGGGCGTCGGGGACTACTTATACGGCCGGCCGTTGCAGGATGGACCTGTGGCGCTTCGTCGGTCGGTGTGGTTGATCAGTTGAAAGGTATACGAAAATGAAGAAGCTTGCTTTGCTGGCCCTGTTGATCTGCGTCGGTGTTGTTGGTTGCGAAGACAAGGCTGCCAAGCCGGGCACCAGCGGCTCGGGCGCTGCTCCGACCGCGACCGGTTCGGCCAGCTAGTTTGGCTTAGCTTCGTTGTGACGTGACGATTCGTCGCGGGCTTTCGAGTTCGCCGATTCGTTGCGACCGACGTTGCTACTGCGAACTAGGATACGCGAAATAACGGCGGGCGGGTGATTCCTCGTGAATCGCCCGCCCGCTTGTTTTTTGCGCTCGCGTTCTGTTTCTGTAGGGAACGCCCTCTGTGGCGTTCCGCGCGACGTGTCAGTCGTTATGCGGCCCGTTTGCGCACCGGGCGTGGTACCGCAGCCGGTGTGTTCGGCGATGCTTCCGCCGGAGCGGGAGACGCGGCTTCGGCCGTCGGTTGCGATTTGCCCCCCGCGGCTCCAAGTTGCGCGAGGGCTTGGGCCGTCCGTTCTTCCAGTTCGGCCAAGAGTCGCAGCACTTCATCCTGCCGCGTTTCCAGATCGGCCAAGAGGTCCGACTTGTTGAAATCTGTCGACACGGGGCGAGTCCTGGGGCGAGGGCATGGGCATGCGGGCGTTCGAGCTTGCGGGGCCCGGCTAACCTCACCATCGGACGCTCCTGCCCGGGCAATCGAGCGTTTTTAGGGGGCGGCATGAAACACCGTTAAGCTGGGGCGATGCCGCAGAAAGTCCGGCTGCCGGCACGGGATCCCGTCCTCAATAGCCGAAGAGGTGGACATGGTTTTGCCGATGCGTTAAGCTGTTCGTTCGCTTTTGAGGTAACCCCCGTCTTTATAAGGTGTTGCACCGGCCAAGTTTCAACGTTGCCCGAACCGATTGTGGCGATGGGATACGATCCGCGGCAAAGGAGGATTTGTGGTAAAGCTGACCGTTCGAGACAAAGAATCGATTCAGGAAGCAGTTCGTCGTTTTCGTAAGCTGGTTGAGCGCAGCGGCATCAAGAAAGAGATGCGTCGCAAAGAATACTATGAGAAGCCGAGCGAGACCCGCCGTCGCGCCCGCCTCCGTTCCGAACGTCGCGCTCGTCGCTCGTTCATCGCTTAAAGTCATCTCTCTGAGTTCTTGAATTTCAGAACTCGGGTGACATGATTAGCCGCCGCGTTCACGCGGCGTCGGTCCCGGTCGCAATCGACCGGGCTCAGACCGATCGGGAGTCTTGCGTGATTCGTACGCAGGTTGCGCGCCGACATCGTCGCGCGCCGTGACGGGCATGGTGTTCTACCGGCGCCGTCTTACTGCTTGCTCAGCGAGAACACCGGCAGCAGCAACGCCAGGCCGATCGTGCCGACGATCACGCCCATCGCGCAGATGAGGATCGGCTCGATCATGCCGGTCGCTGTTTTGATCGACGACTCGACCTCTTGGTCGTAGTAGTTGCTCACCTTCTCCAGCACGCCGCCGAGCCGCGCCGTTTGTTCGCCGGCGGAGATCATCTGAATGATGGTCGGCGGAAAGAGTCCGTTGCCGCGCAAAGCCTCGCAGATTTCGTTGCCCTGCATCACCTGCTCATGCACGTGCAGCCAGAGCTTCTCGTACAGGTAGTTGTTGGAAACTTCCGCCGTCAGCTTGATGGCTTCCAGCACTTGCAGGCCCGAGTTGAGCATGGTGCCGAGCGTACGCAGCGAGCGGCTGATCACGACCTTGCGGGCCACGTTGCCGACGATCGGCGCGTTGAGAATGAAGCCGTCGATGGCTTGCCGGCCTTGCGGCGTGCGCTTGGCGTAAACGAACGCGGCAATCGCAGCCGCGAGGCCTAAGAGCCACCAATGTCCGTACGTGAGCAGTTGTTCGCTGATGGCCATGCTCCAACGCGTCGGCGCCGGAAGCTTCATCCCCTTCTTGGCGAAGAGCGGCGTGAACTTCGGCAGAATGAACGTGAGCAGAAAGATCGTGACGCCCACGGCTACGGTCGCCATCACCGCCGGATAGGCGAGAGCCGCCTTGACCTTGCTGCGCATCTCCATTTCTTTGCGGAGATACAAGGCGACGCGATCGAGCATCTCGCTGAGCGTGCCGGTCGCTTCGCCGACCTTGATCATCGAGATATAGGTCTTGTCGAAATACTTGGGATGCTGCGCCAAGGCCGCGGAAAAGTCGCCGCCCGCTTCGACGGCGGTACGCATCTCGGTGAGCATTCGCCGGAGCTTGAGGTTCGCTTCTTGCTCCAGAATTCCCTGCAGCGCCGCCGAGAGCGTGATGCCGGTGTCGACCATGATGGCCAACTGGTTCGTCAGATAGATGATGTCGGTGCGTTTGATCCCCGGCGCGAGAAAGCCCACGCCGGTATCTTCGTCGATCTCGATGACCTGGAAGCCGTCGCGGCGCAGTTGCTGCACGGCGTCTTCCTGCGATGCGGCTTCCAGCACGCCGGACAGTTCTTTGCCGAGCGAGTCGCGAGCACGATATTGGAAAACGGCCGACATGGGTGAACCCGAAGGTTAACGGCTAGCTCGAGGTTTGCGGAGCTTGCTGCGCCGCGACGGGCGGAGCGTGCGTTTCGCCGGTGTCGCGAATGTCGCCCGTGATGTGCAAGATTTCTTCGATCGTCGTGATCCCCTCGCGCACCTTGCGGAAGCCGTCTTGGCGGAGGGTGATCATCCCCTTCGACAACGCGGCCGCTTGCACCGAGGCGACGGTCGGGTTGTTGACGACGATGTCGCGAATGTCGTCGTCCAAGATCAGGAGTTCGTGGACGCCGATACGGCCGCTATAGCCCGTGTTGCGGCAATTCTTGCAGCCGACCCCGCGATGGAATTCGTCGATCGCAAAGCCCATCTTCTCAATGGCCTTGCGCACCGTACGCGGCGGCTCGTAGGCGGACTTGCACTTCGGGCAGATGCGACGCACAAGGCGCTGCGCCAGCACCATATTGAGCGCCGCGCCGATCAGGTACGGCTCCACGCCCATGTTGATCATGCGCGTGATCGCGGAGCAGGCGTCGTTCGTGTGCAGCGTGGTGAGCACCGCATGGCCCGTGAGCGCCGCTTGAATGGCGGTGCGGGCCGTTTCCTCATCGCGCACTTCGCCGACCATGATGACGTCGGGGTCTTGTCGCAAAAGCGTACGCAAGGCTTTGGAGAACGTGAGGCCGACCCGCTCTTGAATCTGAAACTGATTGATCAGCGGCAGGTTGTATTCGATCGGGTCTTCGACGGTGCAGACGTTGTTTTCCATCGAGCTGATGCTGTTCAGCATCGCGTAGAGCGTCGTCGATTTACCGCTGCCGGTCGGACCGGTGACCAGCCCGATGCCGTTGGGGGCTTTGATCATCGACATCAGGCCGGACAGGATGTCTTCCGAGAAGCCGAGGTCTTCCAGCACCAGCGACACGCTGCGCGTGTCGAGCACGCGAATCACCGTCTTCTCGCCGCGGGCCATCGGAAACGTGCTGCAACGCAGGTCGATCTTCCGGCCGTCGAGCATCACGTGGATGCGGCCGTCTTGCGGTAGCCGGCGTTCGCTGATGTCGAGACCGGCCATGATCTTGATGCGGCTCGTCAGCGCGCTGAGGAGCGTCGTGGGGACTTCGAGCGATTTGTACAATTTGCCGTCGATGCGATAGCGGACCCGTACGCACTTTTCGGCGGGCTCGATATGGATATCGCTCGCCCCTTCCTTGACGGCGTTGTAGAGCACGTAGTTGACGAGGCGAATCACCGGCGACTGGCCGGCCACTTCTTCGATGTCGCCGATGTCTTCGACCGCGTCTTCAATCAGAGTAACGTCGCCCGACTTGGATTCTTCGATGATGTCGTCGATGACGAACACCTTCGAGTTCGGCAACGACGTGATCATGCGTCGAATGTCTTTCGCCGTCGCTACGACGGTCTGCACGCGCAGCTTCGTGAGCTTTTCGACCTCTTCGATGAGGAATAGGTTCGACGGTTCCGACATCGCCAGCGTGAGCACGCCGCGGATGGAGAACAACGGCATCACGAGATTGTTTTCGATGAATTCCCGCGGCAGGAGTTCGGCGCACTTTTGGTCGCAGAGTCGCAATTCCAAGCGGGCGAACGGCACGCCGAATTCCGAGGCGATGCACTCGGCGATTTGGTCTTCGCTGCACGCGGCGATGTCGATCAGGATTTCGCCGAGCAGCTTGCCGCGGCCGTCTTTCTTTTGCTGTTCGAGCGCCGCGCGCAGGCCGTCTTCCGTCAGGTAGCCCTGGCGGACGAGCAGATCGCCGAGCTTAATGGGGCCGGAGTTCGAGGGAAACGATGCGCTGGACATGCAGGTGACTCGTCGGGCGTTGTGTGCCGCGGGTGCGTTAGCGGAAGCTCTTCACGGCGTCGATGACGCTGTCGAACACTTCTAATTGTCGGTCGAGACGGGTGATTTCCAGGATCTTGCGGTTCACGGCGCTGTCGGTGGAGATCTTCAAGTCGCCGCCGAGGGCGCGGAGGCTTTCTTGGGCGTTGACCAGCGCGGTGAGGCCGGCGCTGTCGATTTGTTCGACGTCGTCGATATCGAGCACGATCTGAATCCGTTCGACCGAGTGGAGGAAGTTCTCCAAGCGGTCGGCCTGTTCGCGCCCCATGTCTTGAGGAGCGTGCACGACCATGCATTCGCCGAAGATTTCCGTCGTCAGATTCATGTGACGCTCGCGGCCAGAGTGGATTCGACGATTTGGAGGATTTCTCGAGGGCTGAACGGCTTGGCCATCACGTCGAGCACGTTGTAGTCGCGGCGCAGATCTTCCAGCGGCAGCTCGAAGCCCTTGCCGGTGAGCATCAGAAACGGCACCGCTTGCGTGGCTTCCTCCGAACGCAACTTGCGGACCAACTCCAGCCCGCCCATCCGCGGCATTTGGCAATCGGAGATGATCATGTCGGGCAATTCGCGTTGAATCGATTCGTAGGCGGCCTGCCCGTCGCCGCAGCAGGTGACGCGGTAGCCGGCGCGCGTGAGCTTGATTTCGACGGCGCGGAGGATCGTCACGTCGTCGTCGCAAAGCAGGACGTGTTTCATGGGAGTCGTCGCCTTAGTTGGTGCGAGCAATGTGGGGAATCGAGATCGAGAACGTGCTGCCGACGCCAAGCTTGCTGCGCACGGTGAGTTTGCCGCCGTGCACGTCTTCGGCGATGTGCTTGGCCAGGGCGAGCCCTAGGCCGGTGCCCGCCGCCATGTTCTTGTCTTTGTCGACGCGGTAGAACTTTTCGAAGATCAGGCGGCAGTCTTCCTCGCTGAGGCCGACGCCGGTGTCTTCGACTTCGACGAGTATTTCTTGGTCGGCCAGCCGGCTGCGGAGCGTCACGCGGCCGCCGTTGGGGGTGTATTTCACGGCGTTCGACAGGAGATTGATCGCCGCTTGCAGCATCATGTCGCGATCGACGAGCGCTCCGAGGTAGAGCGGGCTCAAGTCGGAGACGAGCGTGATTTGTTTGGCTTCGGCCGCCGGTTGGGCCACTTGCGCGGCCTCGACGAGAATCTCGTTGATGCTGCGGCTCTGTTTGCTCACCTTCACCACGCCGGCTTCGATGCGAGCGATGTTGAGCAGGTTGTCGATCAGCCGCTGGAGCCGATCGGCCTGGCCGTTGATGACGCCGAGGAATTCCTCGCGTTCGGCTTCGTCCGAGGCGTCGCCGTCGGCCAACAGCTCGACGTAGGCCTTGATGCCGGCCAGCGGCGCCTTCATTTCGTGACTGGCCGACGAGACGAACTCGGCGTGCTGCTTCTGCATCGAGCGCTGGGCGGTGATGTCGCGGAGTACGACCACGGCGCCCGAGTCTTGCGAAACATCGTTGGCCAAGGGGAGTTTGCCGGCCGAGGCGCGGTACCAGCGCTTATGTCCGGCGGCGTCTTCGAGTTCGAGCTCTTCGTGCCGGAGCGTCGCGGAGGTGCGGCGACGGACCTCGTGGATCATGTTCGTTAGCCGCTCGCAACCGACGATCGGCGGCAGCCGTCGCTTGTCGGTCACCATCGGCTTGAGGCGCAAGAGCGATTCGGCGTCGCGATTAGCGAGGATGATCTCGTCGTACGCGTTCACGGCCAACACCGGCTCGCCGAGGTTGGAGAGCACGGCTTCCATCCATTCGACTTGCGACGTGAGCCGCTGCAGGCGAATGTCCGCCGCGGCGCGAGCGCTTTCGAGCACCAATTGACGATCTTGGAACGTGGAGAAGTACTCGAAGGTCTTCTTAAGCGAGTCTTCCCACATGGAGCCGGCCGCCACGGCAGGCAGCGTATCGAGGCTCGGCGAAACGCCGCAGCCGGGTTCGCCGTGGCGAAGAAGTTGTTCGAGAAACCGACGGGCGGCCAGATGTTCGCGGCGTTCGCGCTCGACGACGAACAGTTGCCACGTCGCCGCTCCGAGCGTAATGCCGGCGACGATGGCGGCAAACGTGACGGTTCCGTGCTGCTCCGCGGCGCGCAACGCAAGCCAGCCGGTGCCGCAAGTGACGCCGAGCGCCAGCAGAAAGAAGCCGAGCGTTAGTTGCCGAAGAAGGGTCATGGACGCGAGCGATGCGAAGTTCCGCGTCTACCGTCGTCGCGACGTCGCGATGACGTCGGTCGGTAGCCGGAGCTCCGCAAAGTCGCTTAGCGTCGCACGGCGTAGCGGCCGTCGAGCTTTGCGGCTTGCCGTAAATGCCACTGGGCCGAATCGGTTTTGCCGAGTCGGTCCAATACGGAGCCCAGCAAAAAGTAGGTCAGAGCTTGCGAGTTGTCCAAAGACAACGACTGTCGCAGCGCCGCCTCAGCTTCCTGGTTATGCCCCAAACGTAAAGCGGCCATTCCGTGCAGGCGATGAAGCCCCGCCGACTGAGGGAATTTGCGCGCTCCCTCGCGCGCAATCGTACGAGCGAGTTCCGGTTGTTCCGATTGCAGCGATTGGAGCGCGGCGTCGGAACGAAGCCGAGTATTTTCCGAATCGGCCGCGAAGGCGGCCTCGAAGCTCGCTCGGGCCGCATCCGTTTGGCCTAATCCGAGCTCCGCGACGCCGCGTTCGAAGTATTGCTGCGGTGTGAGTTCGGCGGTCAGCACCTCTTTCACTCCCTCGGGCGTCTCCTCAGCCTTCGCCGGCGGCGAAAGCTCCGCCGCTTCCAGAACGACCGGCGCGGCCGTCAGGACTTCTTCGTCCGACACGACGGCCGGCGCCGCAGCCGAATCTGCGGCCGGCGCGGCTTCTTCGAGATCCGCTTCGGCAGTCGTCGGCACGATCGCCGCGAACTCGCGCGATTCACCCCGCTCGAGCGCTTCGGCCCTCGCGAGACACTCGGCGGCGCGCTCGTCGGCCCCGATTGCTTGATAAACTAAACCGCAGGCGCGACGCACTTGCGAGTTGTCCGGACAGCGAATGACCATTCGTTCCATGCGATCGCGGGCCGCGGCGTCGCGGCCGTTTTCCAGTTCGATTTCCGCTTGCAGGATGCCTGCTTCGATGTGGCGCGGCTCTTTGGCCAAGAATTTGCTAAGCGCGCGTTGGAAGGTCGCGGCATCGGATGTCGAGCGCGATGCAAGCAATCGCGAGAAGGCGTCGTCGCCGGCAGGGGCGGCGGCGGTCGCTACGTCCGGCGTCGACGACTCGACGGTTTCCGCAGCGGCGGTGATTTCCGATTCGGCATCGTCGGACGCCGCGGTCTGCGGCGTTGCGGCCGACGACGGCTCTCCTTCCGCTTCCACGGCGCTCTTCGCAAACTGATAGGCGTCGGAGTATTTGGCTTCCGTCGGCGCCAATTGCGAGGCGGTCTGGAAGAAGTGTAGGGCTTCGGACACTTGATGGTCGGCTTCCAACGCGAGCGCCAGTTTGTAAGCGACCTCGGCGTCCTGGGGATGCGCTTGAACGGCCTTGCGCAGCGTATCGACGGCTTCGGTCGGCCGATCGTGCTCAAGGTCGACGTCGGCCTGTAGCAGCAACGAATTGCGATGCGCCGGATTGCGCGCGAGGATCTTATCCAAAGCTTCGTTGCAGGCGACGTAGTCTCCTTGTCGCCACGACGTCGCCGCGGCTTGGTATTGCGCTTCATCGCGTTGGCGATCAAAGTCTTTGACCGCCTGTTCGGCGCGGTCTTTGCGCATGGGGTGGATGTTCGGCGCTCCCGGCATTTCCGGAATCTTCAGTTTCGCCGTATTCCACTGCGCACAGCCGCCGCAGAACGCCAACGACAACGCGGCTACCGAACCCCAACGCGTTACCGAAATCCAGTTACTTCTCATGGCGGAACACCTCCGGTCGGGCGGCGTCGAAACTTCGTCCCGGCACGCCGAGTTCGCGCGGGTGGTCGGGCTGCGGCGGCATCGCCTCGCGCCCGAGTTCGTCGAGCATCCAGGGGGGCAGTTCGCCGTCGAGCACCGGTTGACCGTCTTCGCCGATCACGGTTTCTACGGCCAATCCTTGCGGCACCGGATCCCCTTCTTGCGAGCCGAGTTCGTGCAAGGTTCGCACGGCGTCGCGATTGAGCGGATCGTAATGCACGGCCAAGCGAGCGTTGCGGAGCGCCAAGACGCGATTGCCGCGCGCCGCGGCGGCTCGGGCCCGATCGTTGTAGTCGCGTGCCAGATGCGCCTTGCCGAGCGGGCTCATGCGATGAAACTTCGCCGCTTCCATGTTTTTGGCGTCGGCCTGATAGAGGGCGCCCTCGGCGGCGTTATCGGCGTCGTACACGATGCGCGGCGTCAGCAAGATCAAAATCTCGGTACGTTCGACGTTTTCCGTTTTCGTGCGAAACAACGGGCCGACTCCCGGCAAGCTCCCCAAGAGCGGAACCTGCGTGCTGTTCGAGCGAAGGTTCTCGCGCATCAGGCCGCCGAGAATCACGGTACAACCGTCCGGGCACATGACGTTCGTGGTGACTTCCGTCAGCGTTTTGTTCGGGAGCGTGAAGCCGCCGTTGACGACTACTTGTCCTTCGGAAAGTTCCGGATGGACTTCGAGACGGATCATGCCGTCGCTGGAAATGAACGGACGGAGCCGCAGCTGCGCTCCGACGTCGAGGAATTCGACGTTTTGCGTCGAGAAGTTTTGCGTCACCGTGGTGCTGATGTAGCCGAGCTTCTGGCCGATCAGGATTTCGGCCTTCTGCTTGTTCAAGCACAGCAATTTGGGCGAGGCGATGACGTTGGCGTCGCCGACGGTTTCCAGAGCGCTGATGAAGACGCCGAGGCTGTCGTCGAGAAATGCGAACTTCATGCCGCCGGTGTCGAAGGGAAACTGGCCGATGGCGGCGCCGGTGATCGGATCGGTGTTTCCGCCGCCGCCGAGCGGCGCTTGTCGCGGCGTGCCCCAGCCGAATCGTACGTTGTTCTTGTCGCGCAATACTTGGAAGTCGACGCCGAAACTGTTCATGTCGTTGAGCGTGACGCTCACGATCATCGCTTCAATCGAAACTTGCGCGGGCCGGCGATCGAGATCTTTGATCACCATGTCGATCTGCGAAAGCACGCTCTGGAAGTCTTGAATCACGACCGCATCTTGTTGCGACATGCTGTCGCCGCCGGCCGAAGTGTTGTCGACGGCGATGCCGACGGCGGAGGGGCTGGTGACGCTGATCTTGCCCGTGGTCGGCGTCAGCAGCGGCGTCAGGACGAGCGACAGGTCCTTGGCGCTGATGTAATTGGGACGATAGACGCGCGTGCCGACCGTATCTTGGGCCCGTTCCATCGTCGCAAAGTCGGCCGGCGTGCCGATGTAGACGAAATTGCCGTCGTAGCGCGCCGTGAAGCCCGTCGCCTTGAGAATGGCGTCGAGCGCTTCGTCCACACCGACGTGTTGCATGTTGAGGCTGATTGTTCCGGTGACGCTGGCACCCGCCAGAATGTTGAGGCCGGCTTCCTCCGCAAGTTGCTCCAGCAGCACGCGGACGTCGACGTCGCGGGCGTTAATCGCCAGTTGCCCGTCTCCTTCGGAAGTGACGGCTCCAGGCATGTCGACGATCTCCGCGGCGAGAGCCGGAGCTTGTTGGCCAGGCACGGGAGGAGAGGTGCCGGCGGGCACGGGCATCTCCGACGCTTCCAGCTTCGCCGGAGCCGGACCGGTCAAGGTCGGCGGTTGCGCGGCGGGTGGCGCCGGCACAAGATCGTCGAGCGTCGCAGCCGCGGCAGGCGCCGTGAGTGCCGGACCGCCCGCGGCCGACGATTGTGCAAGGCCTGTGCCGCCGGCTTGCATCTGCGTCTGCAACATTTGCAGCGCTTTGGTGGTTTGCTCGTTTTGATTGAGCACCTTCATCATGAGATCGACCGGTACCGTTTGCGAGTTGCCGGGCTGCGTGATCGGCAAGCCGCCTTGGTTGCGCAGGATATTGCCGAGCGCTTCTTGCACGGCGGCGTCGAGATTGCCGCCGGAGGTCGGGGCTTGCGCGACGTGAAGCGGTTCAAAGCCCGCGCGGGCCGCGGCGGCCGGTGACAGATGCGAGGCATCGGCCGCCGTGCGCGGCTGAATCGGGCTAGGCTTCGGCAACATGCCGGCGTAGCCGGTTGCCGAGCGCGGAACGTGCGGCGCCGGGGCCGACTTAACGGGCTCAGCATCGCTCGGCGAGGCGCTCGGCTGCACCGATGCGGCAATGGCGTCGGCCGTCGGGCGTGCAAGTTGCACGGCCAGCAGAATGCCGACGGCGGCACAAAAGCTTAATGCCGCAAGGCGAAAGAGAGTCTTCATACGTCGTCCCTGACGAATGCATGTTGTTCAGTCGACCGCGAATATCAACGCTCTAAAGCGCGCTCGCGGCGGCAGGTTCCAATCCTTCGGTACCGACAGCTTCCGGCTCTTGTTCCAGTCCGTTCAATTCCGACAAATCGCCCGTTTCGACGGCCGCGCTTGCTTCCGGTGGCGGCGTTTCTCCCGGCTTCGGAATGCGCAACTCGCGTCGAGCGCCGTTCCAAACCAGCACGGCGCTGCGCGGCGTCACGCTTAACAAGCGAATCTCCGACATTCCTAACTTTCCAATCACGGTACCTTCCGTGAAGGCTCGACCGTTGATCACCGCTTTGCGTGCCCGAGAACCGACGAATGTGCTCGACAACTCCAGCGACATGTTTTGCCAAGCGGAGACGTCGCCCGCCGCCGCTAACGCCATCTTCTGTTTCGCTTCTTCCTCGGCCCGCTGCTCTTCCGCGGCAAGCTCCGCGGCCAATAGTTCCAGTTCGTCGGCCGTCGGTTCCTCCGCCGGCAAAACCGGCGCGCCAAACGGGTTACGCGGCGTTTCACCGGGTTCGGTTGTGCGAGGCTGGGCTCCGGTCATGTGTGGATCGCTCGTCAATCTTTCGGACAAGAGTTTCCAGTCGATCGCAGGTACCGCGACGACGGGCTTGGTCACCTCGGGCACGGCGGCTGCTACCACTGCGGCGGCGACGCCGTTCTTGTTTCCCTTCGCTTTCGATTCATCTTTGGGAAAGATCAGCGGTCCCCAAAACCAAGCGCAGACCCCGCACAGCAGCAGCAACATGCCCGCTTTCTTGGGGTTCTTTTGCAGATCTCGTTGAAGTTGTTTCGCGAAACTTGCCACGCTTGCATGCCGGCATCCTCAGGCGGCTATCGCCCGACGATTCCGGCTCCTCCTGTATCGGTAATTCGTAGACTCGACCTAATTAGAAATCTCAAATTTATCGGCAAAGATTGCCAGCTTTATCTCGCACTCGATAAGTTCCGCAGATTCACGTCCCGTTTCGAGCTTGGCATGCTCGATCCAAATGCGATGCGGCATGGCTTCGATCGAAGCTAGCAATGTTTGAACCTGTTCGAAGGTCCCCCGGCAGCCGATGGTGACCGGCGTACGTTCCAGCTCGGCCAAGGTAAGCTTGGCCTCGGGGCGAAACGTGGTGGTGATCGCGCCCGACTTCTTGACGACTTGCGAGAGTTCGCCGAATAGACGGCTCATCGCGGCGGGGTCGGCCGGCACGGCGCGAAACTTCGCGAGGTACTCCCGGGCGGCGATGGATTCGGCATCGATATTCTTCAACCGCGTCGGAATCGCGGCCGCGGCTATCGCGGCTGTTTCCTTCAGCGCGATATCCGCCCGAAGGTCTCGTATCTCGCGCATACCGGGAAAGAATACAAAGAACAAATAGGCGCCGATCGCGGCGGTGAGCGGTACGATTGCGGCCCAAGCGCCGCCGAGCATGTTGACTTTCATGGTTGCGATGCTCCTGGCGGTGCAAGCTTCAGCGCCGTGTCGGCCGATGTCGATGCGGCAACGGCGGGCGGAATGGTTTTCGCGGGCGGGGTATCGAGCGACGGACCGCCGGGCAAGCCGTACGCCGGGCGAACTTTCACGATAGCCGTAAAGCGATCTTGTCGGACCGCCGAGGCCGACGGTTCGGCCGAGCCGTTCGCCGGAGCGGCTTCGACGGCCGTGAGTTCCGCGGCGCTGAACAACCGCGATGCCAAAAGCATCTGCAAGTATAGATGCAGCGCCGTTTGGTCGCGCGTCGTTCCTTCAACGTGTATTAGGATGTCTTCCTGTTCCGCTTGCGACCGGAGCGTCGCCAAATCGGTTTCGACGCTCGGCGTCTTCTGCTCGGTTTCGGAGCCGGCCGCCGCTTCGCCGGTCGCAGCCGCCGGCCGCGGCTCCGCCAATATCTCGACCTTGGATAGCACCACTTCCGCCGGCAGGGGCGCGATGAGTTCGTCAATTATGCGCGACTTGGGCCACGGATGGCGTAAGTGCGTCACGAGCGCGGCGTAGACGTTGAGCTTGGCGAGCTCAGCCTGTTTATTGGCCAACAGCGCCGACTGCGCTTGTGCGGCGGCGTATTGCTTGTTGATGTTTTCGCTCTGACGACGGACGTCGAGTTGCTTAAAGTGCAATCCGCCCGCCGCCGCCGCGAAGGCGACGACGAACAGCATCGTCACGCCGAGGCGATAAAACGACGTGTGACGCCGTTTCTTTGCCTGACGGTACCGTTCCGGTAAAAAGTCGATGGGTTTCATGGGTGCGTCACCGCGTTATTCGTCGAAGCGACGCATCGCCATACCGACGGCGACGTCCCATTGAGAGCGGCG
>CAZWDN010000091.1:0-15292 GCA_964633125.1 uncultured Pirellula sp. | reverse complement strand
GCGAACCGTAATGCTGTTCGGGCTTAGCCGCGAGCATGAGTTCTTCGATACGCGGCGCATCTTCCTCACGCGCCATCTTGCGCAAGTCCGTGGCGTCGAAGTTCGTCACCGGTTGTACGACGACGAACCTCTCGCCCTGGTATTTCACCGTGGATTTTTTCTCCCCTTCCGGAGCGTCGAGGCTGCAGCCCGTCGCCGCTAAAAGCGCCGTCAAGGCAAGTCGGCAAAGCGTAGGTTTCAGATTCATGGCGGCGGATCTCATGGGACGTTGACGATGGAATGTCGGCAAGTGTTCAGAATTCGGGAAATGTAATTACGCGGGCGAGCGCGGCAGTTCGTCGAGCGAGCGCAGGGCAAAGGCCGTATGCAAGGCGGCGCCGATCGGCAGCGCCGCTTCGTCGACCTTAAATTTCGGATGATGCACGCCGTAGACGGCGCCGAGCGCTTCGTTGCCGACGCCGAGCGCCACGAAGCAGCCGGGCACGAGGTTTGTGTAATAGGCGAAGTCTTCGCCCCCCATCGTCGGCGGCAGTTCGTGCACCGCGGCGTCGCCGAGCGTCGCGCGGCCGAGTCCTTGCGCGATTTCCCAGCAGTAGGCGTCGTTCACGGTCGGCGGATAATCGTTGCCGGGAAAGGTCACTTCGGCCGTGCAACGATTCGCCAGGGCAATATGTTCCACGAGCTCGCGTACGCGCTTTTGCAGAAACTGCATTCCCGGCATGGTGAGCGAGCGGATCGTACCGGTCAGGTGCGTTTCGACGGGAATCACGTTATAGGCATGTCCCGCGCGAACCGTGGTGATGCTAATCACCGCCGGCTCCAGCGGATCGACCTCGCGGGCGACGATGGTTTGCAGTTCGACGATGATCTTCGCCGCCGTGACGACCGGATCGTGCGTTAGATTCGGCTTCGCGGCGTGGCCTCCGACACCCCGCACGACGATGTTCAACGATCCGGCCGATGCGAGAAACACCCCGGCGCGCGAACCGATGGTGCCGGTCTTCAACTGCGGCCAAACGTGCAGCCCGAACACGCGCTGGACGCGCGGCGTTTCCAACGCCCCCTCTTCGCACAATCGCTTGCCGCCTGCCCCGCCCTCTTCCGCCGGCTGAAACAGCAGCTTCACGACGCCGGGCAATTCCGCTTCACGGGCCTTCAGCATCTTGGCGGCGCCCAAGAGCATGGCCGTGTGGCAATCGTGGCCGCAGGCATGCATCTTCCCGGGCGTGCGACTGCGAAACGTTACGTCGGCCTCTTCGTCGATCGGCAGCGCGTCGATATCGGCTCGCAGCGCGACGCACGGGCCGGGGCCGCGGCCGATCGTCGCCACGACGCCGGTTTCCGCAACCGGCCAACGGTACGGAATCCCGAGTTCATCGAGCCGCGCGCGGATCACTTCGCTAGTCCGCTTTTCTTCGTAGCCCAACTCGGGATACTCGTGCAGCGTGCGACGGATGCCGGTGATCCATTCCGCGTGGGTGCGGGCTTCGGCGAGCAATGCGGCGGGCGACGTTTGCGTGGGCATGATGGCGTGCGTGAGGCAAAAGGAAGTGCGATCGGAAGCGACGCAAAGCATTCTAACCGCCGGCAAGCCGCGTATAAATGCGCTGGGCGACCAGCACGGAGTCGACCGGTTCGGTCATGGGTATCGGGCTACACTCTTCCAAACTGCGAAACCAAGTTCCCTGCCGCTTGGCAAATTGTCTCGTGTGGGTCTTAATGGCGCCGGCCAACTCTTCGCGCGGCAATGTGCCTGCCAGCATCTCGATGACTTCCCGATAGCCGAGCCCTTGCCGGGCCGTGCGGCTCATGCCGCCGGGGGCCGCTAAAGCATGCGTCGTTTCATCGATTAGTCCCGCCGCGAGCATCGTGTCGACGCGACTTTCAATCCGTCGAAACAGTATTTCCCGCGGCCACTCCAGCAAAAACACGCGCCCGGCGGCTTCGCTCCGCGGACGCTCGAATTCCCGTTGCAGCGCGCTGAGCGGCCGTCCGGTGAGTTCGTGGACTTCCAGGGCCCGAATGATTCGGCGGCGGTCGTTTGCGTGGAGCTTGGTCGCCGTCGGGGGGTCGACTTTCGCGAGTTGCTCCTGCAAGAAGGTCGGACCGCCGCGATCGGCTTCCGCTTCCCAGCGTCGGCGCAGTTCCCAATCGGCCGGCGGACCCTCAAACATGCCGCGCAGCAACGTCTTCAAGTAAAGCGGCGTGCCGCCCACGATGAGCGGCGTCTTGCCGCGGGCCAAAATATCGTCGACCGCCCGGCGCGCCGCTACGACGTAGTCGGCCTGGCTGTATTCTTCACTCGGCTCGACGATGTCGAGCATGTGGTGCGGCACCGCGGCGCGTTCTTCACGCGAGGCCTTGGCCGTACCGATGTCCAGGCCGCGATAGACGGTCATGGAATCCATCGCCACGATCTCGGCGCCGAGCAGCCGCGCAAGCTCGAGCCCGACGGCGCTCTTGCCGCTTGCCGTCGGTCCGGTCAAATACACGCACGCCGCGGGAAACGGTTCGGGCATCGCAGCGCTGCTCCCTCAGTCGACCGTCGCCGCTAGTACTTGACCATGCCGGGCTCGATTTCTTCGGCCCATTGGTGGATGCCGCCGGCCATGCTCTGAGCCTGCGCGAAGCCGTTTTGCCGCAGCCATTGGGCCACGCGCATGCTGCGGCCGCCGTGGTGGCAATGAACGACGATGGGGCCGCTGCGGTGGGCTTCCAATTCCTTCACGCGCACCGTCAATTCGCTCATGGGCAGCAGCGTCGCCTCTTTGATATGCACGGTGTCGTATTCGCTCTTCTCGCGGCAATCGAGCAGCAGAAACGCCTCGCCGGCATCCAGCTTTTGCTTGACCGTACGACAATCAACTTCCCAAGGCAAACTTGCAGGTCCCGACATATTGCTCCTCGCGGCGTGAACGAACTTCGCGTCGCCGAATATTGTAATCCACGTACCGACGCTGCGGCTACGATACCGCCGGGATTTCGGATAGAATGCCTTGTCGTCGCAAGTTCTCGCACGGAGGGTCGCCGCCAGTATGACGAGCCGCGTCACGGTCATTGCCGGGCCCGCGCGCAGCGGCAAAACCCATGCGCTGCTCCAAGACTATCGCAACGTGTTGCGCACGCAGCGCGGCGCGGGTTCGATGGGTACGGCCTCGATCGGCGGCGCGCTGTGGATCGGCCCGAATCGCCGCGCCGTCGAGCAAGTGCGCGACGCGCTGCTCGCCGACGGCCTTGCCGGCTGCTTTGATCCCGGAATCCAAACGTTCGACCAACTCGCGCGCCGCGTCACGTCGCACGCGGCGACGGAGATCCGGCCGATCGACGACCGGAGCAAACGGCTACTGCTTGAGCAATTGTTGCGCGAAGCCCTGGCGAACGGCAAACTCAAGCACTTCGCGGCCATCGCCCATACGTCTGGCTTTCTCGATCTCACGGCACGCTTCATCAGCGAACTGAAACGCGTCGAGATTTGGCCCGAGCAATTCGAGGAGGCGTGCACGCGTGCGGCCGACTTCGCCCCACGCGGCAAACCGGCCCGGCGCGAGCGCGAGCTCATCGAACTGTACCAGAGTTATCAGGACATCCTGGAAAAGCACCAACTCTACGACGCCGAAGGTCTGTTCTGGTCGGCCCGGAGTCTGCTGCACGCCGGACAGCGAGCCCCGTGCGAAAGCCTGAAACTCGTCGTCGTCGACGGCTTTACCGATTTCACCCGCACGCAATTGGAAATCCTCGACGAATTGGCTCGTCGCAGCGAGCAACTGGTCATTTCGCTGACTGACGAAGAATCGAACGAGCGCGAAGACCTCTTCGCCAAGCCGCGGCGCACGCTGGCACAACTGCGTGAACGTCACTTGGAACTCGAAGTGCGACGGTTGCCGCGTCGGTCGGAAGCGGAGTGGCCGGCGCTCGCGCATATCGAGCGTGAGCTGTTTAAAAGCCCGCGCCGCATGCAGCCGGCGGAATCGCACGAGCGCATCGAGTTCATCGCCGCTTCCGGCACGGTGGCCGAAGTCGAAGAACTCGCCCGGCGCGTGAAACGGTTGATCGTCATCGGCGATGAAACCGAGACGCCGCCGCGGCCCGTTCGTCCGGAGGCGATCACGATCGTCTGTCGTTCGCTCAATGAGAACGGTTCGCTGCTGCGCGAGTTTTTTACGCGCTACGGTATCCCGACCGCGCTCGAATCGGGCCGGCCGCTTGGCCAATCGCCCAGCCTGACGGCCTTGATGGCGCTCGTAAAGCTCGGGCACGACGACTGGCCGTTTCGCGACTTGCTGGCGGTGCTCGGCGGCAATTACTTTCGTCCGAATTGGCAGGAAACCGCATCGCCCGGCGTGCCGGAAGCGACCGAACGAACAATCCGCCGCGTGCAGGTGCCGTCGGGACGCGACGTATTACTCGCGACGATCGAGAAGCTGGCACACCGAACTCCCGACGTCGTGGACCCGCGAGATCCCTTTTCCGAACGCAGCGAACGGCGCAATCGCGAACGGGCCGACGCGTTGCTCGCGTTGCCGGTGTTGCGACGCTTGGCGACTTCGCTCGACGCCCTCCCCTCGCAGGCCTCGGCCGCCGACTGGTCGGAAGCATTGAAAGAGCTCGCGCGTGAGACCGGCATTCTGCAAAGCATGAGCGACGCGAGGACGGATCGGCTCCATTCGCAGCCGCTGCGCGACCTGGGCGACGACTTCGCGGCTTGGAATTCGTTTCACCAGGCGCTCGGGGCCGGCGACCGACTCGCGCAACTGACGCGCGGCGCCCCGGCCGTAATTTCGCGCGGCGACTTGGTGGACTATCTGGAAACGATCGTCCAAACCGAGCAACTCCCCGGCGAGCGCGATGAAACCGGGCGGGTTCGCATCCTGTCGGCGATCACGGCGCGCACGCTGGCGGCGCCGTATCTCTTCGTGGCCGGGCTTTCGGAGAAATCGTTCCCGGCGAACGACGGCGGAGGGCAAATCTACAGCGACGTGGAAATCCAGCAACTCGTCGGCTGCGGCCTGCCCCTCACTTCGGCCTCGCAGCGGCGCCGCGATGAGATGCTGCTGTTCTACGAAACGATTCTCCGGGCCGAGCGACGGCTCTGGCTATCGTTTCCCGCACTCAATGAGAAAGCGGAGCCGCTGTTGCCGAGCCCGTATCTCGGGGAACTCGCACGCCTCTGCAAGCACGACCTCCACAAGCATGACGAACTCTCCGATCTGAGTCCCATAGCGCCCGACGGCGTGTTGCTGAACATTTTTGATGCCCGCATTCGCGCCGCCGCCAACGCCGGGCGGCCCGACGGCGATGTCGCGGAACTAGCGGCCGTCGTGCGACACTCGGCCGAAACGGGGCGCAATCTCCTGGCCGGACTGGCGATTGTCGACGAGCGCAGCCGACGGGGCGCGTTCGGCGGCTACGAAGGGATGATCCTCGGCGACGACGCGCGCCGCATGCTCGAGAAGCGATTCGCGGCCGATTTCCCCTGGAGCGCCGGGCAGTTGGAGCAGTACGGCGGCTGCCCGTACCAATTCTTTCTCGAACGGGTGCTTCGGCTGCAGCCGGTCGGCGAAGTGGGACTGGAGATCGATTACGGCAAACGCGGCAGCCGCGTGCATGACGTGCTCGCCGAGTTGCATGCGCAAATGAACGAGCGGCTCGGCCGATGCGCCTTGCCCAGCGAGACGGCGCCCGCCGACTACGAGCAAATCGTCGAAGAGGCCGTCAGCACGTTCTTGCGGAAGGACCCCGACGAATCGCTGCTGGAGGCGTTTCGCGCGGTCGACGAGAAGCTGCTCCGGCGTTGGCTCCTGAACTACGCGGAACAGCACGGAGCGTACGAGCAAACGAACGTGAAGTGCGATGAGTTGCCCCGCCCCCGGCACTTTGAAGCGTCGTTCGGAATGCCGAACCCGCCTGCCGACAAGATTTCGACGTCGGAGCCGCTGGAGCTCGTGCTCCACGACGAGCGTGTGAAGATCACGGGCCGGATCGATCGGATCGACGTCGGCATGACGGCGGGCCGGGCCGTGTTCACGATCGTCGACTACAAAACCGGCAGCAGCGCGGGTTACTCGAAGAGCCACGTTGTTTCCGGGCAGGCGCTGCAGCTCACGCTCTACGCGATGGCGACCGAGCGGTTGCTCCTGCGCGGCGACGGAGCCGTGCCGTGGCAATTCGGCTATTGGTTCGTCGCCGATTCCGGATTTAAGAAAACTCTGCTGCTGCACGAAGTCGAAGCGGGCGATCTGAAGCCGACGGGCGATTGGACCGAACTGCGCGAGCGTATCGTCGAGCGCGTCGTGTCGCTGGTGCGCGGAATTCGGCGCGGCGAGTTCCCGATGTACAACGAAGACGAAGACTGCACGTCGCGCTGCGAGTTCCGCACCGTCTGCCGGGTGGCACAAATTCGCAGCTTGGAGAAAGTATGGCAACCGCCGTCACCCCAACGCTAAAAACAACGCTGACGCCGCAGCAGCAGCAAGCGCTGGAAACGCGCGACGTGAGCGTTGCGCTCTCGGCCGGCGCGGGCTGCGGGAAGACGTTCGTGCTGACCGAACGATTCTTAAGTCACTTGGAGCCGCGGCCCGATACGGATGTGACGAGCCAACTCGGCCGGCTGATCGCTATTACGTTCACGGAACGGGCCGCGCGCGAGATGCGGCAGCGCATTCGGGCCGGCGTGCGCGACCGGCTGTTGCAGGCCGCCCCGGAGCACGAGGCACACTGGCTCGACATTTTGCGGCGCATCGATTCGGCCCGCATCAGCACGATTCATTCCTTTTGCGGCACGCTCTTGCGGTCGCATGCCGTCGAAGCGCAGCTTGATCCCGGCTTCAGCGTGTTGGAACCGACCGCCGCGCGATTGCTGTTGGGCGAACTCATCGACGACCACCTCCGCGAACTGCTGGCAAAGCAAGACGCCGACATGATCGAGCTGGTCGCCGGCTACGACTTGAACGGCGTGCGCGAACGAATGGGGCGATTGTTGGCCGAACGCTTTCGGCTGGATTTTGCGGAGTGGCTACCGCTGGCTGCTTCCGATCTGGTCGCGATTTGGCGCGATTTTCATGCGGCGCATATCAAGCCCGAGGCCTTGCGCACATTGCGCGAAGCGCCGGTGGTGCTCCGGTTGCGCACTGAGATTCTGCCGCAAGGGGCGCCGCATGAGAAGCTCGCCGAGCGCGCCTTGATCGTCGCCGAAATACTCGAGCGTATTGCGGAAAGCGAGCCGACGGACGCGGACCTCGATTCGTTGGAGGAGCACGCCCGCGTACAGGGCTGCACCGGCAAGAAGATCTGGGCCGGGCACGAAACGCTCTACGAAGATTACAAGGCGGCGTTTGAGGAGTTGCGCGAACTCGTCGGCAAAGTGCGCAAACAATTGGTGTTCGATGCGCGCGGCGCGCTGCCGGCGGCGGAAGCGTCGTTGCGCTTCGTTCGCGTGACGGCCCCGGTGCGAGAAGCGTACGAGAAGCGCAAACGGGAACTCGGCGTCCTCGACTTCGACGACTTGCTCATCAAAGCGCACCGGTTGCTGCACGACGAGGCTCACGCGAACCTGCGTAAGCGGCTGGCGCTCGGTATCGAACTGCTGCTGGTCGACGAGTGCCAGGACACTGACGACCTGCAGATGGAACTGATCGACGCCTTGGCCGGCGGCGCCACGCTCGGTCGCGGCAAGATGTTTCACGTCGGCGATTTCAAGCAATCGATCTATCGCTTCCGCGGCGCCGAGCCGGAGTTGTTTCAAAAGTTGCAAGACGGCACGGCCGAGCACGGCCGCATCCCGCTGTCGCTCAACTTTCGCAGCCAGCCGGAGATTCTCAACTTCGTCAACGTTCTCTTTGCACCGATTTTCGAAGACAAGTATCAGGCGCTGGCCGCCAAACGTGAGCAGACGTCGCCGCTGCCGGCCATTGAGTTTCTGTGGGCCGTCGACGCGCCCCCGGAAGAGGATGACACCGGCGATCCGGCGGACGCCGCTGCGATTCGTCCTAAGGCAACCGCCGAAGATTTGCGACGCCTGGAAGCCGATTGGTTGGCCCGCCGCATCCGTGGGCTCGTTGATTGCCGCGAACCCCGAATTCCGGCTGAAAAACGCGACGGCTCACTGCCGCTGCGGCCGATCGAATACGGAGATTGTGCGCTACTGTTTCGTGCATTGTCGAACGTCGGCATCTACGAAGCGGCGCTCGAACGTTACGGCATTCCGTACTACGTCGTCGGCGGGAAAGCGTTCTACGCCCAGCAGGAAATCTACGATCTGCTGAACTTCCTGAAGACGCTCGATTCCGTCTGCGACGACGTGGCGCTGGCCGGCGTGTTGCGGAGCCCGTTCTTTTCACTGTCCGACGAAGCGCTTTTGTTCCTGGCTCAGCACGCGGGCGGACTTGCCGGCGGCCTGTTCGCACCGCAGCTTTCCGAAGCGCTCGAGCCGGAAGACCGCAAGAAAGCCGCCTTCGCGGCGCAAACCTTGCGCGAGTTGCGAGCCGTCAAGAACCGGCTGCCGATCGCGGACCTGATCAATGAGATCTTTGCCCGTACGGCGTACGATGCGATCGTAACGGCCGAATTTCTCGGCGACCGCAAGCTCGCCAACCTGCGTAAGCTCATTGAATTGGCGCGGGCCTTCGATCGCTCGGGCATTTTCACGCTCACGGCCTTCATCGAACAACTTGGTACTTCGGTGGTCGAACAGCCCGACGAAGCGCAGGCCGCCGCGTTTGCCGAAGGGGCGAACGTCGTGCGGATCATGTCGATTCACCAGTCGAAAGGCTTGGAGTTTCCGGTCGTCGTCGTGCCCGACTTGGAACGGAAGCGACAGCCGAATCGCGCGACGGTCGGGTTTCATCCCGAACTCGGGCCGATGGTAGGTCCGCCGTATCGCGACGACGGCGCCTCGGGCTTGGATTTGTTCCGCGTCGTCGAGAATCGCGAAGATGAGGCCGAAAGTCGCCGATTGTTCTACGTGGCGACCACGCGCGCGGCCGACTATCTCATACTATCGTCCGGCGTCGTCGATCCGGCTCTGCCGGTCGGCGAATGGCGCGAGTTGCTGGCCGAGCGATTTGATCTGGCGTCCGGGAAGTTGCGAGGTATTCCCGGCAAGGGGCAGCACAACCCGGAGGTTCTCGTCACGACGGAGCGGCCGACGCTGGACGATGACGGCGTGGCGCAGATCGAGCGTCCCGATTGGCCGAAGGTGTTGCAACAGGCCGAACGAGCCGCCCGAAGCGCGCAAGCGACGCTATTCGCAGGAACGGAGCCGATTCCGTATCGCGGCCAAGGTCGGCGGCGATTTTCCTTTTCACGACTTTCGGGGCGAATCGTCACCGAAAGGCAAGCGGTCGAAGAACGGGATGCCGCGGAATCGACGACGTCGTCGCCGGCAGACGACGCCGATGAGGCAGGTTCGGAAGCGCGCATGGTCGGCATCGTCTTACACGAAGTATTAGCAAGATACGACTATCGCCGGGATCGGCCGGCCGAGCGGCGCGCAACCTTGGAAGGGCTGGTCCGTCGGGCAATGGGCGCCGTGGCGACGACGCCGGAATCCACCGCCGAACTTGCCGCGCTGGCCGAAGCGTTTATCGGATCGCTGCGCGGACAGGCGGTCGCCGGCGCCAAGCAGGCTTTTCGCGAACTGGAGTTTCTGTTGGCGTGGCCGCTCGATCAGCCGGCGGGCGGCGGAATTCACCTGCAAGGTTTTCTGGATCTCTTGTACCAAGATACCGCAGGCCGGTGGTGCATCGTCGACTATAAGTCGCATCGCACCGCAAGCGCGAATCTCGCCGTGGTCGCCGAACCGTATCGCTTGCAGTTGGCCGTATATGCATTGGCCGTGGAGCAAATTCTCGGTCAAGCGCCCGACGAACTCACGCTCTTTTTTCTGCGCGGCGGAGCGGAATTCGCCGTGCCTTGGAACGCCGCCGAAAAGCGCAAGGCAGTCGAAGCGGTGAACCAAGCCTTGGCCGCGGCCGTCCTTCCAACGCCATGACCCCGACAACGCCCCAACGCCGGTTTGCTCTGGAAGTCGTCGAACTTTTGCGTTCGGCCGGCTATACGGCCTATTGGGCCGGCGGCTGCGTGCGCGATGAATTGCTCGGCATCACGCCGAAGGACTATGACGTCGCCACGAGCGCACGACCGGAACAGGTGCGCGAGCTGTTCGGGCGGCGGCGGACGCTCGCCGTGGGAGAGGCGTTCGGCGTGATCATCGTCGTGGGACCGCGCGAGGCGGGCAATGTGGAAGTGGCGACGTTTCGTCGCGACGCCGGCTACAGTGACGGGCGGCGACCGGACGCCGTCGTATTCACCGATGCCGAGGAAGACGCCCGCCGGCGCGACTTCACGATGAACGCACTGTTCTACGACCCGATCGTCGGCAACGTGATCGATTTTGTAGAAGGGCGGGCCGACATCGAGCGCAAACTGGTGCGCGCCGTCGGCGATGCGGCGGTGCGCTTTCGAGAAGACAAGCTACGCATGCTGCGCGGCGTGCGGATGGCGTCGACGTTCGGCTTCGCGCTCGACCCTGCGACGTTTGAGGCGATTCGGAATTCGGCCGCCGAAATCGGCGCGGTCAGTCCGGAACGCATCGCGCAAGAGATTCGCGCGATGTTCGGCAGACCGGGACAAGCGGAAGCCGCGCGGCTGCTGATGGCCGCCGGATTGGCCGCTCAGGTCTTGCCCGAGGTGCTGCCGCTGCGCGAGCGGAAATCGTCGTTCGCGACGGTCTCGGCTTGGGACGCGGCCGTGGCTATGTTGGCGGAGTTCGAAAAGGCCGGCATTCGCAAACCGCCGCTGGCGCTGGCGGCGCTGTTGCAAGAAACATCGGCCGACGATTCGCACGGCTCGGTGCATGCGGCGACGGCCGTGCTGCGCCGCTGGCGGATGTCGAACGAAGAACGAGAGCATGTCGAATGGCTAGTGGAGCATCGACGCTCCATCGACGGCGCGGCGTCGCGCCGTTGGTCGGAAGTGCAGCCGGCGTTGGCGCACCGCTGGGGGCCGGACCTGGTCGAGTTTGTCGCGGCCCGACACGCAGTTGCCGACGACGACGACCGGGAACGCCGCGTCGCCGATCTTGCCTTCGCGCGCAAGAAGCTTGCGGAACCGCGAGCGGTGCTCGATCCGCCGCCTTTACTGACGGGGAACGATCTCGTGCGTCGCGGGCTCCGGCCGGGGAAGCAATTTGCCGTATTGCTCGAAAAAGTTCGAGCCGCACAACTCGACGGCATGATCGCAACGGCGGACGAAGCCGCGACGCTGGTAGCCGAGTTGTTGAAGGCCGGACCGTAGCGCGGCGGCATCTGGACGATTGACCGACGAACGCCTACGATCAGGCACGTCCCGAGCCCAATCGTCGTAACGACTCAGTGAGAATGCATCGTGAGCGAAATCGATCCCGTACAGTTGTTGTCCCGCTGGTTGCACATCGTCGCCGCCGTGACGGCCGCAGGCGGCGCGATCTTCATGAAGCTCGCGCTTCATCCCGCTGCGGAGACGTTGCCGGAAGCGGAACGGAAGCAGTTGCGCGAGGCCGTGCGTTCGCGCTGGGCAAAGGTGGTGATGGCGGCGATCACCGTGCTGCTGGTCACCGGCTTCTATAACTTTCTTCGAATCAACAGCGCGTACGTTCTGAAAGGAACCCCCTATCACGCCCTCTTCGGGGTAAAGGTGCTCTTGGCGTTCGGCATTTTCGCGCTGGCCAGTTTCCTCGTGGGGCGGAGCAATGTGGGACAGAAGCTGCGCGCGAATGCCGGTAAATGGCTCACCGTGCTCGTTACGCTCGTTCTCCTGGTGTTGTTGCTGTCCAGCACGCTGAAGAACTTGGGAGTGAAGCCGAAAACGGCGGATTCCATTAAGCCGACCGCAGTCGACGGCGGGAATCCCGCATCTTAGGTAGGCTTGCGTAAAAGTGGTTGCCCGAGGCAACCGCTCCGCCTATTCTAGAAGAATATCCGGCGAATCCCCGACGGTTCGCCTGGAAAGCTGACGGCAGGTAGTCGCCGCGTAAGAAGCCGAGTTCCGGTCGCTTACGGTGACGACGAGGAGCAAGCTTCATGAACGATCGAGCGCGGGCGATCTCCGTTCTTCAGCAGGCCCGGGATATCCTTTCCGAGCGCCTCACCGAACGCGTCCTTGAGAGTCGCGATGCGATTCTCGAAGACGCGCTCGGACTTTCTTACGCGAGCGAGATCGACGCCGTTCAAGAACAGATCGGCCTGCGGTTGAATAACGTGCAGATGCTGTTGAACAATCTGCCGCCCCTGGAAGAGACGCCGCTGCCGACTTCGGAAGAGATCGTCGCGGCCGCACCGACGCCGGCGCTGGGTTACGAGCCGGAAACGACGGCCGAAGGGGAAGAGATCGGTACGGCGGCCGACGTACATCTTTATTACGGCGACGGCGCGATCGTCAGTGCGGCGCCCGCCTTGCCTGCTCCGGCGCCCGTGGTGATTTCATTCCAATCGTTTGCCGAGCGGGTTCTCGCGAACGACGTCGACGGGGCCGGAATCGTGCTGGCCGGGTTGCTGGATGTTTCCCAAAACCGCGGTCGCGAATGTGCCCGACGGTTTCAGGAGCAACTCGCGGAACGTCCGCAGTTTCTCCAGAAGGCGATGACGCTCCGCAGCGAACTGGCCGCCGGCAGCGTTAACGGGGCGCTGCTGCTGTTGTGGGAGTGTTTCGGGCTGCAGGGCTTGGAGTCGATCGCCGCCCTGCAATCGCTCAAGACGCGGCTCGGCGGCGAAATGGCGAACTCGACGACCTAGTCGAACGTCGATATTGTTGGTGAGCCGTTGCACGCGCCCCGGGTTGCGCTTCTCCAGCGGTAATTCGGCTAAATAGCCGACCCCGCCTGCTTGACCCGCTCCCCGGCGGATACGTACCATTTCAAGTGTCGTCGGGTCGCATCGTGTTGCTTTGCGTCTCGACGGCAACTTCGGCGTTTGCATCCATCGCGGCACACGACCGCATACGCCCGAAAGTGTTGACTCCGTACTGCGTTAATTCGGTACTGCGCGGTAACTCCAACTTTTTCGGCAAGGTGGTTCATGTCTCGAAGCTTCTCGCTGGGAGCGTCCGCGCTCCTCGTTGCCGCGGCTATTTTTTCACGCGCTGCTTGGGCTCAACAGCCCACGTATGGTTCGGTCGATCCGAATCGGTATCCTCGTGCTGCGGGCACGCCGGTGCACGTGATGCCGGAGTGGCAAACCAATCCGTTTCAAGTAGGCTACAGCTTGGTCGGCGGATATCGGCCGCTCTACAGCGGCGCCGCGCAACCGGTCGGCCATGAAATGATTTCGACGCATGGCGGTAACGGGTACGTGTATCGCCCCGTGTACGGCGCTCAGCCGTACTACGCGCCGCAATACTTCGGCTCCTACGGCGTCGTGCCGACGCGCGCGAGTTGGGCCAATATCAATCACGGTTCAAGCGGCCATGAACTGGTGATTGAGAATCCGGGCACGCCCTATGAAACTCGCTATTCGCCGGGGGCGGGCGCCGGAGCGGGGCACGCGGCCCTGTTGAACGTGATGCCGCAATACATCGAAGATTCCTTCTACGGCACCGATTACGCGGTGCGGACCGCGTACCCCGAATCTTCGGCTTACGAGTCTACGGCGATACCGCCTCTCGCTGAAGAACTACCCAGCGGCGAGTTGCGACTTTCCGACGGAACGGTGATTCCCAAACGGGACATCAAGCCGGCGCCGCCCTCCAAGTCGGCTCCCGCACCTGCTCCGAGGAAGGCCGAGTTCTAACGAGCTGCGCTTTTTGTAAGTGAATGCGACACGCCGCCGGACTTGCGCATCATCGAGATGTCGCGCGCCGCGGCGTTCGTCGTTTGGTCTCGATGCGCGTCGCCCGTTGCCACGTACCCGTGATACGAGATATCGCAATGAAGCTTTTGCCGGGGATGATCGCCGTTTGCGGCCTGTGGCATGGTGCCGCATTATTTGCCGCCGAGCCGCCGTTGAAGGAGATTCGCATCGTGCTGACCGGCGATTCCACGGTCACGGACAGTGCGGGTTGGGGCGCGGCATTTGCCGAACTTGCGGCTCCGGAAGCCAAATGTTTCAACCATGCCAAGGGAGGCGCGAGTACCAAGAGTTACTACGCGGGGAGCTACTGGAGAAACGCGCTCGCGGAAAAACCGGATTACATACTCATTCAATTCGGCCACAACGATCAGCCGGGTAAAGGTCCGCAGCGCGAGACCGATCCGCAGACGACGTATCGCGAGAACCTTGTGCGATTCATCACCGAGGCGAAGGCCGCCGGCGCGACGCCGGTTCTCGTCACCTCGCTCGTTCGCCGCATCTTTCTCCCCGACGGAAAATTGCAGGGAGAACTCGCTCCATACGCCGCTGCGGCACGGGCCGTTGCCAAGGAGCAGAACGTGCCGCTAATCGATCTCTTCGCACGGAGCTTGGAACTTCACGAACGTCTCGGCGCCAAAGCGTCCGAATCGTTTGGTCCCGTGCATCCGAAGCTGGCCGGAAAGTTCGACGGCACCCATCTTTCGAAAGAGGGCGCTCGGAAGATCGCCCGAATCGTCGTCGACGAACTCAAGCAAGCCGCCCCCGAGCTTGCGCCTTACTTTCACGCCGCCGACGACGCGGCGACGAAGTCGCCCTGATCGTTTTTGTTCTGATTGA
Organism: uncultured Pirellula sp.; assembly: GCA_964633125.1. Classification (GTDB taxonomy): domain Bacteria; phylum Planctomycetota; class Planctomycetia; order Pirellulales; family PNKZ01; genus PNKZ01. Next base: position 635 of record CAZWDN010000091.1, on the reverse strand, counting down.
CGACTACACCGCCCGCACGTACGGGTTGGAGCGTTTCTCGCGGCCGACGGTCGTTTCCGGGCCGTGTCCGGAAAGAATGCGAGTATCGTCCGGCAACGTGTAGAGCTTCGTGCGAATGCCGTTCGCCAATGCTTCGAGGCTCCCGCCGGGAAAGTCGGTACGGCCGATGCTGCCGCGGAACAGAACATCGCCGCCGAAAACGACGGCCGGCTGCGCGCCGTCGAAGATGTAAACAATATGCCCCGATGAATGCCCGGGAATTTCCGCGACCCGCAGCGTGATGCCGGCAACCGAGAACGATTCTCCCTCGTCGAGCAGAACGTCGGCCGGCGGAAGCGCGATCGGCAGGCCGAATTGCGCCGAAAGGTTCTGCCACGGGTCGCCGAGCTTCGACGCTTCTTTGCGGCCGATATACACAGGGCATTCGGGCCAAGCCGCCCGCAAGCTAGGAATGCCGGCAATGTGATCGCCATGAGCATGCGTGATGAGAATCGCCTTAAGTTGAAGCCCTTGCTCGGCTAAGCGTTCTTCGATCAGGTCGGGCTCCATGCCCGGGTCGATTACCACACAATCGGGGTTATGTTCAAAGTGTGCGATATAGGAGTTTTCCGCAAAAGGTTGGGATTCAATACACT
>CAZWDN010000090.1:0-15395 GCA_964633125.1 uncultured Pirellula sp. | reverse complement strand
AATTGGCAGACGCACCAGCTTGAGGGGCTGGCGGTAGCAATACCGTGCAGGTTCAAATCCTGTCTCCCGCACTTGTCTTCAAATCGAGCCCTTTGACGACCACGTCGAAGGGCTTTTTCTTTGGCCTAGGCGGTCCGCCCGCAGCGGGCCCAGGGGCAAACCTCACTCGACCAGCGGCGGCGACGGCGGCGGATAGAAGCGCAGGAAGAACTGCGGATAGTGGTAGTACGCCAATTGCCCGCGCCGCCACTCCGTGAGCGTGGCCGAGAGCCGCGCAGCCAGCTTGGGTACCGTCGCGGTCAAGTTGCGGCTTTCGGTCGGATCGGTCGCCAGGTCGAAGAGTTCGTCGACGTTGCGATTGCGATCGCGGATCAGCTTCCATCGCCCTTGGAAGAGCAGCGCATCGCACCGTGCCACGGGATTCTCGGTATGGAAGAAGAGGAGCCGCTCGTCGACCGGCGGGCGATCCTCGTTGAGCACGTTGCGGCCTTGGAAATTCGGATGACTAGGGCGGCCGAGCAGGTTCATTACGGTCGGCGCGACGTCGACAAGTTCGGTCGGATAGTCTTCCACTTTCGGCGACAGCAATCGGGGAGCGTGAACGACCAACGCCACGTGAATGGCGGGCTCCGCGGGCCGCCCGGCGTGTGAGACGATTCCGTTTTCGTAGAACGACTCGCCGTTTTCGCCCATGACGACGAGAATCGTATTCTCCAACGCGCCCGACTTCGCGAGCGTATCGACGAGACGTCCCAATTGTCGATCGCACTCATGCACGGCGTTGTAGTACGCGTTGCGAACGACCGGGATCTTGTCGCGCGGGTAGTACAGGAAGCCGGCGTCGAAATCTATGTCCGAGGGGTGAAACGGCCGCGTAACCTCCGGCGCCATGGTGTACGGGAAATGCGAGCTTTGAAAATTCATATTCAAGAAGAACGGCCGGTCCGCGCGCATTTGCGATTCGATCCACTCGATCGCCCGGTCCGTCGTGTAGGAGTCGTCGAGCGTGCCGCTACGCAGCGCACCGCTTTCGACTTCGTGGGCGAACCCGCTGTCGCGGAAGTCGATGCGCGTGCGGGCCGTGCTTTGTTCGGCGTCGTAATAGACGTCGAGATTCGGCGAGGCGAAGAACTGGTCCATGCAGCCCCACTTCTCGTTTTGCGACGAGAAGATAGCCGTTGCGTAGCCGAGCGGCTTAAGTAGGTCGTAGATCAACGTTTTCGGCCAGGGATCGCTCGCCGAATAATAATGATGCCGAGTTTTGCGGAGCGGATAAAGCGACGAAACGATGCACACATCGGCGTAGTCGGAATGCGTACTTTGCGTGTAGGCGCGGGTGAATCGCACTCCTTGTTTCGCCAAGCGATTTAAATTCGGCGTCACTTCGCGGCCCTGGTGCCGCAAATCGACGACGTCGTGCCTTAGCGATTCGATCGCCAGGAAGATGACCGACGGGGGCTTGGTTGCCGAAACGGCGACGGCGGGGGCCGACGAAGTTCGCGGCGTCAAGCGTCGCTCGTCGAGCGCCGGCTCAATCGGTTCCGATAGCGTCCGGCGAACGGAACTCAAAGCCAAGCTTACCGCCGGGCTTAAGCGTCGCTGCAGTGCGTCGCTCCACTGTCCGCGACGGATCAGGCTGGAATCGGCGCGTCGGACCTCGCCGACGGCCGACCAAACGACGACGAGCACCAAGCATGCGCTGAGTCGCAAGAGCCGGGTGCCGCGCTCGGAAAGCGAAGGAAGATCGTTCCACCGCCCGTCGCGCAGTTGTCGCAGGTAGTATGGAAGCAGGAGCGCCACCGCCGCCGTCGCAGCGACGGCTCCGAAGACGTACCACGTTTCCGATTGCCACAGATACTTCACCATCCACGACTCGCCGGAGTTTTGCAGCATGAACTCCAGCGCGTCGACCGTGCCGAATTGACCGGTGCTCAAGTACATCGCCCAGCCGGCCGCGTGCAGCAGCAGCCCGCCTAGCACGACGAAGTACACCACGGCCGAGGCGAGTTTACCGAGGAGAGACGTCGCCGTAGTCCGTCGCTCGACGGTCGACAACAGCCACCACAGCCCCCAGATCGCGACATACCAGAACGCAAACAGGCTCAGCGGCACTTGGATCGCCGTCGGTCCCGGGCATTCAAAGATGTGGCCCGGCACCAGCGTCAGCAGGAGCGTTTCCAGCGAGGCGGCCAGAACCATGCTCCAAGCGGCGACCCGATTCGGCGCCAAGCCGGAAAGCGGCATTCCGATCCAGCGTTTGAGGATATCGTACATACGACATTCTCTCGGGCCGTCGAGGCATTCTCGGGCACGATCGCGATCTCAGTTGGGACGCCGGGCGCCGACTCCACGTAAAGCCGACGTAAGGGGAAAGGCCCATGTCCCTTTTTGACGCCTATCCATGTTGATTCGGGTTTAGGCGGAATCAACGAGAAAGTAGTCGGCGTGACGTGCAAGGGCGGGATGTCAGCGAAATCCTCGAAACTTCGCGTCCTCGGCGGCATCACTTTTCTCTCATTATTGTAGGTACTAAACTTGCGACCGCCCCGGAACCATCGGCGGCCGGCCCGTTGCGAGCGGTCGCCGATGTTCTTGAATCAACGCGGCGTGATTACGTCGCGGGTCGTCGCTGAAAGGAACTACCGTGGATTTGATCTACCGCTACGATCCGAATCAGACGTATCAGGCCGAGACGCCGCAAGATGCGGAGTCGGCCATCAAGGTTCTCTGCGACGGCAACCTACGATTGACTTCGGTCGTAGGGCGCATGCAACGAACGGCGCGCGGCGAGGAAGCGGGCGGAGAGGTCGTCGTGCCGATCTGCCCGGCGTCGCTCGGCGTGCCGTTGTGGGCCGGCACGATTCCCACGCAACAACCGTACGCGCTGGTGCTCGGTTGCTCCGACGCCCGCGTGCCGATCGAACCGATTTTCGATCAATCGTTCAACGACCTGTTCGTGGTGCGTATTGCCGGCAACGTGCTGGGCACGGAATGTCTCGGCAGCGTCGACTACGCCGTGCGACACTTCTCGGAGAGCCTGAAATTGGTCGTCGTGCTCGGGCATTCGGGCTGTGGAGCGGTCTCGGCCGCGGTCGAAACTTACCTGAGTCCGAAGGATTATGCCGACATCGCATTTACCCACGCGTTGCGCTCGCTGGTCGACCGGATCATGATCGCGGTGCGCGGCGCTTCTAACGCCTTGCAACAGGTCTGCGGCTACAGCGTGCAGCATCACCCCAAGTACAAAGAGGCGCTGAAGGAAGTGGCCGTGTATCTCAATGCCGCGATCACGGCGTTCGATCTGCGTCGGGAAGTCACGGCGTTCGGCTCGGCGTCCGTGCGCGTCGTTTACAGCGTATACGACTTGGCGACGCTGTTCGTTACGGCTGTGCCGACCGCCAACCCGACGGAGCCTACGTTTGCGCCGGCGCCGCTTCAGGACGATCTGACGGAGTTGGGCAAGAAGCTGGCGACCGCCGTCGTCAAAAAAGGGGTGCTCGGCAACCGCATCGACTTGTGGAACAAGATCGAGTAGCCGTCATGACGACGATGCGCTAACGCCGCACGTTCAGGCCGTGCGGGCAGGCTTGAACTGGTCGAGAAAGCTCGGGCCGGCGTAGCCCGTCTCGAACGCATGTAATCCGAAGCGTTCGGACAATTCTTCGAACACTTTGATGCCGCGGACGCTGTTTCCTTTGGCGTCGAGCGGCGGCGAATAGATGCCGATGCCCGCCACGCCCGGTATGACGGCGACGATACCGCCGGCCACGCCGCTTTTCGATGGAATGCCGACGCGATACGCCCACTCGCCGGCGTAGTCGTACATGCCGCAGGAGAGCATGATGCTCAGCAAATACTTGACGTACCGCTGTTCGATGGCCCGTTCGCCGCTGATCGGATTGAGGCCGCCGTTGGCGAGCGTGGCGCCCATCACGGCGAGGTCATGGCAGCTCACCATCATGGAGCACTGCTGGAAGTAGAGTTCCAGCGATTCCTCGATGCGGTCGCGAACCATGCCGAAGTTGAGCATGAGGTGACCGATGGCCCGATTGCGATGGCCGGTCGCGCGCTCCGACATGAACACGGTGTTGTCGACGTAAACTTGGCGTCCGCAGTACTTACTAAACATGCCGATCAGTCGGGAAACGCGTTCGGGAAAATCCTTCCCTTCGATCAGGTCGGCCGTCGCGACGGCGCCGGAATTGACCATCGGATTGAAGGGTCGGTTCGACGCCTCATCGAGCACGATGGCGTTAAACGCCTCGCCCGTCGGTTCGACGCCGACTTTCGACAACACGTGATCGCGGCCGTGCATCTCCAGCGCCAAGCCGAACACGAACGGCTTGGAAATCGACTGAATCGTGAACTGTTGTTTGACGTCGCCGGCGGAGAACACTTGGCCGTCTTTCGTCACGACCGAAATGCCGAACGAGTCGGGATCGGCCTTAGCCAACTCGGGAATGTAGTCGGCCACCTTGCCGTCGCGGAGCGGCCGGTATTTGTCGTAGAGCTCGCGCAAGACGGTCCGCAGCGGCGAGGCCGCCGATTTCATCTTATTGACGAGCGCATCCAGGTCCGAGCTATCGGGCTTGCTCATCGCACTAAGTTCCGTGGAAACAGAGGGTCGTAACGGCGATTTACGCCAAGCTTTCCAGTACCCGGTCGACGACCTGTACAAGCCCCCGCGTAAACGGGTGCTGCGGGTAGCGATTGGTGAAGATCGCGCCGCTTGCCACGTTGACGATTTCTTCGTTCAGCGGCAGGATTCCGGCCACTTCCACGCCGTAGAGATCTTCCACCTTCCGGCGGAGCGCTTCGCGATCCATCGACGGGGGCACTTTGTTCACCATCAACAACATCTTCTTGACATCGAGCCGGCGCGCGAGCTCCGCCGTCACCGCGGTCCCCTGGAAGTCCTGATTGTCGGGCCGCATGATCAGCAGCAGCAGGTCGGAAATCGCGATCGACAGCAGCGTCTCTTCGTTGACGCCGGGGTGCGTATCGATAAGCAGCACGTCGAGTTTCAGGCGATCGGCGAGCTCATGCAAACCGTCATTGAGCATGCCGACGTCGTAACCTTCACGCAGAATCTTGGCGATGGCGCCGGTGTCGATGGCGGAAGGGACGAGAAACAAACGCGTCCGGCCTGATTCGTCGGCGTTGCCGACGACGGAGTCGGTCACGTCGTAGGCCGCCTCGTCGATCTTGCACTTGCTCCAGAGATAGTCATTGAGCGTATACGTAACCCGCGACGGATCGAGCGCGAACAGAACATGCACGCCGGGCGACTGAATGTCGGTATCAATGATGGCGACGCGCCGCCCGGTCTTCGCGATCATCACGGCGAGGTTCGCCGTGGTGTTCGACTTTCCAGTGCCGCCGCGGAACGAGTGAATCGAGATTAACTTCGTCAATGCCGCCCCCTTAGGTGCTAACTGTCCGGAATAGGCACATGTCGGTAACGTTTGGCAGATTCGGCCCGGCTCAACGGACCGCAGACGGTCCATGGTCGATCTTCATGCGTCTTACATCGAGCGTTTTTCACGTAAGGCCTTGGCCCGCTCCAGGAGCATGCCGAAACCTTCGTTGTCGACGATCTCACGAACTTGCTGCTGCGCCTGCTCTTGGTCGATGCGCAGCATTTCAATCATGTGGGAATCAATTTCCACGGTCGCTTGGCAGGTCTGCGACGCTTCATTTGCAGCACGTTCTAGCTCGATAAACGCCAATGTCGGCCCCTTGGGGCCTAAGCGAAAAGTCATTTCATGATTCAAGCGAACGGTTTCGACGCGCCGATCGTTGACGATCACACCGTGTTTGCCGTGCGAGACGAGTTCCCAATGTTCGTCGACATGCTTAAGCGTGGCGTGTACCCGCGACACAAGCGGATCGCAAATCATGACCGCGCTATCTTCCAGTCGCCCGATCTGCACCACGGCATTGCGGTCGAAGTTCCAGGTTTGAATGGCGTGACCTTGCACGGCGTCCAAAAGGCGCAGTGAGATCAGGGCACCGGCTGCGTTGGGGGGCGTATCTTCGGTGGGCACGCGAGAATCTATGTTGAACATACGACTCGACGACTAGGTCGGCGGACGGAAGCCTAGCGTGAGTTGCAAAAACTGCGCCAGTCATCGTTGCGCGCCACGACGGCAAGCACAAATGTCAGCCAAATACCGGGAGAAAGAGTCCCGGGTATTGGTCTCGTCGCCCAACAAACGCGACGACTAGCCTCTTGAGTTGCCCACATCTTAAGCAGGGCCGGAAGCGACAATCAAGATGCCGTCAAAGCGGCGAAGAGAGCCGTTGCGCGACAACTGAGCCCATCAGAACGGCAGCGGGGCTTCTTCGTTCCCTTGAGGTCGACGAAGGAAGAATTTCGACGACCAATCGGTGTCGTGACGGCCGTGTTCCCCTGCGATTCCAAGCGTCGCAGGGGAACGCATAGCGCAAGTTTAGGAAGCGATTTGTTGATCCCGCCTGCGGAGCGATTCCGCGGCGTCCGGTAGATCGGCGGCGCCGCCGACTCGCGGAATCAGCATGGGCACGCGACGACGGTATTCGGCATAGCCGTGGTGCATCCGAATGAGATCGCGTTCTTCGAATACGATCGCAACGAGGATATAGGCCGTCATGCCGAGGGCAAACAGCAGATGAGCCGCGGTCATCCAAGGGGTGGCCCAGAATACCATCAGCCAGCCGACGTAGAGCGGGTGCCGCACCACTCGATAAGGACCCGGCATCACGAACGACAACTGCGTATAGGGCCGACCGCGAAAATAGAGCCACACTTGTCGCAGGCCGAACAGGTCGAAATGATTGATGAGAAACGTCGTGGTTAAGACGGTAAGCCAACCGAAGGCGTATAGACCCCAGAGCAGCGGCACCACGTTGGGGTTCTCGATATGCCAAACGTCGTAACCGAGCGGTCGCCAATGCCAGAACAGTAGCAGCAGCGCCACGTTACTTGCCAGCACATAGATGCTGCGTTCGGCCGGCTGCGGAACCCACCGGGTGAGCCAATGTTTAAATCCCTGCCGTGCCATGATGCTGTGTTGGAGACCAAACGCCAGGATTAGTAGTGCGTCGATGACGGTCGCTTCGGCAAGCGTCGTCGTCGCCGGTCCGTCGAGCTTCGTAGGCGTCAGGAAGCCGCCGATGAAGCCGACCAGGTAGAGGAACACCGCGAAAAAGAGCATGTAGCTCGCCAAACCGACCAATAAGATGGAATAGCGTTTCATCGTGTACTCCGCGTAGCGAATCCGATTAAATAGGGTTAATTCCACAGCGTCGTCGCGACCGACTTGTTACAGGCGTCGCGATTCCTACCTGCGGACATTATCGGTGAAGTCGCCTCCGGTGGACGTTTACTGCGGGTAACCCCCGGGGTGTACTTGTGGTACACCATGACGCGAAGAGGACCCTTTCGTGGTAACGCCGAGCGAATACAAAACGCTGCAGGAATTATTTGGTGCTCCCGAGCCCCCGAAGAACGGGCGCGAACGCTTGGTGCATGCCGCGATCGAGTTGATTTACCTCCATGGCTTTCAAGCTTTGGGCGTCGATCAAATCCTGGCGCGAGCGGGCGTTTCCAAGACGACGTTTTACAAGCACTTCGCCAGCCGTGACGATCTCTTAGTCGCCGCCATTCAAACGCGCGACCGCTGGGAGATGGCGAGCTTTAACGCCGCCGTGCAAAAACTGGCGAAGGACGACCCTCGGGCGCAACTGTTGGCGATCTTCGACGTGCTGGACTTCTGGTTCAACTCGCCCGACTATCACGGCTGTCAGTTCATCAACGCCGCTTCGGAGTTTCCGAATCCGCATGATCCGGTGCATGTCGTGGCGGCCGACCGGAAGCGCAAGAGTCGCGAGGAATTTCGCGATTTGGCGGTCGCGGCCGGCATTGCCGATGCGGAGATGTTCGCCGACCAATACACGGCGCTCGTCGAAGGCACTCTCGTGATGCGACAAATCCACGGCCGCAACGATGCCGCGAAGGTCATCAAGCCGGCGGTCGAAACGCTGCTCGCACGGCGACCGCACCCGCCGGTAGAGAGCGACGCTTAGCCGTAGAGCCGGTTCACTTCGTCGTACTTGATCTTACGGGCGCGCACGGTGCCGTCGGCCAGTTTCTCGCCGAGCGGGTCCATGTAGACCCGCCCCGTCGATTGTCCGGAACCGGGATTCACATCCATCACGTGAATGTTAAAGATGTAGCCGACGTCGTCGGTCGCCGTGAACCAGTGGACGTTGTCTTTGTAGTCGGACACGGTCGAGTATTCGCCGACGGTGAACGCACGATCGATCGTCGGACGAATCAAGAAGTGATCGGATTCCTCTTTGAGCCGATCGTAGTGCCGGCCGTGGAAGCCGCCTTTGAGGATGAGAAACGCCGTAGCCATGTTGTTATGGCCGTGCGGTACCACGCTGCGCCCTTTCTTCATCGCAAACACTTGCTTGCCGAACACGAGCTTCGTCGGCAAGCCGTCCATTTCCGGAAATTGCGGCCGCAGGCTGCGGGCGCCATGCTCGGGGAAGTCGACCTTGGCCGTGAGCTTTTCGAAGTCGATGAACTGGAGCAAGTCGGCGAGGTCGACCTGGGCGTAAAGCTCTTCGATCTTCTTTTGCCACTCCAACTGCTTCAGCTTCTGGTCTTTCACGTCGTGCCCGAGGGCGTTGACGTCGGCCAGCCAGCGCACCGTGATGGGCTTCACGGCATCGGCAAAGGCATCGCGCGAGAAGAGCGTGTCGAACAGCGAGAAGGTGAGGAGCGACCCGAGCGCTTGCTTGGAAAACGCACGACGATCGAGCGACATGACGGAGTATCCTTGCCGGTAGTGAGTCAATAGCCCCCGGCGGCGCGCCGAGGGCTAAATAGACGAACGGACCGCTATTCCACCTTCACATGAAAGCCGGCTTCGTTCAGCGCGGTGACGAGCGCTTTGGCGTCGAAGTTTCCTTCCACGACGAAGTCGTGTTGCTTCGGCTTGCAGGTGTCGGCGACGACGCCGTCGACGCTCTTGGCGGCTTCCTTAATCGCCTTGGTGCAAGCACCGCAGCAGTTGTGTACGCCGCTCAGCTTGATGCGCGTTACTTTGCCCGCTTCCGTCGAAACGGGAGGGATGGTCGCTTCGCCGGCGGCAACTTTGGCGTGGTATCCGGCGGCGAGAATGGCGTCGACCGCCGTTTGGGCCGCCTTAGGGGAATCGGCCGTGATCGTCACTTCTTCATTGTCTTGATCAACGACCGTCTTCGAGTCTTTCAGATCTTTCGTAGCCGCGACGATGGCCTTGGTGCAGCCGCCGCAGCAGATGTGCATTTGCGTCAGTTTCACGGTCGTTTCCGCCGCGGCCGTACCGCACATTCCCAACAACGAAACTGCGACCAGCGCAGCAGCTAGACATTTCATGGCAGGTCTCCGTAAACAAACAGGTAGGCATTGCGAGGGTCGGAAAACCGCTTCCGCGCGTCAAATGCCCCGGTTGTCGCGCACTTTGACGCGTTTGCCGGCACGAGTCAATGTTTTTTACGTGTGAATTCCCGGTGAAACCCCCAAAGTGCCGTCGTTTTGCGGTTGTGGCCTAGGTGGGGGGCTGCGGTAGAATAACGAATCTTTCAAATTCGCTCCCGTGCCTGCTAGGGCGTCGCCCGGGTTCTCTACGACCCCGGAAGCGGATTGCCTTTTCGCCGATCGTTCCCTCAGCCTGCGTAAAAACTATGAGTTCCGCCAGCCTTTCCGCTCCCAAGTCCGAAGAGTCCTCCGGTCCTCGCCGCCGCAACGATGTGCGTAACCTCGCCATCATCGCCCACGTCGACCATGGCAAGACGACGCTCGTCGACGTGTTGCTGAAGGAGAGCGGCGAATTCCGCGCCAGCGAACTCACGGAAACCTGCATTCTCGACTCCAACGACCTCGAAAAAGAACGCGGCATTACGATTCTCGCCAAGAACGTGGCGATGCATTACAAGGGCGTGAAGATCAACCTGATCGACACTCCGGGACACGCCGATTTCGGCGGCGAAGTGGAGCGCGTTCTGCGCATGGCCGACGGCTGCTTGATGCTCGTCGACGCCGCCGAAGGCCCGATGCCGCAAACGCGTTTCGTGCTTTCCAAAGCGATCGAATTCGGCCTGAAGCCGATCGTGGTCATCAATAAGATCGACCGGAGCGACGCCCGCTGCAACGAAGTGCTCAATGAAGTGTTCGAGCTCTTCCTCGAACTCGGCGCCGACGACGATCTTGCCGACTTCCCGTACATCTACGCCGCCGGCCGCCAAGGCTATGCGACGACCGACCCGAACGTGCCGACCGACTCGATCCGCCCGCTGCTGGATTTGGTGCTCGAGCACATTCCGGGCCCGATCGTCGATGAAGAAGCCCCGCTGCAGATGCTGGTGACGACGCTCGACTGGTCGGAATTCGTCGGACGCATCGCGATCGGTCGCATCAAGAGCGGCACGGTGAAGAAGGGTCAGCGCATCATGCTGATGCAAAAGGACGATAAGCAAAAGGCAGGCAAGATCATTGCCATTCAGGCATTTGAGAAGCTGGCCCGCGTCGAAGTGCCGGAAGCCAGCGCCGGCGACGTCGTGGCGATCGTCGGTCTGGAAGATGTGGAAATCGGCGACACGATTTCGGACTTCGACAACCCGCAACGTCTCGAACGGGTACAAGTCGATCAGCCGACGCTGGAAATGACGTTCAGCGTCAATTCTTCGCCGTTCGCCGGCAAGTCGGGCAAATTTCTTACGACGCGCCATATTCGCGATCGGCTCCTACGCGAGCTCGAGCGGAACGTGGCCCTGAAGGTCCGTCAGGTCGAGAACTCCGATTCGTACGCCGTCGCCGGGCGCGGCTTGCTGCACCTTTCGGTGCTCATCGAGACGATGCGCCGGGAAGGTTACGAACTCTCGATCGGCAAGCCGAAGGTGATCAATAAAGAGATCAACGGCGTGATGCACGAGCCGTTTGAAACGCTGGTCGTGGAAGTGCCGCCGGAGAAGCTCGGCAAGGTCATGGAATTGTGCGGAGCGCGCCGCGGCCAGATGGTCGAAATGGCGCATCGCGGCAACTACGCGTACGTCTCGTTTTCGATTCCGGCCCGCGGCCTGATCGGCCTGCGCACGCGCATCCTGAACGCCACGCAAGGCGAAGGCATTATGCATCACCGCTTTGAAGGCTATAAGCCGCTCGAAGGGGAAGTGCCGAGCCGCGCCAACGGCGTGCTCGTCTCGATGGTGAGCGGCAAGGCGTTCGCGTTCGGGCTTGACGGCCTCCAAGATCGGGCCGATCTCTTCATCGCGCCGGGCGCGGAAATCTACGAGGGAATGATCGTCGGCGAAAACTCGCGCGATAACGATATGACCGTGAATCCGTGCCGTGAGAAGAAGCTCACGAACATGCGGGCCAGCGGCACCGACGACAACGTCATTCTCAAGCCGCCGCGTCAGATCACGCTGGAAACGGCGTTGGAATACATTGAAGACGATGAACTCGTCGAAGTGACGCCCGACGCCATTCGCTTGCGGAAGATTCTGCTGACGGAAAACGACCGCAAGCGCGCCGGACGCGCCGCAAAGTAAGCGGCCGACGGCCCGTTCGGTATTAGAACTTCTGCTTGCCGTAGACCTTGCCTTCGACCATGAAGACGTGAACCAATTGGTTGTGGCCGAGGAACCGGAGCACCGTTGCGTTCGGCCCGTTGCCTTCCAGTTGCATGTTGCTGCGGCCGCTCGGTTCTCCCATCGCTTGCACGACTTCGGCTTCGGTCATTCCGTTAGTGACGGCTGCATAGCCGCCGGCTTTCGCGTTTTGCCGCGAGCCCCAGGCCTCGGCGCTACAGCCGACGACCACGGGGAGGCTCAGACCGAGGAGCATTCCGAGGACGAAACGGTAACTGAGGGCGAAACGCTTCATGGCTGGTTTCTCTGCAAAATGAATAGGACGCGGAGCACGAATCGGCGGCGGCCCGCGATGACGGGTCGCCCTGTTTCGTTCCAGAGTAATTCGCGCCCAAGGGCCTACTAGAGTTGCCGGCAACGGAATGCGGTCGTTCGGCGAGCGAGTCGGCCGCTACAACCGGCACAACCTGCCTCGCGCGACGCCGGCACGGCCGCGCCGGAACCGTGACGCCGGCCGAACGACTCGTCTTCGGGCAATCCGCCGATTGTGGTATGTTTCGCCTCGCGCCGGCACGGCCGCCTGCGCACGTTATACGGCAGCGCATTCCGAAGCGCGCCGCGGTTAGCACGCCAAGGAGGGGGCAGGCTCGTGTCGTTGTTGCAACGTGTGTTATTTGCCGCCGCAACAAAGAACACGCACCATCGCTTGGCGTTGGACGCGCTCGATCAACTGCGCCATGAGCAAGCCGAGCGATGGCGCAATATGCTGCTCTACCACTACGAGGCGTATCTCAAAGGTTCGAAAGCGCCGGACGACGAGTTCAAAGACTTTCAGAACCACGTCTTGCACGTGCAAGACAACTACTGGGGCGGCGCCGTTAAAACCGCGCAGCTCTGGTACAAGCTCACCGTCGACGCGCTAAAGCTCGGCGATTGGAAAGAAGCCGCTTACTCGGCCGGCGTGCTTTCGCATTACGTCTCCGATCCGTTCATGCCGTTTCACACGGGCCAAACCGAGGCGGAAGGCAAGGTCCATCGGGCCTGCGAGTGGAGCATCGCCCAATCGTACGTCGAATTGCGCAATATCCTGGTGCAAGACCTCGGCGGGTTCCCGGCGCTTGAGACGCCCGCCACGTCAACCTGGCTCGGCGACCTGATTCGCTTCGGCGCCGAAGAGGGCAACAAGAATTACGACGTCTGCATCGAACATTACAACCTTGCGCTGGGCGTAAAGAACCCGCCTCGCGGACTCGATCAAGAGCTCAAAGATCGCATTGCGGCGCAGCTCGGCTTGGCCGCCGTGGCGATCGCCCGCGTGCTCGACCGCGCATTTGAGGAGGCCGCCGCCGCCGCGCCCAATTTGAGCCTGACGCTAGAGACGCTGGTCTCGACGTCGATCGTGCCGATCTTCTGGATTACGAAGAAGCTCACCGACGTGAAAGATCGCGCCGCGGTGATGGCGATCTACGACGAAGTACAGCGCACCGGCAAAGCCTTCGCGACGTTGCCGGAAGACGAGCGGATGGTGCGTAAACTACACGCCGAGCAAGTTCTTAAGAAGCCGCTCCGCGAACTCGATGCGGAGAAGCCGAAGCCGACCGGTACGCAACACGGCCAAGGCGCTGCGCCGCGCGTCCGTTCGAATCGCGCGCACATTCTGACGCTTCCCGCATCGTGGCACTTGCCGGCCATGCCGAACGTGCGCCGCATCCGTGTGCCGTCGTTCGGTGCGATGAAAGAAGCGTTGCACACCGCCGAACTCGGCCAGAAGCTCCAAGCGATGAAGGTTCCGAAGCTCGGCATGCCGAAGATGAGCGTTCCCAAGCTCAGCTCCGCACAACTGCAAGCCGCCAAGGAGCGACTGTCGCAAGTAAAGTTTCCACGCCTGAAAATGCCGAACCTACTGAAGCGGCGCAAGACCAAGCCTGCGGATGCGGTGCTTGACGACGTGAAGGAAGAAAAGAAGGCGAAGGCCGTACCGACGGCGGACGTGACGCCGTTGAAAACGGTACGCAAGAGCGGACCCAGCGACCTGGACGTTCCGCGTAAGTCGTCGAGTTCGCTGTTGGGCGGGGAGACGTCGACGATCCGCCGCACCGATACCGCGGAACCGACGCCGCCGGCTCCGAGCGAAGCACGACGTGAGTCCGCCGCCGGTGCGCTCAAGTTTCATCTGAATTCGGACAGCCCGGTGGAAGACGCACCGTCGATCGGCCCGAAGACGGCGCGACGCTTCGAAGCGATCGGTATTCGCACGGTTCGACAATTGATTGATTGTGAACCGGAACAAACGGCGTCGCGATTGAGGGCGTCGTTCATCGACGCCGACGTCGTGGAACGTTGGCAGCGGCAAGCGACGCTTGTCTGTCGCGTCCCGCGTTTGCGCGGTCACGACGCGCAAATGCTCGTCGGCTGCGGGATCTACGACGCGGAAGCCTTGGCGCGGTCGCAGGCTGAGAAGTTGTTCGACGACGTGGAGGATTTTCTCGCGACGGCCGAAGGGGAAAAGACGCTGCGCGGCGCCCAGCGGCCCGATCTCGCCGAGGTGGAAGATTGGATCGCCGCGGCGCATCAGGCCCGCGCGTTGCAGTCGGCCTAGCTCGCGCTAGTGAGCCGCGGCCGCTTTGGCCGGAGTTGCCGGTGCGTGTCCGGCGTCTTTGGCGCCGTGCGCTTCGGCAGGCTTCTTGCCGTGATCGTCGTGCGTGTCGCCGGCGTCCTCGTGGTCGGCGGCGGCATGCTGCTCGGCTTCGCCGTGCTCGTCGTCGCTCGCCTTGCGATTGGTGTTGTAGTCGTCGACGTATTCGTTGAGCATGATGACTTCGACACGCGAGTTGCGCCGACGCCAGAGCGGATCGGACGCGGTGACTTGCGGCTCATAGGGACCGGCTTGGCTCAAGCGGAAGCGATCGGGATCGATTCCCTTCTGAGTCAAGAAATTCATTACGGCCAGGCAGCGTTCGTAGCACAATTGCCAAGCCGCGACGACATCCTGCTTGTCGTCTTGCGTCAGACGAATGACGTGCGCACGGAGTTCGATCTTCGTTTTCTTCCCCATCAACAGGGGCAGAATGTCGTTAAGCCGGTCGCGACTTTGATCGTCGATCAGGGCCGAGCTCTCGGGAAACGTGATGGACGCCCCGACGCTCGTCCCCTTTTGGTTTTGCAGCATGGCCAACGACGGCACACGACCGCCGCCGCCGCGCTTCTTCGAATCGCTCCCTTGCTTGGAACGGGGAGCGCCCCCTTCCAAGAAGCCTTGGCCGCCGGGCGTCAGGCCCGATCCGCTCGGATCGCGAAAATAGCCGGCGATCGCTTCCTTGACGGGCTTGTTCTGCGCAACGATCCACATGACCAAGAAAAACGCCATCATGGCGGTCACGAAGTCCGCGTACGCAACTTTCCATGCACCACCACCGCCGCCGGCCATGGGAAAACCTCAATGATAGATGCGGAATACTGAGTGCTGAACGATTCTTAGGCCGCGGCTTCTTTGAACAACGCGTCGAGTTCTTCGCGGTTCGGGCGGCAGTCGGTGGCTACGCCGCGGCGGGCCATATCGATCGCCACCTTCGGATTCAAGTCGTTGACGAACCCTTCGATAATCGACTTGGTCGTGCGGAAGAACGCCATTTCTTGATGCCCGAGGAGCTCCATGCGTCCGACCATCGGCCCGAAGAACCCGTAAGATGCGAGAATCCCGAGGAACGTACCGACGAGCGCCGCACCGACTTTGTGGCCGATTTCTTCGACCGGGCCGTCGATGGCGCCCATCG
>CAZWDN010000089.1:0-15761 GCA_964633125.1 uncultured Pirellula sp. | reverse complement strand
TTCCCTTCGGCGGCTTCTGCCAATACGTGGAAATAATGCCGAGCATGTACTCGAGTTTTTCGAGCAACGCCTTGGATTCCGCGGCGGAGAGGTCCGTGTGCAGTAAGAAGTGCTGCGAGCGAAAGTCTTGCGGACCGGCGGCCGCCGGCGCGGCCGTCGTCGACTTCGGAGTTTGCGCCGTCACGGGCTCGGCGCAGGCGCCAAGAGCGAACGCGACCGTCAACACCATGACGACCCGACCGAACATTAAGCGATGCGAAGATAATCGGCGGCACATTGGTATTCTCCGAACGGCGGGGGCGATATCGGACAATATACCCGCAACGACCAAGCGAGTCCTACAGTTTGTCGGCAAGTAGCCGCGCGAATCGCCGACGTTTCGGACCGTCCGCTCGTCGCGATTTTCGGCCGCTAGATCCACCGCGCAAGCAGGAGGCCGGCAGTTCCGCGGAACTGCCGGCCTCTTCAGCTTTGATGCTTCGAACACCGTGCGTCGCGACTACTCGCGAATACGTTCGATGTACTCGCCGGTACGGGTGTCGATCTTGATCATTTCGCCCATTTCGACGAAGGCCGGCACAATGAATTCCGCGCCGGTTTCCATCTTCGCGGGCTTCGTCAGGTTCGTCGCCGTATTGCCGCGTACGGCCGGTTCGGCGTACTCCACCTTCAGGATGACGTGATTCGGCGGCGTAACCGTGATCGGGTTGTTGTTGAACAACACGACCGAGCAGACGGTCCCTTCCTTGATGTACTTCCAGGCGTCGTCGAGTTGCTCCGGCGACAGTTCGTATTGTTCATAGTTGTCGTTGTCCATAAACACAAACTTGTCCCCTTGGCGGTACAAGTATTGGGCCTGGATTTCCGTGACGTCGGCGCTTTCCAAGGAGTCGCCGCCCTTATAGGTACGCGTCAACGTCGTGCCGCGCACCAGGTTCTTCATTTTGCATTCGTACAGCGCATTCCCTTTGCCGGGCTTGCGGAAGTTCATTTCCGTAATCAGATACGGCTCGCCGTCGATCTGAATTTTGAGACCCTTCTTGAAATCGCTGGTGCTGTAGGTTGCCACGGGAAATCGATCCTCTGCTCTGATGGAAATAATGGGTGCGCTCCGGCCGTCGGCCGAGGCGCGATAAAGGGGCGACGACCGCGAATCGGCCGATGTCCCAAGGACGCTTGGCCGACCCTGTCGCCCCCGATTGCAATGCTTTAGACTGGGGGGAATATGGCATTATTTACGAAACCGACCCCGGCTGTCAGCCCCAATTTGCCGCTTCCGTCCGACGCCGAGGAACACCCATCGGCGGCGTGGCGGCAGGGCCTGCGTTCGGCCGTCCGCGATCCGGCGGAACTCTGTCGCCTATTGGAACTTCCGGCGACGCTCATCCCCGCGGCAAGGCGGGCCGCCGAAAAGTTTGGACTCTTTGCGCCACGGGGCTACATCGCCCGAATGCGGAGCGGCGACCCCCACGACCCGCTTTTGCGACAGATTCTTCCGCTGGGCGAAGAACTCATCGAGACGCCCGGCTTCACATACGACCCGGTAGACGACGGTGCCGCGCAACGCGAACCGGGGCTCCTGCAAAAGTACGAATCGCGCGTCCTGCTCGTCACCACCGGCGCATGCGCCGTCCATTGCCGCTACTGTTTCCGTCGCCATTTTCCCTATTCGGAAGCCCCGAAATCGCCGGCCCAATGGCAACCGGCGATCGACGCCGTCGCAGCCGATCCGACGATCGAAGAAGTGATCCTGAGCGGCGGCGATCCTTGGACCATCGTCGACGAGGTCCTAGAACCGCTCGTACGGAAACTGGAACAAATTCCCCACCTGCGCAGAATCCGGGTCCACACGCGGCTTCCGATTATGCTGCCCGAACGGGTCTGCGACTCGTTGCTCCGTTGGTTTTCCGCCGACGGGACGCGTTTGACGCCGATTTGCGTCTTACACGCCAATCATGCCGCGGAGCTCGGCGACGACGTAGCGGACGCCTGCGAGCGGCTTCGTCGCGCGGGCGTGACCTTGCTCAATCAAACCGTACTCTTGCGCGGCGTGAACGACACGATCGCCGCGCTCGTCGAACTCTCGCGACGACTGGTTGACGTCGGCGTTATTCCGTATTATTTACACCAACTCGATCGTGTGGCGGGGGCGGCGCATTTTGAAGTGCCAGAGCACGTGGGGATGAGTCTGATCGCGGCGCTTCGTGAACGACTTCCCGGTTACGCCGTCCCGCGATACGTACGAGAGATTCCGGGCGAGAAATCCAAGTCGCCGCTGTATGATTAGGGTATTCGAGAACGTAGTTCGCTGAAGCTGCCGTTCGCGGCGATATTGAGGTTCATCATGAAAGTCTTCTTCGCCGTCGATGGTTCCCCCGGATCGCTTACCGCCGTTCAGCAGGCCGGGCAGTTGCTCAACGCCGCTCACGATGAGGCGATCTTGTATTTTGCGCCCCCGGAAGTAGTCGTACGGCACGCCGCTGCGGGCGAAGAAATGCGCGATCGTGCGCGGCAAGCGATTGCCGACGTCGTTTTCGCGGAAGCCAAATCCAAGCTCCCTCCGGCCGTGGCCGCGAAGGCCGTGACGATTCTCGCGGAGCATACCGCCGCCGAAGGTATTCGGATCGAATCCGAAAAGTGCGGCGCCCAGCTAATCGTCATCGGGGCCCGCGGCGCCGTCACGACGTTGGAAGCAATGTTTCTCGGCAGCGTCTCGCATGCAGTGGCGCAGACGTCGAAGATACCGGTACTCATCATTCGTCCCAAGCCGCAGGCGGCCGGCTCGCAACCCGTTCGCGTACTTTACGCCTTCGACGGTTCGACCGGCAGCAGCGCGGCCCTGGCGACGGCCAATCAGCTTTCGTGGCCGAGCGGCGCCCAAGTGATCGCGCTCACGGTCGTCGAAGCGCTAACGGCGGGCGAAATCCCCGACTGGCTCATGAAGAAGGCTCGCGACGCCGACGCCGAAGCCATGGCGTCGCACTGGGAACGCGAACACGAAGACGACAAACGGCAGGCCCGCGACCAACTTGCGGAAGTCATGCGCAAGCAAAAGCCGCCGTTCGACGCGGCCGAAGTCGTCTGCGCCGCCGGACACGCGGCCGAGCAGATCATCAAGCTTGCCGCCGAGCGCAACGTCGACGTCGTAGTCCTCGGCAGCCACGGCAAGGGCATGCTCTCTCGGTTGCTGATCGGCAGCACGAGTTCGAAGGTGCTTAATCAAGCCGGCTGCTCGGTGCTGATCGCGCGCAGTACCTAACGAGCGTCGGCGCCGCTGGATAGTGTTGCGGCGTGTTACCCTTTGCGGCTTTGGCGAATCGCCTGTTCATAGATATGGCGAACTCCGCGGCCGCTGACGGTACGGCTCCGCAATAGTTCGGCGGCAATCCGCTCGACCGCCGGCCACGCGCCGGGCTGATCGAGCAAGTGCTCCGCTTTGTCCAACAGCCGGCGCTCCGTGCGTTTGAGTTGCCGGTCACTCCCCGGCCGCATGCCGAGCAGCTTGCGCACGGTGCGCATGTCTTCGGAACCGGCATCCCAATCGTAGTCGCCGGTATGGCGAGCTTCGGCGCCCGGTCCGCCGAGCAAAATGAGCACTTCCGTTTCTACGGAGTCTTTGAGCGGCCCATGCACTCCTTTGCGCAACGTGCAATGGCCGAGCCGCACTTGGTTCGGTTCGATGCTCACGCGCTCGATCGGACGGTGCAACGCCAAGGCGATGACGGCATGGCCCGCTTCATGATAGGCGGTCGCTACATCGCCGGGCGTCGGCTCCGGACGCGGCTCGCCTTCAACCAGGTGTTCTTCCGACATCGGTGCTACTCGTCCGTCGTCGCGGCTTTGCGTTTTTTCTTTTTCTTCGCCCCGACAGGCTTATCGTCGTTGCCCGACTGCGCCGCTTTACGCTTGGTCGGCATCGGCGCTTGCACCTCGGCCCGCCATGCTACAAGCCGGTCGTGCATCTCTTTTGCCTTGTCCGGCATGCTCGTCGCTAGGTTCGTCTTTTGGCCGACGTCGTTGCGAAGATCGTAAAGCTCGAGCCGATTGTCTTCGAAAAACTCCAACAACTTAAAATCGCCGACGCGCACCGCCCCGACGGGCGTCGTTCGCCACGTATCGGCGCCGGCCCCCAAATAGCCCGGGAAGTGCCAAAAGATCGCCTCGCGCGGCAGCTTTCCCGCGCCGCCATGCAGGAGCGACACATAGCTTACCCCGTCAAGCGGCTGAACGTCCTTGGGGGGCGCCGAAGCTCCGGCGAGCTCGACCAACGTCGGATAGAGATCGACGCTGCAAATCGGCTCGGCACATATCGAGCCCGCGGCAATCTTTCCCGGCCGACGAAACAAGTACGCACAACGTACGCCCCCTTCGTAAAGCATTCCCTTACCGCCGCGCAGCGGCGCGTTGTCGGTAATTCCACCCGCTTTGGCGATTCCCTCCCGATCGTATCCGCCGACTCCGCCGTTGTCGGACGAGAAAATCACGAGTGTGTTTTCCGACAGTTTGAGTTCGTCGAGTTTGTCCGTGATTCGGCCCACGCTCTCATCGACGCTAGCGATCATCGCCGCATACGTCGGATCGTGATGTCCGCCGACCGCCGGCTTTCCCCGAAACTTCGCGATGAGATCCTGCTTGGCCTGAAACGGCGAATGCACGCCGAAGTGCGGCACATACAGGAAAAACGGTTCCTTCTGATGGCGATCGATAAAATCGACGGCGCGATCCGTCAGGAAGTCGGCAAGGTACGTCCCCTCGGGTATCTCAACCTTCGGCTTCGTGGCAAAGTCGAAGTGCTTCCCCATGGAGACGATCGCTTCGTCAAAGCCCTGCTTCGACGGATGGTGTGCCTCGTCGTCGCCGAGATGCCATTTGCCGAACATGCCGGTCTTATAACCGGCGGCGCTCAGCGCTTCGGCGACCGTCATGATCTTGGTCGGCAAACTCGTAACGTTCTCCACCGGCACCAGCGGGCGCTTGCTCGTATCGAAGCGGTCGGTGCCGCCGACGGTGTAAACCCCGGTGCGCGGGCCGTATTGGCCGCTCATCAGCGCTGCGCGCGTCGGCTGGCAATTCGGGCCGCAGGTGTAGCCGTCGGTGAACTTCATCCCTTCGGCGGCGAGTCGATCGATGTTCGGCGTCTTGTAATAGCCCGACCCGTAGCACGCCGGGTCGGTCGGCCCGAGGTCGTCGGCCAGAATCAAGACGATATTGGGCCGCGTTCCGGCCTCGGCCGATTCGGCAATGCGTAATTCACCGAAACAAGCCAGGACGATGCCGCATAGACAAGCGGCACGGCGCGTGAAATTCAACTCCGACAACAAGCTTCGGCGATGCATGCTTTGATTCCCCGATAAATGCCGACGTTTTCAGCGTGGAAGCCTAATCGGCGATGGTCCGCCCATTGTGGTTGCCGAGGCACGGGCGGTCAAATGATGCGGCACGCATTCATAGCGCAATGCCGCAGCACTGCCGACCTCGACAACGGCTCCGGCTCGTGCGAGGATGGACCGCATCGCGCCGGGTTGCCGACCTGCATCGAGCACCGGTCTCGCTCGTAAATCTTCGGAGCACGCACGTGTCGACCGCCAAGAACGTTCTCGGGACGCCGCTTGAGCCGTGTTCGCACGACCCGCTCACCGGCTTCTACCGCAACGGTTGCTGCGATACCGGCCGCGAAGACGTCGGGCTTCACTTGGTGTGCATCAAGGCGACGGCGGAGTTCTTGGAGTTCTCGGCCCGAGCCGGCAACGATCTTTCGACCCCGGTGCCCGCGTTCGACTTTCCCGGTTTGCAGCCCGGCGATCGCTGGTGTCTCTGCGTCGAGCGCTGGAAGGAAGCGTTTGAAGCAGGCATGGCGCCGCAAGTCCTGCTCCGCGCCACGCATATCTCGACGCTGGAATTCGTCACGCTCGAAGAACTGCAAGTGTATGCCGATGACGGACTCGACTAGCGGTGACTATACGCCGAGCGGCTCTTCTGACGGCACCGTGGTCGCCCCGCGCGGCGGCAGGCCGTCGTCGACGGCGAATCGCACCGCGAGAACGATCGGCGCTTCGGCGTCTGTCTGTGTCGCCGTATGCCGCGAGAAAAGGGCCATCGCCGTGAGCAGCGCGAAGTTTCCGAGCATCTCGCTCCCCTCTTCGATCATCACGCCCGTGGAATCTTTGGAGGTCAGCCAGCTCAACTCCGCCGATACGGCGATGCAATAGAATGCGGCGACGAGTAAAAACATGCCGCAAGCCGACCAACAGCGGCGCATTTCCCACAACAGCCGCAAACCAGTCGTCGAAAGCACGAAGAAATACGCGAGTACCCACCAGAGCGTGCCGTCGTGCCAGATGCGCGTGCCGGTAGCGTGAGACATCAGTTCTTTGAACGCTTCGTGCAAGCTGGAGCATTCGTCGATGCTCATCGTCGTCCAACAACAAGCCGCCCAAAGCCAAAGACCGCGAGATTGCTGCGTCCCGGAACGAAGCACAAAAGTGAATCCGCATACGCCTGCGGCGGCCAAGAGCGTGAACGACGAGAAGAAGACCGCCAAACTCCCTTCGGAGTCGAGATCGAATGTCGCCACGCGACCGTCAGTCGTGTGCGGGTTCAGAAGCGGCATCATCGCATAGCACGCTTCCAGCACCGCGACGATCAGTGCGCCCCCCAAAAACAGCGCGGCATAAAACAAGCTTCCGCGAGGCGGAAGATCGGCAAGTTGCGTACGTCCGTTCATCGATAGCGTCGCGGCGTTGGGGCGAGGGAAAATCGCAAGCAGGGCGGGCGGCGAATGATAGCGTCGACCGCCCGTCAGCCCAAGACGGATTGACCCGTTTCAACCGTCGTTGATAGCATTCGCGCCCCCACGCTCCCGATGCGCCCGCGAAACACGACGAATCGCGATGAAACTTCCTGCCGTTACCCGTCGCCGCTTTCTGCAAAGTTCGGCCCTCGGCGGCGCCGCTCTGGCCGCGGGGGTCGGGTACGCCTGGAAGCAAGACCGCCTAAGGCTCGGCCTCATCGGTTGCGGAGCTCGCGGTAGGCAACTGGCCGCTACGATCGGCTGGACGCGAGCGCGCCCGCTCTTCGGCGAAATCACGGCCGTGTGCGATGCCGACTCGACCCGCGCCGACGAATTGCGGGCCGGCCACTGCCGCGATGCAACCGTCTATCGCGATTACCGCCGACTGCTTGAGCGCGACGATCTCGACGCCGTCGTCATCGCCACTCCCGACCATTGGCACGCGGCGATGACGCTCGAAGCGCTGCGCTGCGGGAAATCCGTCTACTGCGAAAAGCCGCTTTCGCTCACGGTCGCCGAAGGCCGATTGTTGACGCAGACCGCCGCGAAGTCGCCGCACGTCGTGCAGATCGGCACGCAACAACGGAGCGATTGGCGCTTTCAAGCCGCTTGCAATTTAGTGCGCAACGGGCGGCTCGGTCGGATTCGTCGCGTCGACGTGTCGCTGCCGATCGGCTCGCTTCCGCCAAGCAGCTTCGGCGGCCCGTTCGCCGAAGAGGCTCCTCCGCCTACTCTCGACTGGAATCTCTGGCTCGGACAAGCCCCGGAGGCGCCGTTTACCAGGCAACGCTTCGACCCGTTCCGTTGGTGGTTTGAATACAGCGGCGGTTTCATGACCGACTGGGGCGCACATCACTTGGACATCGTGCATTGGGCGCTAGGTCCGAACTGCTTGGGACCGACTCGCATCGAACCGCAGGCCGAACTACCGCAGATCACCAACGGCTACAACACTCCGCGGCAATTCACCGTCGATGCGAACTATCCCGACGATGTCCGCGTCCGCGTCGAAACCAGCGCCTCGGTGAACGGCATCCGCTTCGAAGGCGAAGCTGGCGCGCTCTTCGTGAACCGCCACAAAATTGACGGCACGGCGTACGCGGCGGCAAGTACCACTCCATTGCCGAGCGAAGCCGTCCGCCTACAAAACCGCGTTCGCCCTTGGGGAACGGCCAACTACGTCCACATGACGGAGTTTCTGCATTGCGTTCGCACGGGCGAGCAACCGATTTCCGACGTCGCAAGTCAGCATCAAGCCGCCGCAATGTGCCATGCGACGAACATCGCCATGCGACTCGGTCGCCCGCTGACGTGGGATTCGCAAGCCGAGCGATTCGTCAACGACCTCGAGGCCGATGCGATGCTTGCCCGACCGCGGCGAGCCGGCTTCGAGATCACGGGCTGAGCGCGGCTCCCGCGAAATCCCGGTACGGCGGACTATTTCGCCGCCGTGGGTTGGCCGATTCGCAGCAAGACGACCTTCGTACAAGGGCCCGGCATGCCCTTGCGGGTCTCGCTCGTCCAGGCCAGTGAGACGACGATCGGATAAACACCCGGCGTGAATTTGTCGCAAGCAATCGGCACGCTCACGACGCCCGCCTTGAGCGGCAGAGTCTGCGGCACGCCGAGGTTGCATTTGAACGACGGTCCGGCCAGGTTCACGCTCACCGGAAGTTGCGTAAAGGTCGCCGGTTCGACCTTCACGGCCAGTTCCGCGTTTTGTCCTTGGACCACGTTCAGCTCCGACTTCTCACTCGCGAGCCGCAATCCCAGGTCTTGCGCAACAGCCGCGCGAAGCTTCGGGCTCACGCGACAAAATTGACGATCGCCGGTCATGAGCGAGGTAAGCGGCTGCGCGGTGCGCTCGACTGTTTTGTCGCCGGTGCGAAAGCGACCGACGACGCGAAACTCGACGACATCGCCCGGCTTGGCGTTCGGCGGCGCCGTCACGGTCATGATGACGCGCGGTCGCGGCGGTTGGCCTCCTTCGGCGATCACCGTACTGCCGATCCAGCCGTCGGGCAGGCCTTCGATCTTGAGCTCGACGTCGCTCGGCGCGCCGCGTCGATCGAGCGTCACGATGAATCCGGCCGTCGCCCCCGGCCCCCAGACCGGCACGGCGTCGGGCCAGGCATGGAGCACGACATCCACCTGCCGCCGGGTCACTTCGACGTGATAAACGGCCCGCGGCCCGAATGCGCCCGTCTGCTCGGTCACGCGTAGGAAGTAATCGCCGTCGGCAGGCACGTCGACGTTCATGCCCGAGTCGAACGTTTCAAAGTCGTGCAGCATTTCGACGTCGGTCGAGGCAACGTCGTCGTTCGCTTGAATCGAGTTTCCCTTGGCGTCGAACAATTCCAAATGCGTATCGACCGCCGAGCGTAGGTAACGCTGCGCATGCACTTCGAGGCGCAGCTTGTCTCCCTTAGCGAGGCGCAATCGATACCAATCGACGTCGCCGGCATCGTCGAATCGGCCGCTCATGCCCGACGGCACCTCCAGCGAGCCGGCCGATTTTTCCTCGTTGTTCGGCTCCGCTTCTTGCCGCTCGGGAAGATCAGTGACCAAGATCGGCAAATCATGCGTGCCCAAGGCGTCGCCTGCGACGAAGGTTGCGGGCATAGCAAAGTCGGCCGCGACGCCGGCCGTCGCTTTCGCGGCGGTAGGCACGTTGGGTCCTACAAATGATATTTCCGTCGACTTGCCGCGTTCGATCGCCACGGGAAACACGGCCGTCGGATAAGGAACCTCACCGAGCGTCAGCCGATAAACGGCCGTGGAATAGCCTTGATAATTTACGAGCTTAACGACCGCCGTATAAACTCCGTCCGCCGGAATCGTCGTTTCCACCAACGGATCTAAGCCGAGCACGTCGGCGGCATCGGCCACGATCCGCCCTTCGGAGTCGAGCACTTCCAAGGCGGCATCGATGAAGCTGCGCGGATTCAACGAGCGGCTATCGAAATCATAAGCGGCGACGGCGGCCGTGAGCTTTTGTCCTTTTCGCGCCTCAAATCGAAAGCAATCGACGTCGAGCGACTGCGAGATCCGCCCGTTGACGACCACCGGAAGCGTGACGTCTTGAGCCCGTCGCGGGTCGTTGTTCTTTTCCTTCTCGACGACTTCCGGCAGCGTGCCGACGAGGAAGTAGCTGAAGTTCGTCAAGCCGGTTTGGCCGTTGCGCACGCGCAGCATACGCCGCCCCGGCGCCGCGTCGGCGGCGATCGTGAGCTTCGCGCCGACCGTCACGTCGTCGATGTTCTTCACATCGCTTACGGTAATGCCCGGAGCGCCGTCGATGATGATGCCGATCGCATTCTTGAGGCCGTGCAGGACGGCCCCCTTGTTCGACCTGTCTTGCGAGCGAAACTCCGCGTCGACGACTTGCCCGCGCCGGCCGCCGGCGGGAAAGACGCTCGCCAGATAGCGCTCGTCGTACTCCGGCGGTTCCGGTTGAGCAACGGCGCGCGAAGGGTACGTCGCCGCGATCAGGCAGGCGGCAAGTGCGCGAATCGCAAAATCGAATAGGCGAACCCCGAACATCACGCGATCACTCCCGCAATGGGGCTACCGCCGTTGTTGACGGAAATCGGTCGGCCGTCCAGCGCGTGATATTCCTTCGTATCGTCGATGCCGAGAATTCGGAAAATCGTCGCGGCGTAGTCGAGCGTGGTGTTGGTCTGGCCGACCGGCCGCTCGCATTTTCCGTCGGTCCGTCCGACGATCGAACCCATCGCCGTTCCGGCACCGCTGAAGCAAATATTGTTCGCGCCCGGATAGTGGTCGCGGCCCGCGGCGCCGTTGACGCGCGGGGTGCGGCCGAATTCTCCGGCGCAGATCACCAGCGTATTGTCCAACATGCCCCGATCGTGCAGATCGTCCAACAGCGCCGACCAAGCACGATCGAGACGCGGCAAGAGCGGGTCGCGCAATTCGATGAAGTTGCGGTCGTGCGTATCGTAGCCGTTGAATTCCACGGTGACGAAGCGGCACCCCGCCTCGATGAGCCGGCGCGCCAAGAGCGTCGATTGTCCTTCGCGGTGCATGCCGTATCGTTCGCGCAGCTCTGATTTTTCTTCGTCGATGCGAAACGCCCGCTTGGCCGCGGGCGACGTGATGAGATCATACGCCTGTTTGTAGAACACGCTTCGATCGAAGGCCGCACCGGCATTCGCGTCGGCCTGACGTTGCCACGCATCGAGCCGATCGAGCATCGAGCGGCGACGCATCGTCCGATCGACGCCGACCGCTTCCGGAATCGAAACATCCTGTACCGCGAAATCTTTCGCGCTCGGGTCGGCCTTCACCATCAGCGGGTTATAGGCCGAGCCCATATAGCCGCCGCCGGAGTATTTGATGCCTCCGGCCGCAAATTGCACGTTCGGCGGCAGGCCGTTGCGCCAGCCCTTCTCGCGGCCGACGATCGAGCCGAACATCGGGTAGACCGTCGAACCGACCGGCTGCGCCGAAACGTCGGGCACTTGCGGATAGCCGGTGAGCATAAAGTGGCAAGCTTCGGCATGCTGGCCGCCGCCGTGCGTAATGGTGCGCACCTGGCAGAGCTTGTCGAGCCGCTGCGACATCAACGGCAAATGCTCGCAAACCGTCACGCCGGGAATGTTCGTATCAATCGGTTGAAACTCGCCTCGATACTCGACCGGCGCTTCGGGCTTCATATCGAACGTGTCGATATTGCTCATGCCGCCGTCGGTCCAGAGCAGGATGCAATTCACGTCGCGCGGCTTCGCACGCCCCGGCTTACCGGACGCGGCAGCCGTCGCCTGAGCTTCCAAGAGCTTCGGCAACGTCAGGCCGAACAGCGACAGACCGCCGACCTTAAGGAAGTCGCGACGGCTGGAGCCTTCGCAATTGTGCGTCGCGTGAGAGAGGCTGAACATCTTGGATTCTCGTCGTTTGACGTGGCGGCTTCGTTTGCGATTCTTATCTCTCACCCCCGGCCCCTTTCCCGCAAGGGGCGAGGGGAACCGAACGGCGGGACAACGATCCTAATGGTTAAACTGAAACTCGGTGCAGTTGATCAACGTCCAAAGCAAATCCTGATAGCCTTCCTTCGGACTGGGGGCCGTCGCTAGGAGTTCTTTGACGGTTTGTCGCTCGTCGTCGCGCGGCAGCCGCGACAACGTCGCCAAATACAATTCGTCGATGATCGCGTCCGGCGTACCTTTGCCGGAAGTCAAACGATCGATGCGCCCGCGCTCGCGCACAATCTTGTCGTGCAGGTACGTGCCGTTGGCGAGATGCAGGGCTTGCGACAAGTCCGGCATGCCGCCGCGAGCGCATTCACAACCGCTGTTGCGGGCCGGGCGGCCGAACAAGTCTAAGAAGTACGACTTCACGCTCGGGTCGGGCAGCGCAATGGCTCGTGTTCCTTCGGGAATGCCTTCGTACACGTCGGCGGCGCCCGTCGCTCGATTTACCGCATCGAGCAAGGCCTCGGCCGGCAAGCGTCGCGGGGCGCGGTGCGTGTAAAACTGCGGATTCTCGCGCTCGCCGGGCGTGACGCGCGAGGCCCGTTGATACACGGCCGAATTGCAAATCGTCCGCAGCATGTGCTTCACGTCGTATTCATGCTCGGTGAAATCCCGCGCCAGAGCATCGAGCAACAGCGGAATCGACGGCGGATTCGTGGCCCTCACGTCGTCGATCGGTTCGACCAAGCCGCGCCCGGTGAGGTAGGCCCAATACCGGTTGGCGAAATTCCGTGCGAAGAGCGGATTGTCGCGAGACGTCACCGCGTCGGCGAGCGCTTGCCGAATATCGACCTGCCCTTCGAGGTCGAGCTTACGATCGAAAAACAGCGGCGGCGCGTCCATCTCCAGCTTACGATTCTTCGGCTGCTTGCTCGTCACCTTCACGAGCCGCGCCCCGCCGTATCGCCCTTCGTCCTTGTTATCTTTCATCTCGAGCTTGGTGAAGAAGGCCGCGAGACCGTAATAGTCTTCTTGGCCCCAAACCTCGAGCGGATGATGATGACACTTAGTGCATTGCAGCCGAATGCCGAGAAACACCTGCGACGTCGTCTCGGCGAGTTCCTCCGGCTTTTGATCGATCATGTAATAGGCGACGGGCCCCGACGTGTAGAGATTCCCCTGCGCGGTGAGGAGTTCGCGCGCCAGTGCGTCGATCGGCCGATTCTCGCGCACGGCGCGACGAATCCACGCGGAGAAACTCTCCAACCCCTTTTCGCCGACATAGCGCCGATGCACGCGCAGCAGATCGCTCCACTTGAGCGACCAGAAGTCGACGTACTCGGGACGCTCCAACAATCCGTCGACGAGCTTTGATCGTTTGTCCGCCGCGCCGTCGCTCAAGAACGCGCGTACTTCTTCGACCGTCGGCAACGTGCCGATGAGGTCGAAATACGCGCGGCGGATAAATTCGGCGTCGTCGCAGGTTTCCACCGGTTGCAGGCCGAGCTTGCGCCATTCGCGCAGCACGATTTCGTCAATGAAATTACGCGGCGTGAAATCCGCCAATTCGCGCGACGGTCCGTAGGGAATCGTCACGTCGACCGCCGCGACCTGCCCCATGTAGCGCACGGTCACCGGCACGCGCCCCGCGCGTAGCGCCGACACCGTGCCCGAGCGACCGACATCGGCGAGTTGCTTATCGCGCACGTCGTAGAGCGCCCACGGCGTGATTTCTTGGACGAATCCATCGCTCCAAACCGCCTGCACCTGCAACTTGGCCGACTTGCCCGGCTCGAGCACCAGTTCCACCGGCGTTACGTTCAGCTTCGTCACGACGGGCGAAGCCTGAGCAGGCTTCGAACTGCGCGCCAACTCGGCTTCGGGCGATACGCAGCCTTCGGCAATGTAGCGATCCAGCACTTGATAACATTCGCTCTCGCGAGTAATGCGAATCCCGCCCCCGTGCGGCACGGAGCCGGTCGCTTTTTGCAAGATCAGGCTTTGCTCCGGGGCAGCGGCCGAGACGCGCCGACCGCGCGAATGTTTGAAGAGCGCATCGTAGTCCTTAGCGGCGTCGTAACCGAGCAACGACAGCATCAAGCCGCCGCGACCTTGCAGCGAGCCGTGGCAGGCGCCCATGTTGCAGCCCGCCTTCGTGAGAACCGGCTGAACGTCGCGCAAGAAACTCGTCCGTTGTTTGCCGACGACGGTTCGCTCCAAGTCGGGCAGCGGCTGCTTGGCCACGTCGAGATCGTGCGACGAAGCGGTAGCAGGCTGAGCGCTCTGCTCCATGGCCGCTGTCGCGCCGGAGCTTACGACGATCGATGCGACCACCGCGGCGACGACGATCCACATCGGCAGGACTGCCGCCGGATTCGCGCGCGTCGAAAACGAGGTTCGAGATTCCGTGTCACCCATGAGCGGAGTAAAACCTGCGGCGGTCGGCGGCGGGGAATTCGGCGAAGGAGAACCACATCGCCTGCTTGAGGGGCAGACGGAGCGATTTCGCTTCGATAGGGCGGGAGAACGAGCGGCGGGCGGGGAAAGCGTGCTCATATGACACGCGCAGCAGTCCCAATTTATTCGGTTCGAAGCTTCCAATCAACCAAACTTGATCCCGGCACATCGCATGAGCATGAACTTTCGAAACGCGTAGCAACCACAAAACAGCCATAAAACAAGTGCATTTCGAAATGCACCCTCCACTCTTCAGGGGGATTGTGAACGATGGTTCCACAGGAGCAGAATTAGCGGAAGTTAGGGGGGCTCAAACCCCTGACCACTTCGCCCTCCGCAGGTTCCTGCCCCGCCTGCGGCGGGCTTTTTCTTGCGCCTAAGTGCAGTCGGCCCTTGACCGCGCAATCGTTTCTTAACGGCATCTTCGCGGGCAATGTCGCCCCCTCGCGCTACGGGCCCCGGCTGCTAGAATGCCCTGTTGTTAGAATGAAAGTCGGCCTACTGCGGAACAGACAGGCATTCGCGGAAATCGTCGGAGCCATGTGAGATGAGTTACGGATATCAGCGCCGCCCGATGCGCAAGAAGAAGGATTACACCCCCGTCGTATTGGCGGTGATTACACTGCTCGCGCTTCCGGCGCTGGGGTTCGCCGTTTATAAGTTTGTCCTCACCAAGCCGAAGCCGACGCACGAAGTCGTCGAACTTCCGCCGGCGTACACGCACACTCGGCAATCGACGACGCCCGCTCCGACCGCCGCGACCACCAATCCCGCGGCGCAGGCCGTGGGCACGGCAAAGTCGGCTACGACGACTCCCAGCGTCCCGGAAACGACCGATCCGTTCGCCATGGCGGAAATGGCCGGCATCGTCAACGCCGACATCGCCACGGCCCGCGTCTGCAAGAAGCTCAAGGAATCGATGGAGCTCCGCAAGACGCTCGTCGTTTGGCTCTTCGATCGCTCGCCCAGCGCCGACGGCCGACGCGAAGAGGTGCTCACGCACCTGAAGAACTATTATCCGCTGCTGAAAATCCCCGGCGAAGCGCCGGCCGCCGACCCTGCCAACGCACGCCTGCTGTCCGTGGTCGGCGGGTTCGCCTCGCGCGCTCAATTCGTAACTGACGAACCGACGGCCGACACGGAGAAATTCCTCGGCGCCGTGGGCGAAATCAAGAGCGGCACCGACGGCAACATCGAAAACACCTTCCAAGCGATCGACGCCGCCGTGAAGAAGTACGGCGCCTATGCCGAACCGCCGCAACTGCGCAACGTCGCGATTGTCGTCGTCACCGATGAAATCGGCGACGATCAGGCCGAACGCGATCGCGTGACCGATCTCGTGCAGAAGGCGACGATTCCCGTGTACGTGATTTGCTCCGCCGCGCCGTTCGGCACGACCGGAGCCACGGCCGCCGGACCGGAAGGGAGCCAATTCGCCCAAGGCCCCGAATCGCGCGATGTCGAATGGATCACGCTCGACGGCGGCTTCGGCCCGCTGATGATGGGCAACCAGGAAACCAACTTCGGTCCCTACGGCCTGACGGCGATCTGCCGTGAATCCGGCGGCGAAATCTATCCCGTGA